>JALHOQ010000007.1:6252-39119 GCA_022842925.1 Bdellovibrionales bacterium
ACGCCCGCGACCGCAGAGGGAGTTTTGATTTGGAATTTGGAGGATTTGCCGTCGTATTTCTGTTCAACCTTCGAGCGAACCTTACCGTAGATCACATTCAAGAGAACGTCTTTCTTACCGGATGCAGGATCGTATTCATAGTTTTGGATCTCGATCTGAGATTCCGGCGAAACGTTAATCTCGTTATTGTCCACCATCACGATTTTGGCGCGGGAGTCTTTGGCGGTGATCACCGTATCTTTTGGAAACACTTTTTCGCCCATTCGAGCGCGGGCGGTTTGGCCGGTTTTGGCCGACTTGATTTGCACATCTCCCTTCACCACGCGAAGCACGCCGTGAACTGACTGCGCCTCAGCGAATGAAAAAGAGAAAGCAATGCAAAACCCAATAACCCACTTATAGCTTACGTTCATATATTTACCCTCGGGGGTTTAAGTCCATTATGCTTTTCGGCATAAATGGATCAAAGCTCAATCTTTGAGCCAACTTGAATCACTGGACTCTTGAATTGAGAATTCTCATTCCTAGACTTTCTTACGATTGCATTGGCCGCTATACAAGCGCTCGCGAGGCGTGCAATAACAACCCATGCGCAAGATCATCCATGTCGACATGGATTGTTTCTACGCCGCGGTCGAGTGCAAGTACCGGCCCGAACTCCGTGGCAAACCTCTCGGGGTGGGCGGGCCGGCCAACTCCCGCGGTGTTTTGACTACAGCCAGCTATGAAGCTCGCAAATTCGGCGTGCGCTCGGCAATGCCGTCGGCGCGGGCGGCTCGGCTTTGTCCCGACCTCATTCTAGTTCCACCAAATTTTTCGCTCTACAAAAAGGAATCGGCGGCGGTGCGCGAGATTTTTCGCCGCTACACCGAGAAGATTGAACCCCTTTCCCTCGACGAAGCCTATCTCGACGTTTCGGGAGTGGGCAATGCCACTGAGATCGCCCGCGATATCCGCTCGGCCATCCAGAGCGAACTGCAGCTGACCGCTTCGGCCGGAATTGCGGGGAACAAGTTTCTAGCTAAGATCGCGAGCGATTGGCGAAAGCCAAACGGCCAGTTTACGATCCGACCCGATCAAGTGGACGAGTTTGTTGCAAAGTTGCCGGTCGAAAAGATTCACGGTGTCGGCGCCGTGACGGCCAAGCGGATGCACGAGCTGGGTGTAAAAACCTGCGCGGACGTGCAGCAGAAGTCGTTGACCGAGCTGGCGCGTATGTTCGGCTCGCGGGCGCAATGGCTGTACGATCTCGCGCGCGGAATCGACAACCGGGAAGTGCAAACGGAATGGCAGCGCAAATCGCTTACGGTTGAAGAAACTTACAGCCAAGATTTGACGTCGTTGGAACAATGCCTAAGAAAGCTGCCCGAACTCTACGCCGATTGGGAGAAGCGCATGCGAAAGAACGGCGGTGAATCCCAGATTCGAGGTTTCGTGGTCAAGCTGCGGTTCTACGACTTTAAGCGCACGACCCATGAGATGTCGGCGCGCCGGTTCCCAACTCAGGCGGATTTCGAAAATCTTTTGACCAAGGCCTGGAGCCGCCGTGGCGACCCCGTACGCCTAATTGGTCTCGGGGTTCGCATGGGAGAGGAGGAACAGGAATCGGATCCGAATCAGCTGAGTTTGTTTTAGCTCCTCGCCACAATCTCTCGCGCCACATCCAGCAAATTCGGCGCATGCACCTCCGGCGGACGGAAGTGGTGAAAATTCTCCGGACTCTCCATGACACCGACCAGTGCCGATCGGCAGCCGGCGCGATGGCCCGCTTCGACGTCGGTCATGCGATCACCCACCATCCACGACGCCGCTAAATCCACACCATGCCAGCGGGCCGCCTCGAGCAACATGCCTGCGTTGGGTTTGCGCATCGGATGATCGAAGGAGGTCATATAGGGCGCCGAGTGAAACGACAGAATATCCACGCCCTCGGAACAAAATTTTGCCTGAATCCGTCGATGAATTTCATCCAGGTTGCGCACGTCCACAATACCGCGGGCGACACCACTCTGGTTGGTGGCCACGCAAAAAACATACTCATGATCGCGCAACAGGCGCAGCGCCTCAAATACTCCGGGCAGATATTCAATCCGCTCCGGATCGTTCAAGTAAACCATATCGACAATTAGCGTTCCGTCGCGGTCCAGAAGGACGGCCTTTTTTTCAGACATCGAGCGAGTCTATTTCAGATCCTCGGGCTTTTTGAGCTTTGACGCCGAGAGCGGGTGATGTTTTTCAAGCGATCGGGCCAAATGATCGATGCTCAAGTGCGTGTACTTCTGCGTGGCCGACAAGGATTGATGCCCCAGAAGTTCCTGTAAGACCCGTAAGTCCGCCCCCGAAGTGAGCAGATGAGTGGCAAAGGAGTGGCGCAAGGCATGGGGATGAAGCGGTCGGAGCAGCCCGGCTCGCGCTCCGGCCTCGCGCACCCAATCGTAGGCCTTCCGAGTCGAGAGCGCTGAATCTCCTCCCAGAACAAAATCACCCGTGCGCGGCAAGCGCTGAATCTGCTTCCAACACGAATCGGGCAGAGTCACCAGCCTCTCCCGGCCGCCCTTTCCTCGCACCCGGAGCGAGCGCGATTCCGCGACCAAATCCCGCCACAAAAGGCCGCATGCCTCCGAGACCCTCAAACCTCCGCCGTATAGTAAAAGCACTAAGGCCTTCTCGCGGCTCGAGGGCAGGCTATTCACGAGGGCGATGGCCTCGTCGACTGAGATGAAGTGCGCCAGTTTCAGCGGCACCTTGGCTGAATAGATCCGAAGATCCAAATTTTCAGTTATGAACTTTTGATCTTTGAGCCACTTCAGAAACCCCCGAATGCAGGCCCATTTGCGATTGCGCGAGGCCGGACTCAACGACGACCATCGCGCTTGGGCTTCGGTAATTAAGCGGAGCAAAAGATTTTCACTGCATGTGTCTGAAATAGCCTGGCTTTCTTTCGCAATGACTTGGAAAGAACTAACCGGAGTTAGAGAGGTGTATAAAATCTTTTGAACTCCTATTGGAGCGAGGAACTGCGCAACATCGCTGGCATAAGACTTGGATGTGTGATGACTTGCAGTCCGCTGCTCGCTTAGGAATTTCAGATACTTAAGCGCAAGGGAGGCCAATTTTGGTCGCTCTTGGGGTGACAATGTGGGGCTCTCCTTTAAGGGTAGATTAACTACATAGCGCCGTGCAAAAAAGACTTGCATATCATTTCAGCATCTGTTAGAACGGCGTGTCGAGTTAAGACGCACTACGTTGTAGCAGAACCGGGGGGAGGCTGAAACAACAGTAAACCAAGAAGGGGTTGTACGTATGTCGGGTATGGATAAATCGTCTCACTTTGATGGAGAGACCACCAGCCTTCCCACCGCTAATCCTCAAGGGGGTCCCCCCTCGAGTATTGAAAATAAACGGATAGTCTATAAGTCGGAAGTCATGCGCCAGTTGATGCGTATGGTGGACCGCGTGGCTCCAAGCAACGCCACTGTTCTCATATTAGGTGAGAGCGGTACCGGTAAAGAGCTTGTCGCCAATGCGATTCACGAGCGTTCGAATCGCCGGCACAAGCCTTTCGTCGCGATCAACTGCGGCGCATTGCGCGAGACTCTGCTGGAGAGTGAGCTCTTCGGTCACGAGAAGGGAGCCTTTACCGGCGCCTATTCCCGTAAGATCGGTCTCGCTGAAGTCGCCAACGGCGGCACTCTGTTCCTCGATGAAATCGGAGAACTGACCCCCGGTATTCAAGCCAAGCTCTTGCGCTTTCTTCAGGAAGGCGAAATCTATCGCGTGGGTGGTAAAGACCCGATCCGCGTCGATATCCGCCTGATCAGCGCCACTAATAAAGAATTGGATAAAGAAGTTTTACGCGGCAACTTCCGCGAAGATCTCTTCTATCGCATCAACACAATCATGGTTCACTCACCGCCGCTTCGTCGCCGTAAGGAAGATATTCCTTCGCTGATTGAGCACTTCCTGAGCACCAACACCGCCGGTTTCCTGAACCGCGGCCGTCAGATGTCGGAAGATTCGATGAAGATCATGATGAAGTACGACTGGCCGGGTAACATCCGCGAGTTGCAGAACGTTTGCGAACGCCTGCAGATTCTGTCGGAAGGCCACGTCATTATGCCGGGCGATCTGCCGGACCATATCCGCAATCCCGACCACAAAGTCGTGATTGACGATTATGATCCCACGATGACTCTGCATGAATTGGAAAAGCGCTATATCTTGAAGGCTCTGAACTACTTCGACGGCAACAAGACTCAGGCCGCGAACGCTCTCGGCATCACGATCAAGACGCTTTACAATAAACTGCATGAGTACGGCGAATTCGAAAAATACGCCGTTCACTCCAAGCCTGCAGTCAAGTAGGCATCGTGACGACATTCCGAAACTGGATTGTAAAACTGGCGCTCGTGGCGCCAGTTTTTTTTGGCATGTATACGGCTGAGGCCGAGAATCTAGCCGATCTGCGCAAGGATTTGGCGGCGACAGCGGTTGAAAATTCCGTCGATGAAGAGACGAAGTCTAAAATTACCCTCTTTATCGACCGCGAAGACGCGAATCCCAATACGTTCGTGCGTTGGAGTTACAATCCACTCCGATATTTTTCGGAAGGTTGGGTCCTGCAGTTTGACGGGTTTGCGGTGGTGACCGGTGTGGATTCTAAAATTCCGGCGCGCGGATATGCCTTCTTTAGTTTCAAGCAAAGTGTCGATGGAGAGGCGCTTTGTTTCACTGTCGCAACGAGAGCGATCGTTTTAAAGTTCGCCGGAATGCCAGAGCGCTTGCGCCGCTATGAGTTTGTGGGCCGACCCTTTACCCACTGCCAGCCCCGACCGCGAAAATAACTAAGGTGTCAGATTTTCGATCCAAGCCGCGATGACTTCGGCGTCGCTTGAACTTAAGGCTCCGCCTTGCGGCATATCTTTAGGCCCCTCGATGCCGGTCGAGCCGACAAGGCGGTAATAGATTTGCGACGCTTCGGGGTCGGCCGCCACAATCAAGCCCGCCGCGATCAGTTGGGCTTCAGTTTGAGTGTGATAGGCATGGCAACCGTTGCAGCTTTGGCTCATTACCGTGCGGGCAGCCTGAAACTCGGGCGTGCCCCCCACGCCTCCGTACATCGCCGCGTCCAGAGAGCTGGAGTTCTCCGTTTGCAGACAGGCGGTGAGAGTCAGGATGAGGGCGATCAATGCCGTTTTCTGCCAGAACATCAAAGCTTACTTCCTTGCCGTTTTCTTGCGGCTCGCGGTCGAGCGGGCGGGAGCCTCAGTTAGCGGGATGCTGACATTTATCGTCACTTCATCCTTTACTCCGATGCCCATATAATTCACATCTGTGATTTTAAGGTCTGAGAGCTTCATTTTAAACTGAGCGTTCAAATTGTTATTCTCAACGGTGTAAGTGCCCTCAACATTCTTTTTGGTCCCCATGATGTTAATAAGGCCTTTACCCTTGCCATCTTTGCCGACGGCTTTGATCAGCTTGATCTGGGGAAACTTTTCCGTCAATAAACGCTTTTTTAAGTGGCTGTCTCGTAGTGAGACGCCGGTTTTAAGAGTCGTTGCGTCGATGACGACATTCTCCGCAATCACGCCATCGGCCGTCTTGTGGGCAGTACCGGAAACCCTCTTGGTTTCGGCCTTAAAACTACCTGCGGGGCTGAGCGTGACGTCCACGGCCACTTCTCCCGCGGAGGCGCGCGCCTGTGAAATACTGAGCGCTAAAACGATCGCTGTAAAAAATTTTGGCAAATACATTTAGTCCCCCCATTAACCTTGACCCGATATTTATTGTAGCTAGACTTTGAATTCGATGCCACTGATTCTCATCTTAGTACTACTCTCATTGCCCCAGCTGGCATCGGCCTACCCCCAGTTTATTGGTTATAAATACGCCTCGTGCCTGACCTGTCATTTTAATGGACACGGCAACGGCCCGCTCAATGATTACGGTCGAGCCCTGTGGGCCGCGGAAATCGCGGGCAAGGCTTTCGCCTCGGGCAAGAGCGATGAGGAGCTAGGTGAAGCCTCTGGACTATTCGGCTCACGCAAACTCCCTTGGTGGTTAAGACCCGGCTTCAAGGCCCGGGAGTTAGTGTATCAGCCGAATCCGCCCTCTAGCGGTGCCAATACTCGCTACATCACAATGCAGGCGGATGCCAACCTCGCGCTCATATTCAACCGCGATCAAAAGTATATTTTTGTCGGCTCGATCGGATATGTGCCTAAGCCCCAGCGGCTGCAATCACCAGGCGCGCAAACGGTGCCGGAGTGGATTTCGCGAGAGCATTATTTCCGCATGCTTTCGGGTGAAAATCTTTGGCTTTACTTCGGCTTTCTCGACAAAGTTTATGGTATCCGTCATGTCAATCATACGGCCTATAGTCGGCAGAAGTTGGGCCTGGCTCAGAACGATCAGTCACATGGGGTCGTCGCTCATTACATTCAGCCGACGTGGGAATTCACGATCAATGCTTTCGGGGGCAACTTTTATCAAGATGCGGATGTTCGGCAGATGGGCGCCTCGTTTACTTATGAGCATGAGGTCAAAGAGGCGTTTCGAGTCGGAAGCTCTTTGCTCTATTCGACCAACAAATATGTGGGCAACGCCCGGCTTGGCGTTTTTGGCCGCTATGGTTTTGGATACGGTGCCGCGGTAATCGGCGAAGTAGGGCTGCTACAGGATAAACCTAAGAGTGGCGAAGCGAAAAACGGGTACTATCTTTATTCCGAAGCCACCCAGCGGATCGTGCGTGGTTTTCATGTATTCATGGCCGCGCAGATTTTTAAAGATCGCATGCAGGGCAATCGACCGGACAACCTGAGAACAGGGGCCGGCTTTATAGTGTGGCCACGCCAGCGATTTGAATGGCGGTTCGAACTCGAAAACGGCCGACAGTTTACCGACAATACGGAAGTGCAGAAGGAGTCGTGGTTGGTGCTCTCGCAGCTCCATATCGCGTTGTAAGAATGAAGATGAAGTGGTGGCACTACATTATATTGATCGGACTGCTGCCAACTCTGGCCTCGGCCCAACCGAGAAAAACCAAGCGGAAGAGGGTTAAGCCGAGCGCCGGTGCCAATATTCAGAAGGCTCAAGAGCCGCCAGCCGAGGCAACTGATTCAGGGGCAACCCCAGAGGTGGCACCGTCCGAAGGATCCTCTTCTACGCCTTCCGCCGGTGCGAGCAGAGTCCGCCGACCTTATTGGAGTTCCGGCGTGGGACTTCTCCTCTGGCAGGAAGCCGTGGAACTGAAGCGGCCGGGCAGCACCGCCAAAATGCAAACTCAATTCAAAGGTTTAAATTTTCAAGGGGCTTATAACCGAACCCGGTCCAATTCCTATTGGCAGGAGTACTAC
This sequence comes from Bdellovibrionales bacterium, assembly GCA_022842925.1. Taxonomy (GTDB): domain Bacteria; phylum Bdellovibrionota; class Bdellovibrionia; order Bdellovibrionales; family UBA1609; genus JALHOQ01. The sequence continues at coordinate 13,611 of JALHOQ010000007.1, forward strand.
GGTTTTGAACTCGGCTACGGAACGCTAAAAGGACAGGGCGATCAACCCGCCATTACGGACCGGCTCGACAATCAATCCTGGATTCTGCTCACGCTGAAGCCCGGATTGATCTATCGTACCAGTCCAGTGTCCCGGGTCGGGATCATGTTGCCGGTTGTGTACAGGAAAATTCAGTGGAATTTCAACCCAGGCTCAGGTCTGGAGGCCGGCGACAAGGCATTCTCAGTGGGAGTGGGTTTCCATTACGTTCAGCGCGTGAGCAAAGACTCTTCCGTAGATTTTGCGTTAACCCACCAAAAAATGTGGGCGACCAACCTGTGGTCGGCCGCCTGGAACTACGAATTTTAGTCTTTAATTGAAATGGCACATTTTGTTTACGCAGGTTCCGCGTGGAGACGGGCAGTCGCTACGGAATCGGCACTCGGTTCCGGTCAACTTGCACTTTTCATTTAAACAGGAATTCTGCACCATGCAGTCCGTATCGTAGGTGCATTTCATGGGCTTGATGGCGGTCGGAGCCGTGGATTTGACTGACCCGGAGCCTTTCGTGGTGGAGGACTTCTCATGAGTTACGGATGCTGTGCCGTCTTGGCTTTCGCTAGGGACAGGTGCGGAACTCGAACATGCGGTGAGTGCAAAAATCAGGGTCGCAAGGGCGAAATGGGATTTCATGCGGGTGGCCTCCATTGATGTAAAGTCAGTATAAACAAAAAACCCCGCTTGCGGCGGGGTTTTTAGCAGTCTTCAATGGAACGGTTCGAGTTCGACTAGAAGTAACCTTCGTCGTCGTCGCTTCCCACTTCATCGTCCAAGTCATCGGCGTCGTCAAACGGCTCAACTTCAGTCTCGGCGAGGTTATCGTCTTCCACGGAATCCATATCGTCATCTCCGGCGACGGTTTCGGACATGCTCTCAAAATCCATGGTTTCCTCGGTCTGACCCATGGTCGAGCCGAAGGCGCCACCCAAAGCTCCACCCACTGCCCCAGCGCCCAGAGAGGCGGCTGTCGAGGTTTTTGCTTTTTTGGGAGTCGGCGATTTTTTCGCGGCCTTTTTCGGAGCGGCTTTTTTGGTTGTCAGTTTCTTGCCGGTGACCTTTTTGGCCAACATTTTCTTGCCCGCTTTTTTAGCGGGCTTCGCGATTTTCTTCGCGGCCTTTTTTGTGGTCTTTTTCGCGCCTTTTTTGGCGGTTTTCTTCATCGTCTTTTTCGCTTTTTTCTTAGCCTTAGCCATTCGAGAAACTCCCGTTTTTTTATTTCCTGCGATCAAAGTCGCGAGTACCACTCAGTTTTATGCCATTAAATTGTGGAGTGTGAAGGGGAAAGGCCCAATGGCGCATAGCATTAGGTGGGGAGAAAAAGGAAACCCGGCTGAGAGGAGCCGGGTTTCAGAGTTAATTGAGGCCGAAGGTGAATCCAGCCTCAATCAAAATTTATGCTATTAACCGATCAATTTGAGGGCGACCGAGCTCGTCTGATTGGCCTGCGCCAGGGCGGCGGTCGAAGCCTGGAGCATGATCGTATTACGCGTCAGCTCCGAGGACGAGTTGGCCATGTCCGTGTCCCGGATACGGCTATTGGCGGCAGCCATATTCTCTTCGAAGACACCGAGGTTTTGCACGGTCGAGAGCAAGCGGTTTTGGAGGGCACCGAGATTGGCGCGCATTCCGTTCACTTTCTCTTGAGCGGCATCCAGAAGAGACAGGGATTCCTGAGCGCCGAGTTTCTCGTTGTAATCCATTCCAGAAAGGCCCAGAGCGTCCAAAGTGGCGACGTTCACCGAGGCATCAAAGCTGATGCGATCGTCGAATTCGTCATTGTAGATGCCGACTTGGAAGTCGAAGGTTGGAGTGGAGCCGTCGAGCAGCTTCGTCTTGCCCCAAGTGGTGGCCGAGGCGATACGTTGCATCTCGTTTTTCAACTGTTGAATTTCTTTGTCTACGAAACCGCGCTCGAGATTCGACACCGTGTCGGAAGCGGCCTGGATGCCCAGTTCGCGCATACGGACGATGATGTTGCCGATTTCGTTTAATCCACCCTCAGCGGTTTGCACCATCGAGATACCGTCGTTGGCGTTTCGGTTCGCCTGACGGGTCGAGCGGATTTGCCCCTTCAAATTTTCACTGATCGCGAGACCAGCGGCATCGTCAGCGGCTTTGTTGATTCGTGAACCCGAAGCCAGCTTTGACAAGCTGTCTTGGATGTTCATTTGGCTGCCCAACAGATTTCTCTGAGCATTAACGGCAGCGATGTTTGTACTTACTCGCATTCCCATTGTAGTTATCCTCCATTAAATTTCATTTCGAATTACCTCCTTGTGTTTTTTCCCCGCGCAGTTATTTGCTTGAGGGTCCGGCATCCAGGCCGATTTTTTTAAGGGTACGTATAAAACTTACCTCTCACTCAGTTTTCCATGTACGACAAGTTCGTCGTCCTTGATCCTCCCTTTCATTCGAAGTGCTAGAGGTACCATGCTCTCTAGTCCGTTGTTGCATTCAGCTTTTTCCATCGTGAAGACAGGAACTGAATGTGTACTCCTGTTCTCACTCACGCATAACAGTTCGGGATCGGCATCGGATTCTTGACGGGGTTAAGGTCTAAATTGGACTTTGCTCGTGCAAGATTGGCCCTTAGGTGGAGTGCTCTTCGTCGAGAAAGGGATGAAGGTACTAGGGAGGTAAGTCGGGTCTGTTTAGCCGTTGAGCTAGGTTTTCGCAGTGAAAAACTCGACGATCTTCTGGCGCACCCACTCGGGCTCGTCTTCTTGTAAATGGTGCCCTCCGCCCTCATGAACATGGCTGTCCGAGGCTTGTAGAGCGGATTCCAGCTCGGCGATTACCTTTTTTGACACCAGTCTGTCGTGCGAACCCCACAGTAGGAGCACTTTAGTTTGGATGTGCTTGAGGTCGTGCGGCAGCCGTGGGTCGCGGATCGCCTCTGTGGCGCGCATGAAGGAGCGGACGGCGTCGGGCTGGCGGCCGTAGGTGCGGAAAGTCTCTTCGATCCGGACCTGGTCGACTCGATCTTTGCGCGAGACCGTGCGACGGTGGGCCCAACGGATTGCGGTGCGGGTCAGGACCAAAGACGCCGCGCCGGATAGCCAAAGCCACTTCTGCAGATTGAAGGGTACGAGCCGTGGGCTTGTCGCGGGAGCGATCACTCCGACGCCCAGCACGCGTGATGGAAACGTGCGCGCCAGCCAAAGGGCGATGTTGCCGCCCATGGAGTTGCCGACCACGTAAGTCTGCCGGATGTTCATCTTGTCCAGGAACTCTTCCAGCCTTTCGCACTGGTCGTCGAGGCCGTAGGACGCGGATTTAGGTTTGGAGCTGCCGCCGAAACCGGGGAGATCCAGCGCCGTCACTTTAAAATTCTCAGCGAGCAGGGGAATCAGCCAACGCCAACAATATAGGTTGGCGCCAATTCCGTGCAGCAGGAGGAGATGGGGGCCGCGGCCCGATTGGTGGTAGCGGATCAACCAGTCGCCGACCTGCGCGGAATCCGTGGTCAGTTCAAACGGCTTCAGCCGCCGCCGCGTCCACCATCCCGCGAAAAGAGCGACGGCGAGAGTCAGAATGAAAAGTATCAGAATGATATGAACAAAGCTCGGTTCAAGAAACATTCCATCAATCAAGCCGCCATTTTGCCGAAGTGGTCAACAGGACATTGTCTTAAATTGAGCACATAGGACGTTTACCTATTTGCGGTAGAGTCACAAGGGAACTTGGCCCACGCCAAGTTCCCTTTGACCATTTTAGATCGGGGCTGTCTCCTCCCATGTTTGCTGCTCGTAGGGACCCATCATAAACTCGGCCCGCCAAATCCCATCGTGTTTGGCCAGAGTCATTAAGAAAATATCTCGTCGGCGTAGACAGAGCTTCACGTCCTGGGGGATGTGCACGGGCCGAAATATTTCATCGTTAAATAGATGAACCAATGTTATCGCATCGCGACCGATCGCCCCGACTTCGAACATTTCGGTCACTCGCTCAGTGCCGTCGGACTCGTCGATGTCGACTTCGCCAAAATGTTTGAAGACGCTGATTTCTAGAGCCTCAAGCCGACTCTCATTGCTAATAAAATGCATATGGACCTCCTGGCGGAAGACCAATGCAAAGGTGGGCCAGTGAGTGAGCTGAAACGGGGCTACAATCGGTGATTTTTTAATCCGAAGATCGGACGACGGCGCGAATGATCCGTCCATTCCCTTTTATCTAATCAATTTCCGAAAACCGGCAGAAGGCCACTCGCCCCAAAAGCTCATAGCTCTTCAATTGAACTTCGCGCAGGTGTTTGGAGGCGTCATAGCCGATCGTGCAAGTCTGCGTTCCGGGCGCGAAATGCGAGCATTGCTCGCAGGCATATATAATATCCAACTCCCTGAAATCCTTAGGATGAATAGGATCCATTATGACGCTTCGGCGCACGAGGGGTTTGGTTGGCTGTCGCATTGACTTTCCCATAAAGGGCCTCAGATTTAATTCAGCTCCAACTGAGGTCAAGACATATGAGTGAAATCGATAAAATGACGCTAAAAAGTCAGGAAGCCATGCAAGCCGCGGCCGCCCTGGCGGAAAAACATAACAATTCGGCGGTGGAATCCGAGCACCTGATCGCCGAGATCCTTCGCCAAGCCGACGGAATCGTGCCCCGGGTTTTGGACCGCATGCATATCCCCGTAAACCCGATCGTGCAGGACCTCGAACGGCGACTGCAAACTCTGCCTACCATAACGGGCAGTGGAGTTCGCCTGGTGCCGAGTGCAGGTTTACAAAAGCTCTTCCAAGACAGCGAAAGGGTTGCACGCGCTTTTGGTGACAGCTTTATTTCAACCGAGCACTTCCTGATAGCCGCCCTAAAAGGGGGAGCGCCGGAGATCCAGAAGATTTTTGAGAAAGCCCGGGTGAGCTTAAACTCATTTCAAACGGCCCTGCAGGAGATCCGCGGGAATAGCAAAGTCACCGACGACAATCCCGAAAACAAATTCGATGTTCTTAAAAAATATGCCCGCGATCTGACCGAACTCGCCGAGCAGGGAAAACTGGATCCCGTGGTCGGTCGTGAGGAAGAAATTCGCCGTGTGATTCAGGTCCTCAGCCGACGCACAAAGAACAATCCGGTCCTGATTGGGGAGCCCGGAGTTGGCAAAACCGCGATCGTGGAAGGTCTTGCCGTTCGCATCACCAATCGTGACGTGCCGGAGATTCTGCTCGGAAAAAAACTGATGGCGCTCGATCTGGGCTCCATGGTGGCCGGTTCCAAGTATCGCGGTGAGTTTGAAGATCGCCTAAAGGCTGTGATCAAAGAGGTCACGTCGAGCAATGGCGAAATCATTCTCTTTATCGACGAAATTCACACGCTAGTCGGCGCAGGTAAAACCGATGGCGCTATGGACGCGGGGCAAATTCTAAAACCCGCGCTTGCGCGAGGCGAACTGCGCTGTATCGGCGCCACCACTCTCGACGAGTACCGCGAATATATCGAGAAGGACAAAGCCCTTGAGCGCCGCTTTCAAACCACACTGGTGGGCGAACCCAGTATCAATGATGCCATCACCATTATGCGCGGTCTCAAAGAAAAATACGAAGTCCACCATGGCGTGCGCATCACGGACGCTGCCCTGGTTTCGGCGGTCAAACTTTCACACCGCTACATCACCAACCGTTTTCTTCCCGATAAGGCCATTGATCTGATGGACGAAGCCGCGTCGAGATTGAGCATCGAGGCGAATAGCGTGCCCACGGTGATCGACGAAATCCAGCGCAAGGTCATGCAATTGCAAATCGAACGTGAAGCTCTACTAAAGGAAAAAGACCAGCATGCGCGCGAGCGACTCGCTCAAGTCGAAAAGGAAATCGACGATCTCGAAGGCAAGGGCAAGATTTTGCGCAAGCAGTGGGACGAAGAGAAGGGCGAGATCACGCAGCTCAAGCAGACCAAGCAGTCTCTCGAGAGCATGAAGGTGGAAATCGAGCGGGCCGAGCGCGAGGGCAACCTCGGTAAAGCGGCCGAGCTCAAATACGGAAAACTGCCGGAAACAGAGAAACGCCTGAGCACGCTTGAAGAGACCGTGCAAAAGCGCAAGAACCGGATGCTCAAAGAGGAAGTCGGTCCCGAAGAGATCGGCGAAGTTGTGGCCAAGTGGACCGGAATTCCGGTTCAGAAAATGCTCGAGAGCGAAACAGAGAAACTGCTCCGGCTCGAAGAACATCTGCGCCGCCGCGTAAAGGGGCAGTCGCACGCACTCGAAGCCGTGTCCGACGCGATTCGCCGCGCACGCGCCGAGATTGCGGACCCCAATCGCCCCATAGGCAGCTTTATTTTCTTAGGTCCGACCGGAGTCGGCAAAACCGAAACCGCGAAGGCACTGGCGGAATTCCTGTTCGACACCGAGGAAGCCGTGCTCCGCATTGATATGAGCGAGTACATGGAGAAGCACTCCGTGAGCCGCTTGATTGGCGCGCCTCCCGGCTACGTGGGTTACGAGGAGGGCGGCCAGCTGACCGAACGCGTCCGCCGCCGGCCCTATAGCGTGGTGTTGCTCGATGAAATCGAGAAGGCCCATCCGGAAGTGTTCAACGTTCTATTGCAAGTTCTCGACGACGGTCGCCTGACCGACGGTCAGGGCCGTACCGTGGATTTTAAAAACTCGATTCTGATCATGACTTCGAACGTGGGTTCGCAAGCCATCATCGACGAGAAGATGTCGAAGATTCAGAAGGAAACGGCCGTAATGGACGCGCTTCGTTCGCACTTCCGCCCCGAGTTCCTGAATCGCATCGACGAGACCGTGATCTTCGATCCCTTAACCGAGGAGCAGCTACAGGATATCGTGCAGGTGCAAATCGCGGCCGTAGAGCGGCGTCTGGCTGAGAAACGGATCAAACTCGATATTGCGAAAACCGCGGTCAAGTGGCTCGGTCATAAGGGCTTTGATCCGATTTACGGTGCCCGGCCCCTAAAACGCGTGATCCAGCAGGAGTTACTCAATCCGCTGGCTAAGAAGATTCTGGATCACACGGTCAAACCCGGAGATACGGTTAAAGTTTCGCTCAAAGGCGAGAAGTTGGAGTTCGCCTAAAGCCTCAATTCAAACCCCGTTTAAAGCGGCCCTGATCGCCAAAAAAAAGGGGCCGCTAATGGCAAGAATTCTCTTTGATAACCCTTACTTGACGCACACGAATACTGCGGATAGCGTGCCGCTAATCTCGCAAAGGGTTGTATGTTTTCCGGAATCGTTGAAGCTCACAGTTCCATCATGGATGTACAGGCGCGCCCTGGCCTGATGACTCTCACTGTAAAAAAGCCAATAGAATTCAACGATTTAAAGGTCGGCGACAGCATCGCGGTGGATGGCGTGTGCCTCACCGTGGAGGCGTACGATAGCGCCTCAATGACCTTTTCACTCGGGCCTGAGACTTTGCGAATAACCGGCTGGACTCCGGAAGGGGTCTTAAATCGGGTTGTGAATCTCGAGCGTTCACTTCGCTTGATGGACCGTATTCATGGTCATCTCGTGACCGGCCATGTGGACATGAGTGCACGTGTGGTCGTGGCGGAGAAGCAAGGAGAAAGCTTGAAGCTCGCGATCGAAATTCCCGAGGAATTCCGCCCCTATTTTTGGGCCAAGGGCAGCGTCGCCGTGAATGGCGTTAGCCTCACGATTAACCAAGTGACCGCCGACTTTTTTACGGTCGGATTAATTCCGGAGACATTAAAGCGCACGAATCTAAGCCAGTTGAAAGCGGGTGAACGGGTGAATCTGGAAATCGACAATATGGCGCGCGCTTTTGTGCGGCAGATGGAGCTCGAAGCATGAGTCTCAACTCCATTCCCGAAATTTTAGACGATATCAAATCCGGCAGAGCTGTGATCCTGGTCGATGACGAGGATCGCGAGAACGAAGGCGACTTGATCGTCGCCGCCGATTACATCACGCCGCAAATGGTGAACTTTATGGCGCTGGAGGCGCGCGGGTTGATCTGTCTTTCGCTGACGAGCGATCAGATTTCCCGGCTGGGTTTACCGCTGATGACCAAAGACGAAGGCAACCGGGCTCCGCATCGTACGGCCTTCACGGTCAGTATCGAGGCGGCCAAAGGAGTGTCGACTGGAATCAGCGCCGCGGATCGCGCGCTGACGATCAAGGTCGCGGCCAATCCTGCCGCCACGCCTGACGACATTATAGTTCCCGGTCATGTGTTTCCCATTCGCGCGCAAGAAGGGGGCGTGCTTAAGCGGGCCGGTCATACCGAGGCCAGCGTGGATTTAGCTCGCATGGCGGGACTTAATCCCGCGGCCGTAATCTGCGAGATTATGAATCCCGACGGGACCATGGCCCGTATGCCCGAACTTCTTGAGTTCGCGCGCAAGCACGGAATTAAAATCGGCACGATCGAATCTTTGATCCGCTACCGTATTCAAAACGAATCCTTCCTGGTCGAGCGGGCTCAGGCTCAGCTTCCGTGTCGCTTCGGTGACGGTTTTCGCATTCACATTTTTGAAAACCTTCTCGATGGGCGCGAGCATGTGGCTTTGGTGAAGGGCAACATCGACTCCGATAAACCGGTTTTGGTGCGAGTGCACTCCGAGTGCTTGATGGGCGATGTCTTTCGTAGTCTGCGCACGCGCTCGGGCGATTATCTCGAAGCTTCTATGCGGCAGATCTCGGACGAGGGTGCCGGTGTGATTGTGTACTTGCGAATGGAAGACATGGGCCAGCGTTTGCGCCAGCGAGTGATGAGTTATCATCAAATCGATCAGGGTGAAACGGTCACGGAAGAGGGAAAAAAGATCTTCCGGTCTGATGATCGGGATTACGGTGTCGGCGCCCAGATTTTGCGGGCGCTTGGCATTCGCCGCCTGCGGCTGATCACCAACAATCACGCCAAGCGCGTGGGCTTAAGAGGCTACGGACTTGAAATCATCGAAGAGGTGGCTCTCCCGATTGACACCGAACCCCTTTTGCAAAACGTGCATCCCCTGATCAACGGGATGCCCCTAGACTTGGAGTAAAACATGGTTCGCCAAGGCACTCTGGAAGTGAAAGAACGCTGGAAAATCGGCATTGTGACATCTCGCTTCAACTCCGCCATTACCGAGGCTCTCGAGTCCGGCTGTTATCAGCGGCTACAAGAGATGGGTGTGAAGGAAGAGCGAATTCAGCGGATTCGCGTCCCAGGAGCCGTGGAAATCCCCCTTGCTGCGTTAAAACTTCTGGAGCGAGACTGTGACGCAGTTGTGGCCCTGGGCGCGGTGATTCGCGGCGAGACCAGCCACTACGACTATGTGTGCAACTCGGTGGAGCGTGGCTGTAGCGAAGTGATGCTGCAAACCAAAAAACCTGTGGTCTTCGGCGTTTTGACCACTGAGAATGAAGAGCAGGCGGAGGCCCGCGTAGGCGGAGCCCATGGCCATAAGGGGAGAGATGCCGCCGAGGTCGCAGTCGAGATGCTGAGCCTGGCGGATATGATCGACAATGGTTGAAAAGGCCTCGGAAGTTCAGAACGAAAAACTAAAACGGCGTCGCGAAGTCGGAATGGTATTCGGGCTGGCGTTGCTGTTCCTCGTGCTGACGGCCATCGAATACAAACTCTTCGGCATGAGCCAGCAGCTGCCGTTCGAGACGTCCATCTTTTTTCTCGGTCTAGTTAATTTCAACATCATCCTTTTTCTTCTTCTGTTCTTTCTGATTTTTCGCAACGTGGTGAAAATTTTCTCCGAACAGCAAGCGGGGTTGGCGGGAAAAACTCTCAAGGCCAAGCTGATCATGGCCTTTGTGGCCTTTAGCTTTGTTCCGACGGCGTTGATGTTCGTGGTGTCGGTGTTTTACATCAACAACAGCTTCGATAAGTGGTTTTCGGAGAAGATGGCCGGGGTATTGAAGAGTTCTCTGGAAGTAACGAACGCATACTATCTGGAAGCCAAGCGCAACAACTACCATTTTGCCGAACGAGTGGCGAAGGAGCTGCGAAACACGAGCCCCAGCGAATGGGGGAGGCGCTTGGCCGACGCCCGCGCCCGCTACAATCTAGCGGCGGTGGAGTATTATCCTTCGCTTTTCGGTCAGCGCGTGGTGAGCGTGCGCCCGGATGATGCGCTACCCGAGGTCCCGCCGCTCTCGCTCGAACTTTTAGAGCGAGGGATCGAGGACCGCAACGAAGCCTCTACGATTCACCAATTTGAAAACGGCAACTTGGTGCGAGTGATCTTTCCGGTCGGCCGCAGCAAGCAGGAAGGCGCGGTCGTCGTCTCCACCTTTATTCCGCTCTCCCTTATCACCAACATGGACGATATCGCATCGGCCTATGAAGACTTTCGCGACGTCAACCCGCTCGAGTATCCGATCAAATCGATCTATTTAATTATTTTGGTTTTGATGACGCTGACCATTTTGCTGGGCGCCACCTGGTTCGGCTTTTATCTGGCGCGACAGCTGTCGATCCCGCTTGAAGAATTGGGACAAGCCGCCCAGCGGGTGGCGAACCACGATTACAGCCCCGTGGCGGCGCGCTCGGGTTCGTTTGAGATCAACGAGCTGGTGCGCCACTTTAACCAGATGACCCAAAATCTGGCGACCAGCGAACGCGAAGTGCGCGAGGCCAACCAATCGCTGCGCCAAACCCTCAGTCGACTCGACGAACACTCGCGCTATATGGAAGTGGTTTTGAGTACGGTCAGCACAGGCGTGATCACCCTCGATCCCGAGGGGCATATCACGATGATCAACCGTCATGCCTGTAAGCTTTTGAATATTAAGCCGGAGCGCTTGCTGGGTAAGCATATCGGTCAGGTTTTGCAGAAAGAGTATTACACGGTTCTGGAGAATATGATCGAACAGATGCGCGCCCATCGCGCCGATAGTATTCAACGTGAAATTCGCATTCAGGTGCGCAACCGTTCCATTCCTTTGCAGATGACGCTGTCGTTTTTAACGGACGAGCGGCAAACCGAAATCGGAAAGGTTCTGGTTTTCGACGATCTCACGGCCGTGCTTGGCGCGCAGCGGGCAGCGGCTTGGACCGAAGTGGCGCGGCGAATCGCCCATGAGATCAAGAATCCACTGACGCCGATCAAGCTTTCGGCTGAGCGACTCGAGAAAAAGTTCGGCCGAGATATCAAGGACCCCGCTTTTCAAGAATCCATCCGCCGGATTATCGATCAGGTCGAAAGCCTAAAAAATCTCGTGAATGAGTTCAATCAGTTCGCGCGACTGCCGAAATCCAATCCGGTTCCCGCGGATTTGAATAAAACGATCTCAGAGACTTTGGTGCTCTACCAGCCGGAAGACGCTTCCCATCGCGTGGAGTTTATTTCGGATCCCACGCTTCCCGTTTTTATTTTCGACCCGGACCAGATGCGCCGGATCGTCAATAATCTGGTCGACAACGCCGTTTCGGCGGTGATCGGGCGCAGCGACGGCCGGATTCTGATCCGCACCTCCTATGACGGCGTGCTTAAGATCGCCCGTATGGAAGTGGAAGATAATGGTCCAGGCATTCCCCCGAACCTGCTGGAACGGATCTTCGAGCCCTATATGACGACCAAGGAGCACGGCACCGGATTAGGACTGGCGATCGTCAAAAGAATGGTGGAAGATCATCACGGATTTATCCGTGGCTTTTCCGACGGATCGAGTGAGACCAAGATTGTGATTGAATTACCGGTGGTCGAGGCTACCGAACGACCGAAAATAGTGCGAACGCGCGATAGCGCGGGGGAGACCCGAGCATGAAAAGCAAGATTCTGATTATCGACGATGAAAAGGCGATTGTGGAGGTACTGGCGGCGTCCCTCAGAGACGAGGGGTTCGTCGTGGACTTCGCCTTCAGCGGGCGCCAAGGACTGGAAAAGATTCGCGAGTTCTCTCCCGATGTCGTCCTGCAGGACATTTGGATGCCCGGAGATATGGATGGTCTGCAGGTGTTGGAACAGGCCAAGAAAAGCGGATATCCCGATTGCCAGTTTATCATCATGTCGGGTCACGGAACGATCGAAACGGCCGTGCGCGCGGTGAAGAATGGCGCTTGGGACTTTGTCGAAAAGCCTCTGTCCATGGATAAGATCACGATTTTGATTGCCAATATTTTGAACTTTAAGCGCGAGCAGAGCGAGAAAAATGCACTGCTGAATCGGTTGCGCAAAAACATCGCGCTTATTGGGGATAGCCCATTGATGGTAAGCCTGAAGCAAATGATTGCGCGGGTCGCGACTTCGAATGCCTGGATTTTGGTAACGGGAGAAAACGGCACCGGGAAGGAACTCGTCGCCCAAAACATACACTACCTAAGCCATCGGGCCGGACGTCCGTTAGTAGAAGTGAATTGCGCGGCCATTCCTAAGGACTTGATCGAAGCCGAACTCTTTGGTTACGAAAAGGGCGCTTTCACCGGAGCCGACCGGGCCAAGAAAGGCAAATTCGAATTCGCCAATGGCGGAACCCTTTTTCTCGATGAGATCGGGGATATGAGTCTTGAGGCGCAGGCCAAGGTTTTGCGCATCTTGCAGGAGCGCCAGTTCTACCGCTTGGGCGGTGAGGAGTCGGTCGAAGTCGATGTGCGCGTGATTGCGGCCACCAATAAAAATCTCGAAGAAGAAATTAAGGCCGGGCGCTTTCGTGAGGATTTGTACTATCGCCTAAACGTGGTGCCGCTTCGGGTGGCTCCTTTGCGCCAGCGGCGTGAAGACATCGTGCCGTTGGTCGAGTATTTCGGTGATCAGTTTCTTCGCAACAACGGATATAAGCGCAAGGTTTTTTCTGAACCCGCCATGCAGATGATGCAAGCCCATAACTGGCCGGGCAATGTGCGCGAGTTACGCAACTTCGTGGAGCGGGTTTACATCCTTACGCCCGGTGATTACGTGGACGTACACGATCTCAAATTCGCGGGCCTAACGGATACGGCGGCCGCGAGTCCGGATGAAGAGCTGATGACGTTTCGCGAGGCTCGGGCTCGTTTTGAGAAAGATTTTTTGATGGCCAAGATCGAAGAAAATCAGGGCAATATCTCAAAAACGGCGGAAAGCATCGGACTTGAGCGCAGTTATCTTCATCGAAAAATAAAATCCTACGGCATCGAGGTTTAAGCGCAATGAAATGGTCGTCTAGTTACCTCTTCACCTTGAAAGAAGCTCCCACGGATGCGGAAATCCCTAGCCACATTTTGATGGTCCGTGGCGGTTATATGCGTAAGCTCGCACCGGGGATTTATACCTACGGGCATCTGCTTCTACGTTCGCTGCGTAAGTTTGAAAAAATCGTGCGCGAAGAATTAGATAAGCGGGGCTGCACCGAGATCCTGATGCCGATGGTGCAACCGCGTGAACTTTGGGAAGAGACCGGTCGCTGGAAGGAAATGGGCGACGGTTTGCAGAAGTTGAAGAATCGCAACGGCCATGATTTCTGCCTCGGTGCGACCCACGAAGAAGTGGTGACCGACTACGCCCGTAAGGATGTGAAGAGTTACCGCGATCTGCCGTTTAACCTCTATCAAATTCAAACTAAGTTCCGCGACGAGATCCGCCCGCGCTTTGGCCTTATGCGAGGTCGCGAGTTTGTGATGAAAGACGCGTACAGCTTTGACGTCGACGTCGAGGGAGCGCAAAAGTCCTACGCCAAAATGCATGAGGCCTATACCGCTATCTTTAAGCGCTTAGGCGCGAACTTCCGAGTCGTGCAGGCCGATAGTGGGAATATCGGCGGCAATCAGAGCCAAGAATTTCATATCATCGCCGACAGCGGTGAGGACCACTTGATGGTTTGCGAAGAAAGCGATTTCGCGGCCAATATCGAGGTCTGTCCGGCCATCGACTCGTTTCAGCCCAAGCCTCCGCCTCCGCTAGAACCGATGGAGGAGTTCGCGACTCCGGGGCTTAAGACCATCGAGGCCTTATCGAAGGCGATCAAAGTTCCGGCCAACCAACTGGTTAAGACTATGTTTTTTTCGGCCAGCGATGATCCGGCCAAAGACCTCAAGCCCGTCGCGGTGATTTTGCGAGGCAGTGATGAGGTCAACCCGGTGAAACTAAAAAATCATTTTGGCTTGTCCAATCCTCCGCTGATGTTAAACGACGACGAAGTTCGCCGCGTAACGGGTGGGGCTTCGCCTGGCAGTTGCGGCCCGGTGGGGCTCAAAATCCCGGTTCTGTGCGACAACGGGATCAAGCATCGGTTTAACTTTACCGTTGGCGCAAATAGAGACGATTTCCATTTGAAGAACGTGAACCACGATCGCGACTTCAAAGTCACGACCTGGGGCGATTTCCGAATGGCCAAAGAAGGCGATGCCAGTCCCGATGGCAAAGGCAAACTCAAGTCCTATCGAGGAATCGAAGTCGGTCACATTTTCTATCTGGGAACGAAGTACTCGAAAATGATGCAGGCCAATTACCTGGATACGGACAGCGTATTAAAGCCGATCGAGATGGGCTGTTACGGCATCGGAATCACTCGCACGGTGCAAGCGGTGATCGAGCAGAACAACGACAAAGACGGCATTATTTGGCCGGTGTCGGTGGCGCCGTTTGTGGTGCATATTTGCTTACTCGATCCGGACAATGCCGAGGCGAAAGCGCTTTCGGATCGGTATTATGAAGAGCTGACCGCCAAGGGTATTGATGTTTTGGTCGATGATCGCAGCGAACGCCCCGGCGTAAAATTTAAAGACGCCGATCTGCTCGGAATGCCTCTCCGAATTAACATCGGTGCGCGGGGCCTTGCCGCGGGTGAGATCGAAATTCTCGAGCGTAAAACCAAGAAGCTGGATAAGGTTTCACCCGGCGCCGTAGTTGAAAAGGTGCAGGTGTGGTTGAAGGAACAGGCCACATGAGAGCGCAGATGAGCAATCCGATCTTCGTGGCGCTCGATGTGGATGACGACAAGGCGGCGATGGCGCTGGTTAAAGAATGTCGGGCGTTCGTCGGCGGCTTTAAGGTCGGTCCGCGCTTGGCGCTTCGCTATGGCGAACCTTTTCTTAAAGAGGTCGCTCGCCACGGCAATATGTTCATCGACAACAAGTACTTTGATATCCCGAACACCATGGAAGCGGCGGTGCGGGCCTCGTTTGAAGTGGGCGCGAGCTTTTGTACCGTGCACGCGCAATCGGGCCCTGAAGCTTTAACCATGCTGGCCGAACTGGAAGAAAGCCTGAATCGGACCCGTCCATTTCGAATTCTCGCGGTGACGGTTCTGACCTCCTTCAAACAAGAGACGTTGCCCTCCGTGGTCAAACACTTGCCGATCGCCGAGCAAACCCGAGCGCTCGCGCAACTCGCGATCGACTGTGGTATTACGGGTCTAGTGTGTTCGCCCGACGAGGTCGAGATGCTGCGTGGGCTTTATCCGAGTGCCTATCTCGTCACACCGGGTGTGCGCTTAAGCCACGAAGATCGCGGCGATCAGAAGCGGGTATCCGATCCATTAACGGCTCTGCGCCGGGGTGCTTCGGCCCTTGTGGTCGGTCGCCCCATTTACGATGCTCTTGAGCCCGCTCTCGCGGCAAAGGCGTACTATGAAGAAATTCAGAAGCGGTAGCAGTAGCGGTCGTGGACCCCACGGCCGCCGTCCTGACGTCCGTGGACCTCAGGGTGGTCGCGGCCATAAGCCCGAACCAAGCCGTCCGCAAGGCCAATCACAACATCGCCCGCCGCAAGGCCGCTGCGTCGTCGGAATTCACGCCGTTAACGAGCTGTTAAAAGTGCGCCCGCGCGCCATCAGCAAACTCTGGCTACGCGATAAGTATCTTGATCATCCGGAACTCAAGTCCATTCACGAACTCGCGCAGAAACTGCGCGTGCGAATCGAAACCCATCCCGCTGGCGCTCTCGACAAAATCATCTCGAGCCACCAGGGCGTGCTCGCGTTCAGCGAGGAGCAACCCGAAATCGATTGGGAAAAGCTCAAAACCGCGGAGAGCGCGGTCTTACTCGCGCTTGACGAAGTCGAAGATCCCCATAATCTCGGCGCCATTATGCGCACGGGTTGGCTGTTTGGCGCCGAAGGCATTTTAATTCCCGAACACCGATCCGCCGATCTCTCACCGGCCGTAAGCAAAGTGGCTCAGGGCGCGGCTGAGCATATTCCGGTGGAGAAAGACAACGCTCTCCCGCAGCAACTTGAACGCCTGAAAGAAATGGGTTTTTGGATTTTGGGTCTGTCCCATAAGGGTAAGCAGGGACTTTTTCAGCTGGATATTCCTAAAAAAGTGGTTTGGGTTCTCGGTTCGGAATCCTCGGGTTTACGCAAATCCGTAGAAGGCGTGTGCGACGATTTGATCTCGATCCCCCAGTCCAATCCCGAGGCCAGCTACAATGTCTCTGTCGCCGCCGCGGTCGCGATGGCTGAAACCTTCCGTCAAAAAGCTCTTTAAATTATCCCTTCAGCGTGCCGAAGATTCGATCCATAAAGGTGTAATACAAACCGAAATTGTGTCGGGAAAAGCGATGATGCTGGGAGTGATTCTCGCCGCTGATAAAGCCCATGTTGCGAAACCATTTCGGTAGCAGTTCATAACCGAGATGGTTGTTGATGGCCGAAAGAGTCATTAACGTCATGTAGGTGATAAACATAACCGGATGGATGGGGATCACCAGCACGAGAAGCGGCAGGACCAGGGCCTCAATCAAGCCTTCAATCGGATGAAAACTAAAGCTGGCCCACGGGCTGGGTTCGCGCGAGAGATGGTGGACGTAGTGCACATGCTTATACACCGACGGCTTATGCATCCAAACATGGGTGACATAGAAGTACACCTCATGAGCCAGACTATAAAGAATCAGTGAAACCGGTAGGTACCAGAGCGGATATTCATCGAAGCCTAAGTAAAACTGCGTCCAACCCGCCTGCCACATCAATCCCGTGAGCACGCCGCCGAAGGCAAAAATTACGGACGTGACAACGGACCAGGAAATCTCCTGTCGAATTTGTTTTTTCTTTCCCGTGAGTGAATAAAGCGCCTTTTTGCGCAGCCGCGCGGAAGGCTTCCACCAAAAAATTCCGTAGAAAAGGCCGACACCGAGTAAGTAGCGGACCACAATAAAGAAGAAGACCACAGCCCAAGCGACCAGAAAGTTCACCGGGTCGAAAAGATCCACGGGAATGTAGGATGAGAATTCCTGAAAGTGATCCACATGTCTAACCTCGCTCGAATGATCAGGCTAGGCAAGCTTTAGCGGGTAGCTCCAGGCCCACCACTTTAGAACAGTTCGACGTGGACTTTTCCGCCCTTTTTCAGTTCGTCCAAGGACTGGCCTCCGTATTCGGCCCGCTCCATCTGAATGCGGTCTTCCTCAGGATAGAGTAGCCATAAAGGCCAGTCCTGAGGAATCAAGGCCTGAGAATTCTGGCAATATACGAAGCCATTGGCAGCGGACATGGAGAGGGCTCCATTTTGGTTCTCTTCGACCTTTTTCATCAGGCTAACGGACAAAGAGATAAGGCGACCGGAGCGAAAAGAAAGCGAAATCTGTTTTTCGGGGACCTGGGGTCGATTCGATAGGTGAACGCTAAATCCGGAATATTCATAGCGGGGATTGTGGTTTTGATAGAAATCGCCTTTCACGTCCACGGTAAAAGTCCCTTCAAAAATCAGGGGCGGTCGGTTCTTTCTTCTCGCGGTGGCGCGGAGGGAAAGTTCATTGGTTGCGGAATTGAACCGGAAAGAGGCGTTACATTTTTCACTAGCGATGCCATTTTGATTGTACTCCGTATACATTTTCACGATCTGTCCGCTCAATTCTTCGAGAACTCGAAGCCGGTCTACACGCTCGATGGTATCTCCTGTTGTCTTCGGATGAGAAAGATATTTCCCAAACCGAATGAATCGTCCCTCCATATTGAGGCGATACATTTCGTTATGAAACTGTTCGGGAGTCATGCGCCCATGATTGGCCATTAACCATACGACGGCGGAGCGGACTTCGTCGTAATCTTTGGGCGAGAGCTTTACATTTCTTTTCAGCGGCTCCGTGATTCTAGAATTGCAGGGAGACGAACTTCCAATTGAGCAAACCTCTTCAAACGAAGCGTAGCGAAGGAGCTTTATGGCGACAAACATTTCGTGAAGAAGGATTGTGGCTTTATTTAAAGGGTCTCCCTGGTACTTCGGTTGCGCGAGCCAAACCGCTGTTTCGTTTTGCAGAGCCCATTGGTCGGCATTGACCGGCAACCCCATTTCCGCGCCAGAAAGCGCGGGTAGATCGGAGGGCAGGAGATACCAAGCCTTCTTCTCGGCTCCGTATCGAAAGATTTCCCCATATTCCGGATGGATCTTCTTCAAGCTATTGAGAATAGGTACGATATGAGATTGGTACTCGGACCAGGTCTCTATTTTTACTCGATAAAGCTCAATTGGTTTGCCGTTGATGCCGGCGCCACCGCTTCCATCCACGGTTCCTCGCGGGCCGCTCGATTTCACTTCGTCGCCCAACGGAGAAGGAAGTGATCCTCTTGGCTGCCGTTTATCGGCACAACCCAGGGCGGAAATGAGCAGAAGAAGGCATAGAATCGTAAATGGTGCAGGTAACCGCATTTAAATCGTCCTTTGCAATAGTGGAAAGCAGGGGGTGTGCCACACCCCCTTTGGTTATGGCGAAAAGATCATTTACAGATTTTAGCCTGTATCAGTGATTCTCTAAGTCGGGCGATGGTCATAATATCCTTGGACATTTGCGCCGGCTCACTGTCCTGCCACAGGGTAAAGCGACCCTCGTACGCCGAGATGAAACAAGTGGGCACCTTCTCATCGGGCGGCAAGTGGCAGGCCTCGGCGGAGACGAGAACATTCCTGAGTTCGATCGCCTGTTCAAGATCCTGAGTCTCCAGCGCTGGGCGAGGGCCTTGCCAGACTGAGTAACGAGCTACGGATTCGGTCGGGCCAGCGACTTCCCGTGCCGTAATCACGCAGGTCTCATCTGCGCTGGCTAGAGCGGGACCCGAAACTAGAGCGAACAGAACTGTGATAAAAACTTTCATTTTTTTCTCCTTGTTTTAGAGCTTCATGCTCTTGTGACGCAGAGTATAAGTTCTCGATCAAAGTCTCGATAGACTAATTTATTAAATATTCAACGTTAAAGTTTACCATTTATTTAATATACTCTAAGTGTATGAAAAGAGGGAAATTTGAGCATATTCGAGCATCAAGATTATAAGGACTTTGTCCGCAACTGGGTTCAAGCGCGCCCAAGTCATGGACGGGGTGAGTTCAGAAGAATAGCCGCCCACCTTGGGGTAAGCAGCTCGATGGTTTCCCTAGTTTTTAGTTCCGACAAGCATCTCAACCTCGAGCTCGCGAGCGACCTCTGCGAGTACTTGGGATTAAGCGATTCCGAAACGGATTATTTCTTTCTCTTGTTAAATTATCAGCGCGCCGGCACCGAGCGCTTGAAACGAAAGCTATTAGCCCGAGTGCTTAAGGCGCAAGATGGCGCGCGAAAGATCAGCCAACGGGTTGTGATCCATAAGGAGCTCGATTCGGAGGAACGGGCCATTTTTTATTCGAGTTGGGTTTTTACGGGTGTCCGAAACCTTTTGGCCATTCCTCACCCTTGGTCCGCGGAGGAGATAGCTAAGCGCCTTAAGATCGATTTAGTTCAGGCCCAGAATGCGATCAGTTTTTTAGTTGAGAAGGGGCTCGTACGCTTGGAGAGCGGACGCTACGAAATCGCGGCTCGGGCCACACACTTGGGCGCCGAACACCCTCTCGCGGCAAAGCATCATCAAAATTGGCGTCTGCGGGCCATGCAGAAAATGGATTGGCGCGCGAGTACGAACCTTTTCTATACGGGACCTATGTCTCTGGGTGTTGCCGACTCAGAAAAGGTGCACGCTATGCTTTTAGATTTTCTGCAAAATGTAAATAAGCTGGTCGTCGATTCACCATCGGAAACCGTTCGTTGCTTGAATTTTGATTGGTTTGAATATTAAGAACTGAATTGCTGCGACACGACCCAGCATCACCTAGTCTTCCGGTATAGACGCGCATATTGTGAAATTCGATATGCCAGTTCTGTCTTTTCAAAATGTTAGCAAATCCTTCGGCCCCAACAGAGTCTTGAACGGCCTTAGTTTTTCTGTGGCGCCGGGGGAACTTCTGGTTCTGCTGGGGCCGAATGGCGCCGGCAAATCCACGACCATGTCTATGGTCACCGGTCTGGAGCACCCCTCGTCCGGCCAGGTCGAACTTCTGGGAGCGGCGCCCGACTCCATGGCCGCGCGCAGGCAGTTTGCTTTCGTGCCGCAAGACAGTCACATGCCAGCCCACGCCACGGGCCACCAGGTTTTAAACTTTATGCGCGCGCACTATCCGAATGGTCATTCGGTCGACGACGTGGTCGCACGCTTTGATCTCGAACGGCTCCTCGCATTTCAAGTGGGCCACTTAAGTGGGGGGCAACGGCGATTGATTGCACTTGCAGGCGCTTTTATCAGCAAGGCTCCATTTATGATTCTGGATGAGCCCACGGTCGGTCTCGATATGGAGGTGCGCCATGGCCTCTATCAGGAACTGCGACGTTACACATCGGAAGGTGGAACAGTTTTGATGACCACCCATTACCTGGCTGAGGCCGAAGAGCTGGCCAGTCGGGTGATTGTGCTCCATCAGGGTAAGGCTGTATTCTCAGGAACCCCGGGCGAGATAAAAAATCGTTACGGCTTTAAGCGCGTTTCTTTTCGCGCGGATCAAAAGCCGCCCGACACTTTGGTCGGCAGTATCACTCAGCAAAACGATCAGTGGCGCGTCGATTCAAGTCGCTCGGACGAGGTGTTAAAGGCCTTAATGGCGTGGGGAGAAGCGCGCGAAATCGAAGTCGTACCACTGCCGCTTGAAGAAATATTCTTAAGCGAATCCGGAAAGGGCGGCGCATGGATCTGACCATCCTCTGGGCCCATCTTAAGATTCGCTTTGTGCAATTGTTTAAAGAGCCGGGCTATGTGGTCAGTACTCTGATTTTCCCGGCCCTGTTTTTTCTGATCTTCGCCCTGCCCAACGCCGACACGCCCGATAAAGCACGGTTTCTACTCGGGTCTTTCTCGGTGTTTGCCGTGCTCGGCGTTTGCTTCTTCCAGTTCGGCGTTCATCACGCGCAGGAGCTTCGCACGGGCTGGCATCGCTTTCTGCACACGCTTCCGGTTCCGCGCTGCCATCTCTTTCTCACGCAATGGTTTGCAGCGCTCGTTTGCGCACTCCTCTCGGCCGCAGTCGTTTACGTCACGATCGAATTTTCCACGGATCTGGAGATCGAGTTCACCCGCTGGCTGCAAATGGTGGGAGTTTTAATTCTGGGGGCTGCACCCTTCGCGCTTTTCAGCGCGGCATTGGCCCGATGGGTTTCGCCAACGGCAGCCCTGCCGACGTTTAACCTGATTTATATTCTCTCGAGTTTCGCGGGTGGACTTTGGCTTCCGCCAAATGCCCTTCCGGCCAAGGTCGAAACTTTTTCGCATTATCTGCCGACTCGCCATCTAGGCGAAATTCTGTGGAAGGTGTCGCTCGCGCAAGAGATAGAGTGGCGATACGCGATTTACCTGGCCGTATTTGCTCTGGCTACGCTTATCATTTTGGCTGCCCCGGGGCCATCACTCAAAAGGTAATGATCATGATTTGGTTAGCGGTTTTGACCTGTTTCAGTTTCAGCCAGGCCAATTCTAGGGCGAGCGGGTTGTCCATTCCGGCCGCCTGTTCGAAGAAGGACGTTATTGAGAACTGCTGGATAAAGCCATGCCATCAGGACCTTGATTTTGATGGGGATGGAAAGCTGGATCGCGCCCACCTAGTGTCTAAAGGGTCGGATGGTCCCAAGGGAATTCTAATTCTGATGAACGGTGGAAAGTGTTTTCTCGCCGGTGCCGGAGATTCTATAGGGGCCGGTGGAGAAAATTTTTACTGGATGAACACCTGGAGTGTTTATAAAGCGTATCGGGACCGAAAAGATGGCCTATCGGTGTATAAGGAAGAGATCGGGGGAACCATCTTCCTGGAAAAGGCCCAGTTGAATTGGGAACAGGGCGGGGATTGAATTTTTAAAAACTTTAAAGCGGCCAGTTGGCTAAAGTCTCCGCCACTCCCGGATAGCCTTGCGAGAACCAGTAGTACCAAGCCAGAATCATAATTCCGTGACCGAGAAAAATAAAAAAGTGGCTCCACATTTCCACGCGGTCGGAGTGCAAGCTGAAGTATCGGCGCCAGTGCAGGCCCTCATCAATCATGCTGTAGAAAACCGAAAGCAGAATCATAACTAGAGTCGGGAAACGTAAGAAATCGGGATAGGTGTAAGCCAGGCAGAGCATCAAGCAGCTCGTAATTCCGGCGAAAATCGTGATCCCGTGAACCAGAGACTCACCCTTTTGCAGCTCCGCCTTGTAGCGCGTGCGATGTCCGATCGAATCAAACGAGATGGCGGCGGAGAAAATGAATGTGCCGAGCGGGATATTCCATACATAGGCTGGATACTGGACGCCGGCTAAGTGTCCAATCAGCAAGAAGCCCGTGGTCGAAAAGAACAGGCCCATCATCAAACCGACCCAGCTGATATAAACCAGCCAGTCTTTGGTGCCAAAATTTCGCACCTCGCTTGCGTATTCAACCGTGTCTTGCCAGAACGAATTGGCTGTTGTCATTGGAATCTCCAAACCTGCTTAATAGGGGCCACTTGAAACTTGCGCCGCCCACCCAATTGTTTGAGCCAAATCCAGGCGGCTTTCATA
Source organism: Bdellovibrionales bacterium (assembly GCA_022842925.1). GTDB lineage: Bacteria > Bdellovibrionota > Bdellovibrionia > Bdellovibrionales > UBA1609 > JALHOQ01. The sequence continues at coordinate 36,311 of JALHOQ010000007.1, forward strand.
AGACAAACTGTTTTCTCAAAGCCCGAAGTGTACTGTCGCGTGTCCCAGGCGCGGGGGCCCGCCACCCGAACCTTGTCGCCGATCCGGGCATAGGTGAACCGGGCAATCAGAATCACCAATGCCGAAGTGCGGGAGAGGAAGGGCGTGCCGGCTTCACCGGACCGGTAGTACTCGTCGGCCCAGGTCAAAACCTCATTTACGGCGGCGACCAGCCGCTCACGGTTCTCTTCGCCCGCGAAGTTTTCCACGGTCAGACCATGGCGTGCCAAAAGGTCTAAAGGCAAATAGCACCGGTTCATTTTCCAATCATCGATCACATCGCGCGAAATATTGGTCAGCTGCATGGCCATTCCCATATCGCACGCGTGCCGAAGAGCTTTTTCATCACTCACGCCCATCACATGCGACATCATAAGGCCCACGACACCGGCCACGCGATAGCAATAAAGCTTCAGTTCCTGTTCATTCGCCGGAATGGAAAACTCAGCGTCCATGGCCATGCCCTCGATCAGTTCGAGGGGATAATGGGCGGGGATGGAATGTTTTTTAACCAGATAAGTCAGAGCGCGAAACGGAACATCAGAAGCGAGTCCGTTCAGCGCCTCACCGGTTTTCTGTCTTAAAATTTGCAGCTGCTCGTGTTTACCCTCGGGCGGGCAAGCGTCGATAGCGTCATCGCAGTGACGGCACCACTGATACAAAATCGCCGCGTCCTGCATTTTCTCCCGCGAAAAAAAGCGCGAGGCGAAGGTGAAGGTCTTCGAACCTTTCGCGATGGACTTTTGGCAATGGCGAACGAGCTCGGCCCTGTTCATAAATCCGCCGCGATCACTTCCGCTGTGGCTTTGGCCGAGTTCACAACTCCCGGCACACCCGCACCCGGATGCGTTCCCGCGCCGACAAAATAAAGACCCTTCAAGTAGGGATCCCGATTATGAGTGCGGAAGTAAGCGCTCTGGGTCAGCAAGGGTTCAATCGAAAAGGCCGAGCCTAGGTGAGAATTCAGTTCGCTCTTGAAATCGAGCGGGGTGAAAATCCGCTGGGTTACGATATGCTTTTTCAAATCCGGCAGAATCTTGCGATCCAGGTATGTCAAGATCCGGTCGGCATACTTCGGCCCCTCGACATTCCAGTCGATTTCGCCGAGCCCCAGGTGCGGCACGGGGGACAGCACGTAAAATCCCTCACAGCCCGGAGGCGCTAAATCGGGATCGGTCACGGTCGGAGTGTGCAGATAAAGCGAGAAATCCTCGGCCACAATGCCATTCTTAAAAATGTCCTCGAGCAGTTCTTTATAGCGCGGACCGAAAATCACCTGATGATGGGCCTGGCCGGGATACTTTTTATTGGTGCCGAAGTAAATCAGGAACAAGGACATGCTGTATTTGCTCTTGAGCGCTTTACGGCGAGTGGTTTTGACCCGCTTTTCATTGCGCAAGAGATCGCGGTAGGTGTGAGCTACGTCGGAGTTGCAGCTCACAATGCGAGCGAAAAGTTCCTCGCCCGTTTTTAAGCGCACGCCCGTGACATGATCTCCTTCACTTAAAATCTCATCCACTTCCGCATTCACACGGACACTGCCGCCCAAATCGGTAAACAGCTTGGATAAGGCCTGCACCAATGCGCCCGTTCCGCCTTTAGGAAAGAACACACCCCAATTGCGCTCGAGATAGTGAATCAGAGTATAAATGCTGGAGGTCGAAAACGGGTTTCCGCCGACGAGAAGAGAATGAAAGCTGAAAGCCTCACGTAGGTGACGGTCCTTCACAAAGCGGCTGACGATCGAGTGCACGGAACGGTGGGACTGCAGCTTGATTAGCTGAGGCGCGCATTTCATCATGCTCCAGAAATTTGGAAACGGCTTGGCCGCAAGTTCCGTATACCCAGCATGAAAGACTTGCTCAGAATATTTCAGAAAGCGCTTATAACCTTCCCAATCGGCTGGGCTCTTAGCTTCGATCTGAGTTTTCAGCGCGGCATCGTCATTGCTGTAGTCGAACTGGTAACCATCGTCCCAGGTCAGCCGGTAAAACGGCAGCACGGGCATCAGCTCCACATAATCTTCCATCAGCTTTCCACTCAAAGTAAAAAGCTCTTCCAGACAGGTGGGCGCCGTGATTACGGTGGGACCGGCGTCGAAGGTGAAACCTTTGTCACGAAAGACGTAGGCGCGGCCGCCGATCTGATCGCGCTTTTCGAGCAGCAGGGTTTTCATCCCGCGGGCCTGCAGGCGAATGGCGAGAGATAAACCACCGAAGCCGGCGCCGATCACGATGGCATCATATTTTTGCGTATGCATTTTTCAACTCCGTCAAAATCACGTCCACGATTTCGGGACGCGCGAATGTGGCGCGCAGCTTTTGGGCCCGGCCGTCGATTAACTCCGATGCCCGTTTTAAAATGTCGAACTGAGCGAGCCAAGCATTTAGGCCCTGTCGTTCCGGTAATTCTTGTGCCGCAAGAATCAGCTGCTCCCAGCAAGCGCTGTCGGGATGGCTGGCCGCGATGGACCAGACCAAACCCGGACGCTGATTCTTAAGGTCCTCGTATTGTTTGCCAACCGCCTGGGGATCATCTTTAAGATTTTTAAGATCGTCGTAGGCCTGAAGAATAAAACCGATCTCTTCACCGAGCGAGAATGCGGTCTCGGCTTCGGGCATCTCACCTCCGGCCAGCACGGCTCCGCCGGCAAAGGCCAGGCCGGTCAGCGCACCCGTCTTTAGGCGAATACTGGTTTCCGAAGTTTCAAATACCAAGGTGCGCGGCGTGGCCGCCATGGGTACACCCAGATCGAGGAGATCGGAAGAGC
>JALHOQ010000008.1 GCA_022842925.1 Bdellovibrionales bacterium
TATGGAACACATGCGAAGATACTAATTCCCGGCTCGGCTTCCAAAAAACCGCCCCTCGCATCTGGCGAAGACACTTTAGTGTGGCGGCGCGGAGATGAGTCCTGGCATACGGTTTTCCTGGTTGGCCAGGCGGGTATCTTGTCATCCGAAGCGGATTACGTCCGCAGCTATGAACGCGCCAACGCTGCCCTGCCGGAAAGTGAGCGCATGAAGCGGTTTGGGTCGATTCAGGTTCCGACGCGAAACTTTCAAGCCCTCAACGGTCCCGTGACATTGAGTTGGGCGCTGGATCCCTTTATTCAAGGGAGCTATTCCCATTTTCGAGCCGACAACAAGGAGTTGGAATCGACGTCGATGGTGGAAGGATTCCAAGTGCTGAGCCTTTTCGCTCCGACCGGGAATGGGCTTTATTTTGCGGGCGAACATACGACCGTCGATCCCAATATTCGCGGCACCATGGAAGCGGCGGTAGCGTCGGGAGTTCTCGCGGCTAAGATGATTGCGAAAAAACTGGGGAACGGACCTTAGATATGAATCGGATCAAAGGTGCCGCGTTCGTTGAGTTCGAGCAGCTCACCTTTTTCGATATCGAAGTAAATTCCCATTAAGGTCATGCCGCGTTCGCGGACCGCCTCTACTACAAACGGAAACGAGCGAAGGTTATCGAGGGAGGTGCGAATGCTCTCGAGCTCGCAGTTGCGCCACAGTATATTTTGATCAGCGGAACCAGTGAATTCAAGTGCGCGTTCCTTAGCGGGCTCTGCCACCTGCATCCACCGATGTACGAAGCCGCCGGCCTTGGTTTCATCGGGAAACATCAAGGCCCGGATACCGCCGCACTGGCGATGGCCGAGTACGATCACGTTTTCGACTTTCAAATTTACAACCGCGAATTCGATCGCGGCACTGACCCCGTGACGGCCGCCCCCGATTTCATAGGGGGGCACCAAGTTGGCCACATTGCGGATCACAAAAAGTTCGCCAGGACCGGCCGAAGACAAAATGGCCGGATCGACTCGAGAGTCGGAGCAGCCGATCACCAGTGTTTTGGGGGCCTGCCCTTGGTTGCTCAGTTTCTCGTAGGCGGATTTCTCGCCCTGATAGAACTTTTCGCGAAATTGGCGAAAGCCGACCAAGAGTCTGAGAATTTCTTTTTTACCCATTCGGCGCTTATACCTGGACAACCTGGGGCGGGCAATGGGGCGGGCAGGGATTTGTTGATCATTCAGTGGGCGTAGGCTACTGACCGGCCATGCGATGGGTCATCCTTACACTCTTCTTTGTCAATTCCTGCACTCCTGTCTTCGCGGCAGAAGGGGTTACAACTAATACAGCCGACCGGCTCGATCACGAGGACGAGTCCGTGCTACAGCGCCACCAGCCCTTTTATTTTGTTTATGGGGAGCCTCTTAGCAAACTGCAATTGAGTTTTAAGTCCCCCGCAATTCGCCATGTGCCGCTCTATTTCGGATACACCCAGTTCATGTTTTGGGAACTGCGCGAAGACTCTAAGCCGTTTCGCGACCTCACCTACAATCCGGAACTGTTCTACCGTTGGAGCCCCAAGAACACGGGCTGGCTGACGTCAATCGACTTCGGACTTCACGGGCATGTGTCCAATGGCAAGGAGGGAGTCGATTCGCGATCTTATGACAAACATTATCTACGGCTAAACTTTGAGCGGGAGGGCCGTCGCTGGCTAACGCGGTTTTCGTTGCAAGGCGCGTACCTCTACAATTTTGATCCGACCAACAAAGATATTCAGGATTATATTGGACCGATCAATGCCACGATTTCTTTTGTGCAACTTTTCGATTCCTGGATCGATAAGAGTGAGGTCGCGTTCTCGGCTTCGCCCGGCGGAAAATTTTCGACCCGATGGGATCGGGGCGGTTACCAATTGTCATGGTCGTTTCGCCTCGGCGGCATTGATCTTGTCCCCGCATTTTATATGCAATATTACTACGGTTATGCGGAGACCCTGCTGAACTACAACGTGGACGTTCGTGAATTTCGCGGCGGCGTAATATTTTAGGGTTTAGATGCCGCACAGCCCTGCAGAAAGTCGACGAGCACCTTTCCTTTACATCTTTGGTTTTAAGGACTCGAGGATTTCTTTGACCTTTGAGTGGCGCAGGATTGTGTCGGGGTTGTTGAGGTGGGAGGTGTATTTCTTCCAGAATTCTTGGTTCTTGTTTTCGCTTGGTTTCTCAAGCAACGACAACACTTCGTTTGCGATCTGGCTCGCGTCTTTGCTCGAGAGTGTGGTGACCTCATCGATTATTGTGTCGATCTGCACGATCATGGCGCTCATCAAGCGGAGCCAGCTGAAGCGGGGGTCATGGAGCGAAGCCTGCAAAAGCTCGTAAGGACCCAGGCGCTGGCCGGACTCAGTCTCAGCCAAACGGGCTTCGAGCATCAGAAGATCGCGATGGAGCTCCTGCAGGGCCTGACTTAGGGCCTGCAGGGAGCGCTTGAGGTGTTCGTGCATTACTCCAGTACTCGGAATGAGGTGCAGGTGTATCCGCGGCCATAATTATTATTGCGCAAAGAAATGTCAATCCGGTCGATGCCGTTCGCTTCGGCGATCACGGATCCGGCGTCCAAAGTCGCGCGCACGAAGTTCGCCTGGCTCGTGTTATCGGCGAAGACCTTAAACTCCATGGTGACCCGCAGCTCGTGCCGGTCAATTGAGGTGCGATAGTGCGAGCGGTATATCTCGAAATCGGCGCCCTCTTTCGGATAATTCGGATCGCGGAAGGCTCGCACCAGAGCTGGCGCGCCTCCGCTTAGGGGATTCCACCGGCAAACAGGGCCTTCTTGCACGTTGTAACAGCTGTAGCCCTTGGGCGTGCATTGAACTTCGACTTGTTTAGCCGAGGCTGCAAACGGCGCAGCCATGCAAGCCATGAAGATCGGCATGTATATAATAGTATTACGCATTGTTCCCTCCCTAGATTTTAGACTTGGAATCAAGTCTAGGCATGGGGGAGGGAGTGAAGCAAGTCGCTCCGGCTTAATCGAAGCGCAGGGCCTTCCACTTTTCGAGCTTATCGCCGACCTTATCGAACAGCTTTTCGCTGAGTCCGGAAAATTGAACATCCGTGGCCTTAACCACGAAATTTTCTGCGACCGAAGTCACCTTGATTACACCTTCAAACAAACCGTTGGTCATCGTGAACGTCGCCTGCAGCAGCGATTGGCTGGGTGATTTCAAGTGGAGGCGATTCAAAACGTAGTACAAGCGGGAACGCATGTCGGCTGTCGGTTCGAATCCCGAGAACAGCACTTTTACGTCTTCTGACAACATTCTGACCTCCTTATTCTACTAGATGTACTCTTGGGGTACCCCTACATGAAGTATAGGCCGAACTCTTGTCAATCCCCTAAGAAAATTTTTTTCATTCACAAATTTTCTGACAGTGATTAGCTGAGCTTAGAGAGCCAGTACTGTGCTTGTCGCGCGAGAATCGGATCCGAAGTGCGGGCCAGGAGGTCGCGCAACACAGAACGTGCCTCATTCGGAGAAAGGCGCTGAACAAGGCTTTCCAGACTTTGTGCCCGCAATATCAGTTCGTCCGCGTGTTCGCGATCGGTGTCGACGGCCGGGATTTGGGCAAAACAAACTTCCTTTAGTAGAGCAACGGCTCCACCATTCTCGGCCAGACCCAACAAAAATACCGCGAGAAAGCGGGCGTCCTGGGGAACACTTTTTTCAAGCGCAAGGCGTTTAAGGACCTTTAAATCCTGAACGTCCAAACGCGTAGCCTTGTGCTTAAGCCGGGTCATGGTCCGGGCTGGATTGGCATCGACACGGCTAACTTTGGCGGCCTCATTCGCAAGCCAGGACTCGAGTGTCGCCGCCTCGGCGGGCTGGCGAGTGAGCGAAGTTTGCGGCACGACCTCCACCGGATCGGGCAGTTTTTTTGGCTCGACAATGCGCTTGATGATCGGAGTAATCGTGCCGAAGGAAAGCGGGCCATCCAGTGGTTCGCCGACTTCATTCAGCCAATACAGCAAAAATGCGACGGCCAAGAAGGCCGGTATCGATTTGCGCATCACTGAAATATTTCGAAGTGAGGAACCAGAGTCAGGTCCAGCACCTCGGCCTCACCGAGCCCGTCCCACACCTCACCCTTTGAATCATAAACCATGCGATCTGGTCCTAGTTTCAGAGTGGAGCCGTTAAACGAGACGAATTTACGGGCGTCGGCCGGCCATGGCATCGGCGTGCGGTCGCAGCGCAAGAAGGGGACTTGAATCGGACAGTACGTCAGGTTCTTAAAAACAGCGAAGAGGCCCGGCTGTCCCATGGGATTGTGAGTGACCAAGCGCTCGACGCCGGGGAGGTGGGTGGCTGGGCTCCACGCGCCCTGACCGAAAATATAGTTGTAAATCCGCTCCTGACCGTCGATGGCGTACATATAACGGCGGAGGTGAATATCGACCTCTTCGACATCGACCAAATCCGCGGGCGGCGCCATTTTGAGCAGCTTGAAGTACGAATAGTCGTCGCTTAAGGCGGGCGCGATGTCGGGGCGCTCGAGATCAATCGACCATGCCCCATTCGGCAAATCGAGAAGGGTTGCGCCGAGCGAGGTCCGCTTCAGCTGGAAGGATTCCGAGCCGGGGAAGCTCCAGCTCAGGAGCTGCTTGTCCTCGCCGGCCAGACGAGCCAGCCCTTCACTCGTGCGCGCGATCAGCGCATCCTTTTCCGACATGGGACTTTCGTTGAATACGAAGTTGGCCCGAGCGAGCAGCATCAGCCGCGCCATCGACTGATATACGGGATGGAAGTTGGCTCCTTGGAGCACCACTCGCGCGTAGTATTCCATCTCGACACCGTGGGAGCCACCCGAGGCCACGCTTTCATCGCAACCAGAAATCCGCGAGTCCTTATAGGGGCCGTGATCGCAGATGGTGTGGTAGTAGCCTTCCGTGTGTCGCGCTTCATGAATCAGTGTGCCGACCCGGCCCAAGGTGGAGAGCTTGGCCCAGCCATCCTGCATGGTGAAATAGCCGCCGGAGTTATAGGCAGTGGCCCACGGAATATCGTCGCCACGGGAGATGCCGTTCGTTTGTTCCTTGAGCCACAGGTAGTAGTCGCCGGCGGGTACGAACTCCTGAATAAAAATATTTACGGTCGAACCGTTGAACTGGCCGAGCTCCACCAATTGAAGGTCGTTCAAGAGCTTCTTGGTGTCGACTTGCGGCTGGCACAGTTCAAGGCCGCCGAAGGACTCGCTATCGATTTGGAAGTCGCTCACATAGCGGTTGGCGGTGGTGGCGTCGAGGCAGTCAAAATCGCCATCGAACACCGGTAAGGCCCACGCTACGGGCGAAGTATATAAAGCCAGGGCAAGGAGCCCCCCTAATAACCGATCCATGGTCATGCGCTCCTGTTGCCGGGTTCATCGTCGAGCCCGGTAAGGCTTTAGATAAGCACAAGATTGAAAAAAATTCCATAAGCGCGGCTTTTGATGCTTGATGACACGGGCCCTCTCGCTCGATAAAGCTCTCGCATGACCGAAATCGAACTCCTGAATCATCTTCGCGCGAATCCGTTTGTTCTCGCGCCCATGGCTGGAATCACGGATCGCCCGTTTCGCTCCTTTATGCGGGAAATGGGCTGTGGGGCGGTGATCAGCGAGCTCGTGAGTTCAACGGGCCTTAAATTCTCCTCTGAAAAGACAAAAAAATTGATGGAGTACGAGGAAATTCAGCATCCCGTTGGCATTCAGCTTTTCGGCGAGAATTTGGATCATCTGCGCGAGGCCGCGCAGATCGTGGAGCAGTGGGGCGCGGATTTTGTCGATATTAATTTTGGTTGTCCCGTTCCTAAGGTGGTGAACAAAGGCGCGGGTTCGGCCTGTTTAAAGGATTTGAATCGCCTGCGCGATGTAATCCGCGCGGTCAAAAGCGGAGTGGGCATTCCCGTCACGATTAAGATTCGCACTGGGTGGGATCAAAACACGCGCAATTCTCCCGATGTCACTCAAGTCGCCTTTGATGAGGGCGTGACTTGGGTTGCCATTCACGGGCGAACGCGGGCGCAGTCGTATTCTGGACTCGCGGACTGGGATTATATTCGCGAAGTGAAGACGCAGAGTCGTGTGCCTGTTCTAGGCAACGGAGATATTCACACGGCTGAGCAGGCCCTCCAGCGTCTGGCGGAGAGCGATTGTGATGGCGTCATGATCGGCCGCGGTTGCTTAAAGAATCCCTGGATTTTCGCTCAAGCCCGGGCGTTGCGGGCCGGAGAGCCAGCGACTTTGAACTCGGCCATGCTGCCCGTGCTGCGCCGATTGCAGATGTATTTGGAAGACTATTACCCCGAACGTATTATGCTGATTCAAATGCGCAAGTTTGCGATGTGGTATTCGGCCGGCTTTCCTGAGGCGAGCCAGTTCCGCAAAAGCCTTTTTCAAGCTGGCGACCGGGCCGCTACGCTCGCTCTGATTGAGGGCTATTTCAGTGACCTAGAGACGGTGTCTCAGATTGATACAAGTGCGGAGGCTTTCTTAATGGGTGGGCACGGCTAGACTCAAGTCACGGAAGTCCCGATCCGATACAGGATAATGCCCTCGACCTCGTCCCAACCCACGCAGTTCCGCTGGCTGTTTTCATTTGCCGCTGTGCTGTTGTTTTCTTCGCTGGTTCTTTTTCAGAATTGCGGGCCGAGCTCCAATAAGGCGGCCGAGGCGACCGGTCAGTCGGCTGAACCGCAACCGGATCCCTCCGTTCCCGGTCCCGCTGGGCCAGCGGAGTTTAAAAAAGGCCAACTGTTCAATTACGACTATATTCCGGCCAAGACCCAGATGGTGCAGACCATGATTGATTCGCTCGGCTATTACGCCCATTCAGGAGCGAAGGCCGTGGCTGTTGCGCCAAATGGATTGGGCTTTGTCACGCGCCGACCCGCGGGCTTGCAAGACGACGCCAGCCGTTCGGCACTCGAAGGCTGTTTCGCCATTTCAGGAGGCAAACCCTGCGCGTTGGTGGCGGTCGGATACAATTTTGCTGTTGATTTAACAGAAATCGGGACCAGCTTTACATTTACAATGGCCGCGCCGACACCGGGCCTTGCGGCGGACAAGGTGCCCTTTCTTCTCACTGCGACCCGCAATCAGGTGATTCAAGATTATCTAATGGCCAGTTCCCCAAAAGCGTTCGCCATTGCCTTAGATGGAACTTACGCCTACGTCGCGCATACGACTCAGCTCCCGATCCTTTCGGCCAATGAGGCCCGACGTGTGGCGCTTGAGCGCTGTGAGCTTTCCGCAGCTTTCTCGCCCTGCACCCTTTTTGCGCAAGACGATCAAATTACTTTCAATCCCCTTCAACTGAATCGGACGCCGGTGATCGACTACACGCGCACCCAGCTCGCCACGAATATTCCCGGCATGCGAGATCAAGTCTTCACTAACAATATGACCAACGACTATCTGCCTAAGGTCACCACTCAAGGTCTGAGCGGCGCGATCTATATCACGGCTGACGGACGGGGCGGATACTCGACGAACGCCAGCGCGGCGACTGTGGACGGCGATGCCCGAGCGACCTGCGATGCCAACAAAGTCGTTTATCCGTGCTTCCGCTATGCGATCAATCAGGGAGTTCAGAGTTTTGCTTCCCAGCTCGTGGCGATTACCCAGTATTCGCTTAACACGCATTGTAAATCGGTGCCTCGGCAGTCCTGCGCGCACCACCGGCAAATGGGTTGCCCACCCGGGTCCTACTACACGATGTCCGGTTCTGGCGGACTTCCGGCTTTAGAAAATTGCCCATAACCAAAGTTTAATGTTAGCGTTTTAAGATGAATGAACCGGCCCCGAGCACAGCCTTTCGCGTCTTGATTACCGGCAGAGACAAATTGCTGGTTCGGCTTATTGGCCCGATCACGGAATTGGCTGACTTTGCTCCGGTCAAATTTCCCGCATTGAAACCGGTCGAGATCGACTTAAGTGAAATTACAGCGATGAACTCCGTTGGTATTCGCGAATTCGCGGCGTGGACGTCGGGCCTGCAAAACGCGATTATCGAGTTCTCGCACTGCCCTAAATTTTTTGTCGATCAGGTGAATATGATTCGGGGCTTGATCCCGGCCCGTTCCAAAATTTTGAGTTTCTACGTTCCGTACTTTAACCCGGAGACGGAAGAAGAAAAGAGAGTTTTGTTCGGCCTCGGTCTCGAATTCGAGGGCTCGGGCGCGACCGTAAAAATCAATTTACCGACAGTCACTGGAAGTGAAGGGAAGCCAATGGAGCTCGACGTGATTCCCGAAAAGTATTTTAAGTTTTTGCATAATTACACATAAAAATTTTAATCGAAATCGGATTCGTTGATTGAATTCAACTCGCGTGAGGCATCGTCTTCCGTTTCTTCAACGGGCTCGGGCGCGGCTAACTGAGGATCTGCGCTTTCCTCTAGGGCCTTCTCAACTGAATCCGGATCGTATTCGAGGTCGGAGGCCTTAGGCAGCGGAACGTCAGTTTCGAGGCTCCACGACGGCGCGGTGGAGAACGAAGCCATGGTGATTCCAATCCAGGGAAATTCGGCGATCAGAGATTCCGCGCGTTCATAACCAATTGGACTGAGTTTACCGTAGGCCGCCATGCGCCGAAGTATGATCATCACCATTTTTTTCGAGAACGGAGTCAGGGCGCCTTTGCGGAAGGCTTGCGAATAGACTTTGGGATTCGGGAGGAGGTGGGCGAGCCAGGCCGCTTCAAGCGGATGGAGTTGGCTCGGCGGCTTTTTAAAATAGTGCTCGGCCGCGTTTTTTACGCCGTAAAGACCGGGTCCGAATTCGACCACGTTTAAATACTTCTCAAGAATAAAATCTTTCTTATAGTGGGTCTCGATCCCGTAGGCCAGGTAGGCCTCTTTCAGTTTGCGCCAAAGACTTTTTTCCTGGCTCAGAAATACGTTTTTGGCCAGCTGCTGCGTGAGTGTGGATCCGCCGCGCTTGGCGCCGCCCGCCTTCAGGTTGGCTTCGAGGCTCTCCTGGATCTCTTTCCAGTCGAAACCCTTATGCGAATAAAAAGATCCGTCTTCGGCCACGATCACGGCGTGGATCATATAGGGTGAAATATCTTTCAGTTGCACATAGGAGGGCGAACCTGGGCAGAGTTTAACCTGAAACATGGAGGTGACCATGCAGCGCTCGAGCTGGGTGATATCCGGAATGGTGAGGAGAGCGCCTGCAATCACCACGGCGACGATCAGCAAAAAGCTGAATATCATTTTGACGAAACTGCCAAACAAGGACGGCTTCGGCGGCAGTGGTCTTACTTCAAATAACCGTTGTGTTTCATCCATTCAACGCTCTCGGCGATTGCTTCCTGCGCGGGGCGCGGTCGAAAATCCAGCTCGGCTGTCGCCTTTGTGTGGTCAAACCAATGGTGCAAGACCGACGTCCAGGCGTTCTCTCCGCTGATAGGTCCTTTTCGGCCGAACTTCTCCAATACATCACCCAATTTTCCGAGCGCATGTACGACCGGATTGGGCAGGTAAATCCTCGGCGGCGAAACTCCGGCCAGGCTTGCGATTCGCGAAAACAGATCTTGGACCGTGATATTTTCGCCGGATAATATGTAACGCTCACCGTTTCGACCAACGTCAAGGGCTCTAAGTACGGCCGCCACCACATCGTGAACCGAAACCACACTGACCCCACCGGAAGTATAAAATGGAAGCTTGCCCTGCGCGACTTTAAGTTGAGTTTTGCGACTGCCTTTTTTTGCATCCCCCGCGCCATAAATGGTGGACGGATTAAGAATGACCGAGCCAATCAGGCCCTTTTTGGTGGCGTCGACCACGATTTCTTCGGCCCGCCGTTTGGTTTCAAAGTAGCCCAGGTCTAAATGTCCCACATTGTAGGGACTGGTCTCGCTAAGCGGGGTGCGGTCGAAGCTGGCTCCGACGGCCACCACCGAGCTCATGTATACCAATTTTTTGGGCGACTTTTTTATGGCATCGACCACATTCTGAGTGCCCTGCACATTGACCTTTTCCATTTGCGCGCGCTGGCTTCGGGTATAACCGACTACGCCCGCGAGATGAAAAACTGTATCAACGTCCTGCACCGCCTTCGCAAGTGACTGTGGGTCGGTGATATCGCCGATACAGGACCTGAACGAAAGCCCTTGCAGCTCGTCCAGCGAGGAAGATTCACGATGTAGCACGTGGACGGTTTCGCGTTTCTCGATCAGCCTTCGGACCAACCAAGACCCGACGAACCCCGTGGCGCCGGTTACTAGCACTGCCATTCGGGGGATGATATGCTAGCATTGTCTTTAAATGTACAGGGGAATACAGCATGAGCCGCTCATTGATTCAGAATGTCTATCTTTTTAAAACTTTTGAACCTCGCGATCTCGACTCCGTTGGCGAAATCGGCACGCCCCAAACTTTTCAGGCTGGCGATACGATTTTTATTAAGGGAGAGGCGGCGAGTGCCATGTATCTAATCAAACATGGCTCGGTAAATATCCAGCAGTCGACTAAGTCGGGCGACAGCTTGACGGTGGCTACGCTCGGTACGGGAAGTCACTTTGGGGAAATGGCTTTTATTGACGGACAGGCCCGCTCGGCCTCGGCCGCGGCGGCTGAAAGTACGGAACTGATTGTGATTCCCTATGAGAAACTGAAATCATTTCTCGGGCAGAATAAGGATGCGGCGGCGAAGTTCTATCGCGAACTGGCGCATTTCCTATGCGGGCGGCTGCGCGTAACCACGACGGACTTGAGTTTCGCGCGCGAAAAGAATCTTTCGCATTTTTAATTTTGTATTGCCGCTGAAGGAGTAGCGCATGCAAATGACCACGGTGTTGGGCCTTGTAATCGGGATAGGTGGCATAGTCGTCGGCAATATGCTGGAAGGCGGCCATCTTGGATCTCTGGTGCAGTTTGCGGCGGGACTGATCGTCTTCGGCGGCACGTTCGGCGCGACTATCCTTTCGAACCGTTCCGAAGACTTGAAACTGGCCCTTTCTTATCTCAAGCAAATATTTAACGGCAACGAGACGGCGGAGCGCAACCTAATCGCCACAGAAATCATCCAGTCAGCGCAGACGGCGCGACGGGAAAGCATCTTGGCGTTGGAGAAGAATCTGCCTAAAATGCGCGACCCGTTTATGCGCAATGTGTATCGCTTCGCCATAGACGGCGTGGACCCAGAAGTTTTGCGCCGGATTTTCGAAGAAGAAATCACTGTTAACGAGCGGCGCAAACTCGCGGCCGCAAAAGTGTGGATGGACGCCGGTGGCTTTGCACCCACGATCGGAATTATCGGTGCTGTTCTCGGCCTGATCAGCGTCATGACCCATATTGCGGACACCACGATGTTGGGGCGGGGAATCGCCGTCGCTTTTGTCGCGACCATATACGGAGTTGGCGCCGCCAACCTGATTTTTATCCCGATCGCCAACAAGCTGAAGTCCCTGATCCGTTTTCGGTCCGAAACGGAGGAAATGATTCTAGAGGGCGCGTTGGCTGTGGCCAGCGGACTTAATCCCTATTTGATCGAACAGAAGATGCGCTCGTTCACGGCGGAAGTCGCGGCCAGTCCATGAGCTTTTACGTTTTGCGCGCGCGGAGCGGGTTGAGATGAGACGTAGGGAAGAGGACCAAGAGGTCAACCACGAACGCTGGCTAGTTTCGTATGCCGATTTCATCACGTTGATGTTCGCTTTTTTTGTCGTCCTCTACGCCACCTCTGAAAAAGATCTAGCCAAGGCACAAGAGTTCCAAGACAGCATGAAGCGCTTTCTGGTTAAGGCGGGAGCATTTGGTGAAACGGGGCAGCAAGTCAATCAGGGCGAAAAGCACAGTCAGCTGATTGAATCGCCGATCGAGACCTTTAAGCCGGCCAAGCCGGAAACCGTGGAAACTTTAGATAAGACCGAAGAGTTTGTTGAGATGGCGTTCACACCGGAGGAGCGCAAAAAGTATATCGCCGACATCTCGGCCGACGAGTGGGGCGTGCGCATTTCATTGCCCGCGAGCGCCCTCTACGCCGGCGGAAGCGAAAAATTTAAACCCGAGGCGGTCAAGTTCTTGGGTAAGTTAAGCGAGCTTATCCCGCAAACCAAGAGGCATATTCTGATCGAGGGCCACGCCAGCGCCGGCGAAAATGGCGGCCTAGCTTCACCATGGGATTTTGCCTCCGCCCGAGCGGTGAATTTTTTGCGCTTCGTACAAAAGCGGCAAGGTCTTAAGCCCAATACCATGGCCGCCGCCTCATTCGGCGACTCCCGCCCCGTCTTCCAAGGCGACCGCGCTTGGATGAACTCTCGGATCGAGATCATTCTATTGAATCAGGATATGGAGCTGTAGGCGCCTTACCGATGCGGAAGCCGCACCGCTTCGGAAAAAAGAACCTGGTACCTACAGTTTTAGGCCTGTGGGGTCGAGCTGGTTTAAGATGTCGCGGGAGTCGCGCAGAACTTTTACCAGTTGGATCCAGGCGTTCTCGGGATTTAGATTGAGCAACGAGGCCATCTTGGCGAACGCGGGCTTGCCACGCTCAAAGTACTTTTGCTTATGAGCGGCCGAGAGTTGCATGACTTGTTCGTAGACGCGCAACAGGCGGTAGTGCTGCACGAGTTTGGCGCCCTCGGCTCGCCACTTGGCATCGGCGTCGAGCAGGGCCAACAGCATTTCGGAGGTACTGCACCCCGAATTCGCCACCTGCTTTTCTAAGATCGCGATCTGCACGGCGAATTCGATATCAAGCAAACCCCCCGGAGCATATTTCAAATCAATCACATCATCTTTGATCGGCACCAGAAGCTTGGAGCGAATTCGTTGTAGCTCCTCTAAGTCGCCAGCCGTTAGTCCACGCTTGAACAGAAGCGACTTGTCTAATTCAATCGAGGTATCGAGCGGCCGGGCACGCAGATAGGCCTGCCGTTCCCAAGACTGGGCGCTCTCGATCCAGTATTTTTGCAGCTGATCCTGCTGCACCAATAGCGCACCCGACTGACCGCTCGGGCGCAGGCGCAAGTCCACTTCATACAAGTTGCCGCCTTTTTGCGGATCGGCCAGCCGAGAGATAAACCGCCGCGCGACTTTGGCATCCTCTTCTGTCGGCGTCGAGCGAGAGATAAAAACAAAATCTAAATCGCTGCGAACGCCCAACTCACTCCCGGCCCATTTGCCCATGGTGAGAATTTCGAGCTGCGCCGCCGGGTACTCGCGCTTCAGCTGCACAAGCAACTGCCGGCAGATTTCATCGGCCATCGCCGTGATGCGCGAATTCAACGCGCCGAGATCGCGGTCGCCCAAAAATTGATTGGCCGCCCAGATCTCGGTCAGTAATTTGCGGTCGTTCATTTGCACGAGGAGCTGTTCCGTCGTTTCGACCCACGGGTCGTCACTCTGAAGAATAAAATGGTCGAGCAGCTCGGGCCGCGCGGCGAGAATCGACCCCAAATAGGGCGAGAGGCAAAACAACCGCGCCAGATCTTGAATCAATCGAGGCGAGCGCAGGAGCATAGTGAAAAACGTCGCCTTGGCTCGCGTTGCCCGCACAAAGTCTTCCAAAATCCCCAGACCGAGATCGCAACCGGGTTGCCGCGCCAATTCCTGCACGAAGAGAAACAAAAACTCCTGTCGCGCGCGTTCGTCCCGGTCGTTTTTATGTGAGAGTGCTGTGGATTTAATGAGTCGGGGCCAGGTGCTGGTGAGGGCCTCTTGTGAAAAACCCAAGCCTTCCAGCCACGCCAGCTGCGCCTCTTCGGTCGCCGGCAATTGCGGTTCTGCTTCCACAGCTGAGGCTTTGCCCAGTAATCCCGTCACGACCTGATCTACGGCCTGCATCCGACTCCCCAAAGAAGAATCGAAGGACTCGGGAACCGAGTGCGTCTGCCGGTCTTCCACAGCCTGCACCGAGTTTTCCACATGGCGAAAGTGCCAATAGTTGTCGAATAGTACGTCGGCGTCTTCGACGGTGAGGAGCTTATGCTCACGCAGCTGTTCGAGGGCCTCGGAAGTGGAGTGAGTTTGGAGGCGCGGAATCTTGCCGCCGTTCAGAATCAAAAGCGAGTGTACGAACAGTTCAATGTCGCGAATGCCGCCGACTTCGAGTTTGATATGGGTTTCACCCGCTCGGCGTTGAAAACCGAACTGATGGACGCGCGCGCGCAGGGCCTTTAGATCGTCTAAAAGCGTAAAATCCAAAAATTTTCGAAAAGAGAATTTTCGCGCCTGCTCTTCAATCGAATGCACCAGCGCTGCGGCACCCGCCACCGCACGCATTCGCACTAAAGCCAAACGTTCCCAGGTTTCGCCTTGGCTCCAATAGTAATCTTGAAACTGCGACGGCGTTGTAATCAGCGGCCCCATTTTGCCCCCGGGCCGGAGGTCAAAGTCCAAGCGGAAGCAAAAGCCGAGGTCACCCGCTTGCTGAATGAGCGACTGAAATGTGCGCAAGCCCTTTTCGATCGGCAGAGCCCCCTCGCCTTCGCCCACCACCAGCACATCGATGTCGGAACTTAAATTCAGCTCCTGTGCGCCGTGCTTGCCCAAAGCAAACAAGGCGGCCGGCTTGTCGTCTAGCCCCGCGTCCCGCCAAGCTTCGCGCAAGATCGAATCGGCGACATCACTCCAAAAGCGGCAGATTTGAGCGGTTGAAGTCGACTGCAGAACCGTAGCAGCCACGCATTCCAGCCAGGCGCGATGACGGCGATGATGAAGCGAGGGCCCAAGGGAGGAATTTAAAATATGCTCATAACGAATGAACGCGGGACTGAATCGGCGAACCTTGTCCAGGTCCGCCGCCGAGTAGGTTTCTAATCGAGGAAGGGCGACCACTTGGGTTTGTCCCAATTATATTTATCCTCTGTAATTCGACGTTCATTACTGCCATCAGGGCTGACTACGTAGAGTTGATAGGCGCCGGTGCGATCGCTCGCAAAGACGATGTGCCGGCCGTCGGGTGACCAGCTCGGGCTTTCGTTATTGGACGCTTTGCCATTCGTTTTTTTGGCGTCAGTGAGACGCTTTAAGCCGCTGCCGTCCGCATTCATTACGAAAATATCGAAGTGATCCGAGTCGTGACCGGCGAAAGCAATTTGCTTGCCGTCGGGCGACCAGGCTGGGGAGGCGTTGTACTTGCCGGCGAAGGTGATTCGCTTTACGCCACTGCCGTCTGCATTCATCAGAAAAATATGCGGCCGTCCCGCACGGTCCGAAGAAAAGGCGATCTTACCGCCGTCGGGTGAAATGACCGGCTCCACATTCATCGCGTAGTTGGGACCACGCGTGAGCTGGGTGAGCGACTTCCCGTCGGCCGTCATTTTATAAATATCCGGATTGCCCTGCTTCGATAGAGTCAGCAACAGGTGGGTGTCACCGGGCAGGAAGTTGGCGCCGGAGTTCATCCCCTTGCGATAAGAGACCAGAAATCGTTTTCCAGTCGGGATGTCATAGATAAACAAGTCGGCATTACGGACCTTTTCCTTCACATGCATGGGAAAGCCGGTGTACGCGATCTTATCACCCTTATTCGACCAAGCCGGCGAGATGGCCAACGACTGGTGCGACGTGATTTTCTGCGGGTTATGGCCGTCCCAATCCATGATGTAAATTTCTTTATTGCCGCCGGGCAGGCGGCCAGAGGCGACAAGCTTGGTCAGGAACATGCCGCGCTTGCCAGTTAAGGCCTTGATCAGATCGTTGGCGAAGGTGTGGGCGATCCGGCGCGTGGCTGAGACCGGACCCTTATAGTTCTTGCCGACGACAAGCTTGGCGGTAGGCACATGGTAAACGTACGTCTCCATCGACAAGTCATTGCCGATGATCTGATAAGAGGCGCGAACCAGGAACTCCGTGCCGATCGTCTTCCAGTTTTCAAAGTTAAATCCGTTCGGCGTTCCGGGAGCCGGGCGCAGACCGATTTTGGCAGGGTCTTCGAGATAGGCCTCGGGCTTAATAAAGGTAAATAGATTCGAAACCGAGAGATCGTTGTAGGCCACTCGGAAAAGATCTTGGCCAGCTTTGATGTGTTGAGGGTTCGCGGCCTGGGTGCCGACATAAAGAAGAGGAGGCAGCGCCATCAGACTCTTCTTCACCTGGCCCTGACCGACGGCGATATAAAAGCTATCTTCAGCGCTCGAGACAAAACCCAGCGACACAGCCGCGAGGAACACAAAGGCGGCCATAAACTTTTTCATACAGGCGCTCCTTCCCTACATAGGAAATTTAACAGGTATTCCGGACGTGGCAAGCCTTCCGCGCAGGCGGTCTGGGGGCGGGGGCATCGGCGAAGACTTTTCGATGGTACCCATGACGATGGTGTCGAACACGTTGTTGCCACTGGACTTGGTCATGGTTTTGCGGGTCACGTAACCTCGCTGATCAATCGTGATCACCACGATGGCGGAGAGATTGGCATCGGCAAGCCATTGCGGAATTTCAAAATTGGCATTTATGCGCGCCTGCATCTCGGCCAAGTACTTATCAAATTCAATAGACTCGAGGCCCGTGAGCGCGTTGCCCTCCGCCACCTTGTTGCCTTTGACTACCGCGGATTTGGTTGCGGCCGCCTGCTTTTCCGCCCGCTCCTTATCCATCTGCTCGCGAATCTTCTCCATGGCCTTGGCGGCTTTTATTTCGTTCAGTGCGGTTTCCATCGCCTTTTTTTTGTCGACGGCCTTGGCTTTAGGCCCCGGAAGCACGGGCGCTATGGGTTTGGATTTTTCCGCCGCCGCCTTGGGTGGGAGTTTCTCTTTTGGTTTGGCCGGCTCAGGAGTTGTGGGCTTGGGATGCAGTTCTGGCGTCTCGATTTTCTCTGGCAAGCCAACCACGTCCACGCGAATGGCCTGCGGCAGCATCACTTCCGTTGGGCCGATGACATAGGTGGTGACAGTAAAAAAGAACAGCGCCGCCACATGGCCCACCAGCGAGTACAACAGCATCCGCTCTAGGCTGTGATCGGCGGCCGACGTCATTTTCCTCCGGATTTGGGCAGGGTAATCATTCCGATTTGGTAGATCCCGGCGGCGCGAATTTCTCCCATGGCTTCCGCCACGGTTCCGTAGTCCACCTGTCGGTCGGCCTGGATGTAAATCTGTTTGTCTTTGCGGGTGGCGAAAATGGCCTTTAGCTTTCCGCCAAGCGCATTCATATCCACCCGCGCGGTGCCAGCAAACAGCGCGCCATCTTTTTTGATCACGAGAATAAACGGCTCTTCGCTGGTCGGCACGCCGCTATTTGCGGTCTCAGGCAGTTGCACCTCAAGCCCCTGCTGCATCATCGGCGCCGTCACCATAAAGATAATCAAGAGCACGAGCATCACGTCGACCAAGGGTGTAACGTTAATCTCGCTTAAGACCATGCGGGAAGAACCGCCGTGCTGGGTTGGCGCGCCCATCGTTACTGCCCTTTGAAGAAGTTGCGTTTGGCCAGGTTCAAAAAGTCGGAGGCGAAATTATTCAGCGCCAGTTCTTGTTTGCGGATTCGGGTTACAAAGGCGTTGTAAGCGATGGTCGCGGGAATGGCAGCGGCCAGGCCCACGCCCGTTGCGATCAGCGCTTCGGCGATGCCGGGAGCGACGACGGCGAGACTGGCGGAACCGGTCTGTCCGATTTTCTGAAACGAACTCATAATGCCCCATACGGTTCCAAATAAACCGACGAAGGGACCAACCGAGCCCGTAGTGGCGAGAAAAATCAGCCGCGACTCGAGGCGCGAGACTTCTAGATCGATAGCTTTGCGCAAAGAGCGTTGGAGATTGTCGATTCCCGATAGAACGGGAGCTTCCGAGTTATCGGAAGTAGAGGCGAGAAGCGAAGACTCGGCGATTTTTTTCAGCTCCAAATACCCGAGCTGAAAGACAGCGGCGAGGTTGCTATCCGGATAGTCTTTTAAGTTGTCGTGCACTTCCTCGAGCGAGCTGGCTTTCCAGAACTTCTCTTCGAAGGGAATGTTACCCAACTCAACCGTGCGAAACTGCTTGCGCTTCTGCGCCATGATCGCCCACGAGACGACGGACATGACGACGAGAGTGAGGAGAGTGAGTTGAACGATAAAGCTGGCGGACGAAATGGCATGCCATGCGCCCAAATCAGCTGCAACTTTGACTGTGTCGGATGCGGCCCAAGCTGTGGAAATCATAAAAAAAGCGTAAGGCTATCGGCCGCTGTTAGGCAACACAATAACTCGCTTTTGCCGACGCTCGAGTTCCTGCACTTCGCGGGGGCTGAGGCTCGTGACTTTGTCGTCTGGGAACTGCAACACGAAGTCGGGCCAAAACTCGAGAATCGTCTCGATTCCCATGCTAGAAAAGAGATGCAAGCGCACCAGAGAGGCGGCATCGGCGGCGAAGAGCCACTGCGGCGACTTTTTGCGCAGATAACGAGCGACTCGCTGTGAACTACTGTAGATAGCGAAATTTTTATTTTTGTCGAACTGGCTTAGATCCTTTATCAAGTCGTCGAGCGGGCCAAGATCAATCGATCCGACCTCGATGAGCCAGTTCTGCTGCTGGGATTGCGCGATTTTGTCCGCAAGGGACAGGCTCACACCCTCGCAACTGAGTTCCCAGCGCCCGTCCTTATAAAAAACTTTTAACCAGGCGATGCCATCGGTGGGAATTTCTCGTTCCTTGTTGCAGTTCTCCTCGGGGGTCGGTTGGCGAAAGTCCCAGGTCGACAGCGAATACCAGGGGTGTACAGGGGGGGAATGTGTCTGACGCAGCCCGGCCCAGCGGATAGAAAGCAGGGCTAAGCCGGTCACAATCAACGTGCCGAGAGTGATTGTGAAAAGTCGAAATATTGCCGCTAGCACTACAGGTTTTCCTTCAAATACGCCTTTTTCAGGCGTATATGGTTCTTTCATCTCACTTGTGCAGAGGATAGCTAACGTGAATCGGCTCAACCGTAAAGTTGAATACGCGCTTATGGCGCTCAAATTAATGGCCCAGAAGCGCCCCGGTGAGCTTACGACCGCCAAGGAAATTGCTGAAACTACGGGCAGCCCCTTCGATGCCACCGCCCGGGTGTTACAGAAAATGGCGCAGCACAAGATTTTAAGAAGCGAGCACGGCGCCCACGGGGGCTATGTCTTGGTTCGCGACTTGTCTGGAGTTTCACTGCTTGAGCTTAGCCAATTGATCTTAGGAGCGGTGAAGGCGGCCAAGTGTCTGCAAAACATGGGCGACTGCGAACTCAAAGACCGCTGCAATATTCATTCGCCCATCTCGATTTTGAACCGCAAACAAGAAGACTTTTACAAGAATATCACGCTCGGCGAACTGCTAATGGAACGGGATCGCGCGCGAACGCGGGAGGTGCAAGCATGAGCACAGAATCTCGCGAGTACAAACACGGTTTCGTGACCGACATCGAAACCGAAAAAATCCGCAAAGGTCTTGGCGAGGACGTGATCCGCATCATTTCGGCCAAGAAGAACGAACCCGATTGGCTGCTCGCCTATCGCCTCAAGGCTTACAAGCACTGGCTCACTATGAAAGAACCCCACTGGGCTCGGGCCGACTATAAGCCGATCAATTACGAGGACCTCTACTACTATGCGGCGCCGAAGTCGGTCAAAGAGAAGCCCAAATCCCTCGATGATCTCGATCCCGAGTTGCTGCGGACATTCGAGAAGCTCGGCATTCCCCTGACCGAGCAAAAGCGCATCAGCGGCGTCGCCATCGACGCGGTTTTTGATTCAGTCTCGCTCGGCACCACCCATAAAGAGACGCTCGACAAAGTCGGTGTGGTTTTCTGCTCCATATCCGAGGCCGTGCAAAAGTATCCCGAACTGGTAAAGAAGTATCTCGGCACCGTTGTACCTCATACCGATAACTTCTTTGCCGCGTTGAACGCGGCGGTGTTCTCCGATGGGTCGTTCTGTTACATCCCCAAGGGCGTTAAGTGTCCTCTCGATCTCTCGACTTATTTCCGCATCAACGCGCAAGAAACCGGACAGTTTGAACGCACTTTGCTGATTGCCGAAGAGGGCAGCTACGTGAATTACCTCGAAGGTTGCACGGCCCCCCAGCGTGATGAGAATCAGTTGCACGCGGCGGTCGTAGAGCTCGTCGCCTTGGACCGCGCCGAGATCCGCTACTCCACCGTGCAGAACTGGTACACGGGCGACCGCGAGGGTCGAGGTGGCATTTTCAACTTCGTCACCAAACGCGGCAAGTGCTTAGGTAAAGATTCAAAAATCAGCTGGACGCAGGTGGAAGCAGGTTCGGCCATCACTTGGAAGTACCCGAGCTGCATTCTTCAAGGTGAAAATTCCGTGGGCGCATTTTATAGCGTCGCGCTCACTCACGATAAGATGCAAGCCGATACCGGAACCAAAATGGTTCATATCGGCAAAAACACCAAAAGCACCATCATATCGAAGGGCATTTCGACGGGAGGCTCGGTGAACAGCTACCGCGGCTTGGTCAAAATCATGCCGACCGCGACCGGCGCGCGCAATTTTTCCCAGTGCGATTCGATGTTGGTTGGTGATCAATCGGGGGCGAACACGTTCCCCTACATTGAGGTGAAAAACAATTCGGCCGTGGTGGAGCACGAGGCCTCCACTTCCCGCATCAGCGAGGACCAATTGTTTTATTTGCAGTCGCGCGGGATTTCGCAGGAAGAAGCGATTTCGCTATTGGTGAACGGATTTTGTAAGGACGTTTTTAAACAATTGCCGCTCGAGTTTTCAGTCGAAGCGGTGAAGTTAATCGAGATGAAGCTCGAGAACTCGATCGGATGAGGTAGAGGACTATGTTAAAAATTCGCGATTTAAAAGCGGCCGTAGATGGCAAAGAGGTTTTGCGCGGAATCAATTTGGATATTCAGGCGGGTGAAGTGCACGCCATTATGGGGCCGAACGGTTCTGGCAAGAGCACGTTATCTAAAATTCTCGCGGGCCATCCGGATTACGAAGTGACCGGCGGCTCGATAAGCTATGAGGTGAACTTCGCTCCTCGAAATCTTTTAGAAATGGCGCCCGATGAGCGCGCGCGTGAAGGCGTATTTCTGGCGTTTCAATATCCGACTGAAGTCCCGGGTTTATCTAATATGACTTTTTTGCGTACGGCTTTCAATTCCGTCTGCCGTCAACAGGGCGTGCAAGAGATGGCCGAAGGGCCGTTTCGTGCGTTTGTCGAAAAGAAGGCGGCGCTCGTTGATATGAATCCCAGTTTTCTGGATCGCGCAGTGAACGAAGGTTTTTCGGGCGGCGAGAAGAAGCGCAATGAGATTTTACAGATGGCGGTGCTCTCGCCCCGGCTCGCGGTGCTGGATGAGACCGACTCGGGTCTGGATATCGACTCACTGAAAATCGTCGCGCAGGGCGTGAACAAGCTGCGGACCAAGGACAACGCAATCCTGTTAATTACACATTACCAGCGTCTACTCGATTACATCGTGCCGGATCACGTGCACGTGCTCTCCGGCGGCAAGATCGTGCAAAGCGGGGATAAGTCGCTGGCTCTGAAACTTGAAAGTCAGGGATACGATTGGCTCAAGGGACTCGCATGAGTGTTTTGTCGGCTGTGAGGCAACATCTAGACAAGTACTTGCCCCGCGTGGACGCGGGTGAGAGGCAGTTCCGCGAGGACGCCTGGCGCCGAGCCGAGGCTACGGGCCTACCCAAGCGCGGAACCGAAACGTGGAAGTACACGTCGATTGCGCCCCTCGATATGATGAATTGGAGTGTGCGCGGGACTAACAAAATCGCCTTGCCCGACGAAAAAAAGCAGTGGCTCAATTCCCTGCGTGGTGATTTTGATACGGCGGTTTTGGTAAATGGCGAATTCGCACCTGAAATTTCCAATATGTCAGCGGACATTCAAGTTTCGGCCGCCCAGTTGAGCGGCAGCGGCATGAAGGGTGAGGATGGTTTTGCCGATGCGAGTTTGGCCGTCGCGCGACCAGGTCTCCGGTTTCATGTGGGCCAGGGAGTTCAGGTCCGGCGACCGCTTCTGATTGTGAAATATCAGGATGCCCATGAGGGATGGATTTCGAGCTTCAATCAGATTGAAGTTCGGGAGCGGGCGGAGCTGACAGTCGCTGAGGTCCTTATCGGCGGTGAGGCCCCATATTTGAGAACCGACTTGATGTTGGTCTCACTGGCTGAGGGCGCGCGTTTGAAATGGCTGCGGCAGCAGACCGAGTCGCCATCGGCTTTTCATTTTAATGAGACTCGAGTCACACTGGCCGCGAACTCCGGCCTGCACTTTACTCAGTTGAACCGCGGCTCCCATTGGCTGCGCGGACAAATTTTTGTCGATTTGCTCGGCGCGGGAGCGGAGGCCTGCGTTCATGGCCTTACCTTCGGCGGCGAGCGCCAGCATCTCGATCAGCGTGTTGTGGTTTCGCACTTCGCGGGAGAGACGACTTCCAGCCAGCTCTTTAAGGGCGTATACGGCGACAGCGCCAAAGGCGTGTTGAACGGCAAAATCTATATCGCACCCGGCGCCCAGAAAGTGGCCAGCCGGCAGATGAATCACAACCTACTGCTGAGTCCGACCGCGGAAGCCAATACCAAACCGGAACTCGAAATCTACGCCGACGACGTGAAGGCGAACCACGGCGCCACGGTGGGAAGGCTCGACAAAGAAAAGGTTTTTTATCTGGAGAGCCGCGGAATAGCCAAGGCGACCGCCGAGAAAATATTAGGCGACGCCTTTGTCGCCGACGTGGTCATGAAAATTCCAGACGAGCGGTTGCGCCGTCTGGTGGGAGAGCATCATGTCTCTTGAGCGTGAAATGTCCGAACTTTTTCCCCAGTTGAAGCGCCAGGTGCGCGGGCAGGACTTGGTTTACCTCGATAGCGCGGCGACGTCTCTGAAACCGCATCCAGTCATTGCGGCGGTCGAAAAGCATCTCAGCATGGGCGCGGCCAACGTACACCGGGGCGCACATGCCTTAAGCGACGAGGCCACGGCCGCATTTGAATCCGCGCGCGAAAAAGTCGCTCGTTTTCTAGGTGCAGAATCAAAAAATGAGATCGTGTTTACGCGGGGAACGACAGAAGCGATCAACTTGCTCGCCCGCAGCCTGGGCGGACTGATCTTGAATCCAGGCGACGAGATCGTGCTCAGCCAAATGGAACATCATTCGAACATCGTGCCGTGGCAAATGATCGCGCAAGAGACGGACGCGCGAGTTAGTTTCGCCCCTGTGCTCGATGATGGCTCGCTCGACTTTGAGGGCTTTCAGGCTCTGTTGTCGAGTCGGACCAAGATTGTCTCTCTGGTGCACTTGTCGAATTCGCTCGGAACCTTAAACCCGTTGTCTAAATTTTTTGCCGAAGCCAAAAAACACGGTGCCGTTTGTGTGGCGGACGCCGCGCAGAGTGCCGCCGCTATGAAGGTGGACGTACGCTCCCTGGGTTGTGACTTTCTGGCTTTCTCGGGCCATAAGGCCTTTGGGCCGACAGGGGTCGGCGTGCTTTACGGCCGCAGTGAGTGGCTCGAAGAAATGCCCCCATATCAAGGCGGCGGGTCCATGATCACGGAAGTGAGTGAGCAGGGAGTGGATTTTTTGCCGCCCCCACATCGCTTTGAAGCGGGTACGCCGCCGATCGCGGAAGTGATTGGTCTTGGCGTGGCTTTGGATTTTATCGAAGGAATTGGTTTTGAGCGCATCGTAGCTCACGAAAAGAACATTTACCGGATGGCGGAAGAGGCGTTGGCGGGAATTCCCGGTTTGCGGCGAATTGGCATCGCTCCGGAACGCAGTCACGCGCTATCTTTTTTAATCGGAAAGTCGCATCCCTCGGATGTCGGCGCCATTCTCGATGAGCAGGGGATTGCCGTGCGCGCGGGCCACCACTGTTGTCAGCCGCTGATGAAGCGTTTCGGGATTCCAGGAACCGTGCGCGCCTCGTTTTCTGTCTACACGCGCGAGCAAGATATTGCCCGCTTAGCGAAAGGCCTTAAAAAGGCCCAGGAGTTGTTGCAATGAGTACGCAGACCATGGCCGCTGAAGATCTTTTGATTCGCACCATGCCGACACCGAACCCGTACGCGCTGAAGTTTGTTATGAACGCGTCTTTTAAGAATGAGGGCAAGGCGAGTTTCAATACGGCTGGGGAGTGCGAGGAGTTACCTTTGGTGCGCGACTTGTTCGGTATCGAAGGCGTGAAGCAGGTTCACTTGTTTCAAAACACACTGACCGTGACCCACTCGGGGGAACTGGACAACGACGCGGTTTCAGCTCATGTCAGCGCGGTCATACGTTCCCGCTTCGCGGTTCATGATCCTGCGTTCGGTGAGGCTGAAGTCAAACGCCCTGCTCGCTCCGCGCCTTCAGATCCCGAAATCGCGGCCATCGAAGACATCCTCGACCGCACGATCCGCCCCGGCCTCCAAGCCGACGGCGGCGACATCGAAGTGATCGAACTCACCAACAACGAACTCAAGATCACCTACCAAGGCGCCTGCGGCGGCTGCCCCAGCTCGATGGCAGGCACCCTTGACGCCATTCAAGGCATTCTCCGCAACGAACTCGGCAACGAGTCCATCGTGGTGACTCCCGTCTAGCGGCGGCGAACCGCCGTCGAAACGCGGACGATTGCGCCGTCGATTCGGGACGACTGCACCGTCTAATCCGGACGAATGGCCTTTTGCCGCGGACGGAGTGATCAATTCTAATCTTACCTGACGACGTTCCGCACCTCACGAGTTTTACAGGCTAAACCCTATGGAGCAACTCGGCATAGGGTTTAGCCTGTAAAACTCGTGAGTAGTCGAACACGATGTCTTAATGAAATAGGGTGGATTTCGAACCTCCTTCTTTTACTCGCGCATTTGGTTTGAAAAAGATGTTCCGCTACTTAAGGTAAAGTTCGCTTATAGGGAAAGACATGTT
Source organism: Bdellovibrionales bacterium (assembly GCA_022842925.1). Lineage (GTDB taxonomy): Bacteria > Bdellovibrionota > Bdellovibrionia > Bdellovibrionales > UBA1609 > JALHOQ01. The sequence continues at coordinate 24,834 of JALHOQ010000008.1, forward strand.
GCGCTTTTCACTAGAGGCGAACGTTACGTTGAGGTGTGAAGAGGCCAGGATCGTGCTGGCCTACTACGTTCAATGTTGAATTTTGGTTTTATGCTTGCGGTGCGAGTGGCGGTGAGGGGATTGCTTGAGCTCGGCTTTTTGCGCTGTGGCTTCTTTTTCGGTCGAGGCGGCCAGAGCTCGGGTGGAATCGTCGAAGAGCTGTTGCAACAGAGTGTTGTACTGGGTGGTGGCCGCAAAGCGGACTTTGCCCTGTGCGCCTGAGGTCATTAGGTGCACCTGGTGGTTGACTGCATCAAGGGTCTTTAGGGTGAGCTGCACTTCGACCGGTTGGCCCGCGCGTAGGCTTGCAATCTGGCCGCTCACGGAACCGTTGATCAATTCTAGGCCTTTCGGCACGGCCCACTTGAAATTGACATTTTCTAGATCCTGCTCGGAACTTAAGAGTCCCTTTAAAACAAAGACGTCGCCCTTCTTGTCGGGAATGGGCCCGACCAACTCCAACGAAGCGTCGAGCGGTCCGCGAATCTTTTGTGTGTGGCGGAGTTTCGGTCCCGTCTTTGAAGACAGGATCATTTCCTTTTCGTCGCCGCGATTCGCAACGAAGGCGAGGGCGAAGACGCCGGTAAATAAAATAGCCGTCGCTAAAGTGTTGCGGGGCATAGCTGCGCTCCTCCCTGTTTAATTGAATAATGAGCGGCGGTTCCGGTCGCGCTGCCGACATAGGCGGTGACCACGAGCAGGTAATGTGTGTTGGCCGTTAGATTGATAGTGAACTGTTCACTTTGCGCCGTGTTTACATTTCCGTCGGGGGTGGCCCGACTGTAAGTGAGGACGGAACTGGAGTCTCCGATCTCGGCATCTTCGTTGTAGAGGTAAAGATCCAGGTCGGCTTCCACTCCGACGGCGTTGGTATCTTGATAGTCCAGACGAAAAGTATATGAACCCGTGGTGGTCGCCCGGATATGAAAGAAGTCGTAATTGCGAAAAAGATCGGAGCCGGTCGCTGTAGGAGTCAGCGTTCGAGTGTAGGTGTTCGCCGGAATCGCTCCGGCTGCGGCAATGTAACTGCATGTCCCAGCCGTAGTCACCCACTGGGCATACTCGCTGGTGTCCCCGATATGTCTGTTGGTCGCACGAGCTGTGGACCAGTTCGATGCGCCGAGCAGGCTTTGACCATAGTGAAGATGGCCGATACTGCGAAAGGCCCAGTCTGTGTCGTTGAATCCGTTTGAGGATTTGGTCAGAGCGGCCCAGAGCTCTGGAAAGTCGCCGGAGGTGGTTTCGGTCGAGCCATGGGCTGTGTCACTTACAGTATCAATGATGTCCCATAAAAAGCGGGTGACTGAAAACTCGCGAAAATTTCCCTCACCCAAGGCCGTCACCACGTCGGTGCCGATTTGTTCGTCTTCCAAATCCACGTCGAAGAAAAGAGCAGTGTCGCCATCGTCGTTGCCTTGGGTATCCGTGTATCGAGGATTGGTTTCACCGGCCGCATAGCGAACGGCGGCTTGAAAGAAGTTGCCCCAGCCCTCGGACCACGCCAGCCGCGGATCGATAATGGCATTGCCGTTATGCGACCCTCCGGGCGAGTCGGACTCAAAGACCGCGTCCTCGAGAAAGTGACCGTACTCGTGCAGAATCACGGAGTTGTCGAAATGATCGGTGTCGGTATTGTTCACGTCACCATTCAAACCGCCCAATATAAAGAGGCGGGAGTAGCCGGGAAGATAAAAGCTGAGTCCACTGTTCGAGCCGAAATAGCCGTTCGGGTTGTAGCCCAACTCCCAGTAGGCCACGACCTTCGGAGCCACAGTGAAGTCGGGACACCCGGCGAAGGAAACCGAACAGTTACCTACTTGAGTTCTAAGATAGTCGTTGGCATTGAGAAACTGATCGAGAATGTTGAAGGCGGCGCCGAGAACGCCGTTGGTATGTGCCGACGCCGTAAGCTGGAGACCGGCGGTATTGTTGGAAGCGTTGACTGACGATTGCAGTCCGTACACCAGGTTCTGTTCCGGTCGATTTAAGATCGAAGCTCTTAGGTAAGAGTTATTGGCCCGGCTGTTGATTGATAGGGTATAGGCGACATTACCTTGGGGTAATTCCAAAGAGAAGTTACCGCTCCCGTCGGTTTCTCCGCACTGAACGACATTGCCGGCGCCATCGGTCACTCGAATTTCGGCGCGACGAATATTATGAAGTGTGGCCGGGTGGGTGCTGGTGGTGAGTGCTCCACCAAGACCACCGGAGCCGACTCCGACCACGCCCCACGGATTGCGGCGGGTGTACTTGGCGTTGCCGCTAATTGTGACTTTGGGCATGCCGTAGGCGATCGGGGAAGTACAATAGGTGAGCTCAGCGGGACCGGCATAGGTCGGGCTGATGCGGCCATTGGTGGCGACGTTGGCCGAGTCTTCGCTCGTACAACCAACGATGGATAAACCTAAGGTGAAAGCCCAGACTCTTGCCCACATGCTTAGGTCTAATCGGCCAATTGCGACTTAAGTTTTAGGACATAAGTATGACTAATCCTTAGACAAACATCTGGGTTTACCGGACGGCGAGTTAGGACTAGACCTGTCTCAATCTGAGACGTCCAGGTTCTTTAAGTCCTTGAAACCAGGAAATTTGCGCCGCATATTTAAATTGTGGAAAAGGGATTCAACTCCGACATTGCCTTCTTAGGAACTCAGTATCACGTCCAGACCGAAGATTGGGGGTCCAACAATCCCTACCTCGTCAGCCGGGTCTTTAAAAACGGCGCGGTCGTCAAAAGTGTGAAAACAGCTTACACCGAAATCCTACCGAATGGTCCGGCTAGCGAGAGTAAGGCTATACGGCTCGCGATGAAGATCCAGCATCAGCAAATTCTAGACTTACTGCTCTCTGGTAAACTCCTCTAGCGCTCCTTAAACTATATAGGCATGATTTCTTTCTCGCATGCCTACAAAATTTTTTCGAACGGCTACCATGGCCTTCGCAATGTCTCGTTCGAAATTCAGAAAAGCGAATTCGTTTTTTTAACCGGGCCGAGCGGCGCCGGCAAGACCACATTGTTTCGCATGATCTCGGCATTTGATAGGCCCACCTCGGGCCGCGTGACGGTTCTCGATCAGGATGTAGCCGGACTCGACAACGATAAAGTGCCACTGTTTAGACGCAATATTGGCGTGATCTATCAGGATTTTCGTTTGCTGCGCGATCGCAGCGTTTTCGATAACGTGTCTATGCCGCTAATCGTTCGTGGTGACAGTCCGGCCAGCATCGAACATCGTGTCCGCGAAATTCTTGAGCAGGTGGGTTTAGATCAACGCCAGGATTCATTGCCAGAAGAACTCTCCGGCGGCGAACAGCAACGGGTCGCCATCGCCCGAGCTCTCGTTCACCACCCCGAAATTCTGGTCGCCGATGAACCGACCGGAAACCTCGACACCCACATGAGCGGCGAAATTTTCAAGCTTCTCGAATCGTTCAACGCTCAGGGCACCACGGTATTCGTGGCCACCCACGATAGTGAGCTGATTCGCAAAAAGCCCTACCGCGTTCTGCAGATCCAAGCCGGCGAGGTGCGGGCATGAACGCCTACGCCATTCAACACCTGCTTCGCGCCTGGCAGAGGCACTGGGTTCTGCAAATGGCCTCGGTCACGGTGATGACCTTGGTCCTCGTGCTCCTCAATCTGCTTTTTCTCGGTTATTCGACGTTTAATAAAACTCTCGATCAATGGGGCCGAGGCCTCGAGATGATCGTTTACCTAAAAGAGGGTATCGCGCCCGACGCGATTGACGGCTTAAAGGCCGATTTGGAGAAGAGCGGGGAGTTTGAACGAATCCAGTTCACACCCAAAGAAGAGGCGACCAAAAAATTTCTTTCGGCGCTGGGGCCGGAATCCCTCGATCTCTTAAAGGATCCGAAGTGGAGTTCGCCCATTCCCAGCAGCCTTGAGTTGCGCCTCAGCGGTGTCATCCCGGTGGACTTGCGCGTGAACGCGTTGGAATCATGGAGCGCGAAGCTGAAGGGCATGGAGTTTATCGATGACGTTTTCTACGGCCAGGGTTGGGTCGAGAACTTCACTCATTTCCTAACCAGTGCGCGGGGCGTGCTGGTGGTGATGTGGATCCTGAGTTTAAGCGTGGGTCTTTTGATTATCAGCAATTGCATCCGGCTGTCGTTTTGGCAGCGCAAAGAGGAAATTGAGATTCTGGAACTGGTCGGCGCCACCACCCGCTTCGTGCGCACGCCCTTCTTGATTGAAGGCGCCTTTCTTGGAGCCATTGCCAGCGTGCTCTCCATCGTCATCAGTTTTCTTTTACACTCGGCCATTCTCGCCTATTTAGGCAAATCGTGGTCATTTTGGCTCGCATTCGATCAGATGCACTCCATGGAGGCTTGGGCGGTCGCCGCCAATATTGTAACCGCCATGGCCTTCGGTTTCTTCGGAGCCTGGAACTGCGTGCGTAAGCTCAACACCGGCTGGTCGGCCGCCGTGGGCTAACCATGATCGCCCTAGTTTCCCCCTTCCTGACTTTGACTCTCGCGATGGCCGAAGCTCCTCTCTCCGAGCACGCCATTCGCGAAACGCGCTCGAGTATTTCGGAAACCGAAAGACAGCAGCGCGAACAGCTGGCCCATCTTTTTGTGATTAATCAGAAAATCAAAGACATCGCCAAGAAGCGCTCCCACCTGAACGAACGCCTGATGTCGCAAGAGGCGGCGGTTCGCTCGTTGGCCCAGGACGTGAGCGAGCTCGAAGACAAATCCGCCAAACACAAAGCCATGCTGAACAAGCGGCTCCGGCAACTCTACCAAGGCCGCCAGCGCAACGACTTTGAATGGCTGTTTTCGGCGCAAACTCCAGTTGAGCTCGAGCGCAATCACCGCTTCCTACGTCGTATGATCGATAGCGATCACAAGTACGTGAAGGAGTATCTGAGTCATCTCGATCACCTGCGCAAAAAAAAGAAGGAGCTGAGCTCCCAGGTGGCGCGTCTTATGAATATGCAAAAGGGCGTGCAGAGCCAAGAGAAGCAGCTCACCGAACAAATGCGCGCGAAATCCAAGCTGCTGGTTGAACTGCGCAAGGTCAAAGACAGCAAACTGTCTGAACTGAAGACCTTGCGGGCGTTCGGAAGTAACGGGGAGCAGGAGGCCGAGGTTTTGGAGTTCGCCTTCTTTGAGCGCAAGGGCTCGCTTCGCCGCCCTCTTGAGGCACCCCTCGCACGTGAGTACGGCACCTTTGTCGACCCGCAGTTTCGCTTTCGACTCATGCATAAGGGGAACTTCTACGCAGCCCCAAAGCCGCAGTCGGTGGCCGCCGTGTTTGATGGCCAGGTCGTCTTGGCGCGCTCTATACCCGGTTTCGGACTCACGGCCATTGTCGACCATGGGGACAACTACTACTCGGTGTACGCCTTCGCCTCACAGCTGAAGGTGAAAGAGGGCGCTCGAGTAAAGGAGGGGGACGCGCTGGCTATGTCCGGCATCGCGTCGCCACTCTTTGGACCAGGACTTTATTTTGAAATCCGCCACTTCACAGATGCCATTGACCCCCGTCCTTGGATCAAGGAATCTGTGATAAAGACGGCGCAGGGGGAAAGATGAAGAGACGTTTAACTCGCTGGACCTTGGTCGCAGGCGCAGCTTGCGCCGTATCGGCGTTTTCTTTGATGACACAGGCGGGCCGCGTATTTGCCGAGGAACGTTATCAAGATCTACAACTCTTCGCCAAAGTTTTGAATCTCGTGCAGCAGTATTACGTCGAAGAGGTCGACACCAAGAAGCTGATCTACGGCGGCATCAAGGGCATGCTGCGCGAACTGGATCCGCACACGAACTTTCTCCCTCCCGAAATCTACAAGGAGTTTGAAACCGAAACCAGCGGCGAGTTCGGTGGAATTGGCATCGAAATCACCGTGCAGAACGGAGTCTTGACTGTCATTTCGCCGATCGAGGACACACCGGCCTGGAAGGCAGGCGTAAAATCGGGGGACAAAATCGTGGAAATCGACGGCGAGTCGACCAAAGGATTCTCGCTCGTCGAGGCGGCCCAACGTATGAAGGGCAAAAAGGGCGCTAAAATCAAACTGGGTATCTTCCGCGAAGGCTTCGACCAGCCCAAGGATTTCGTTATTGAGCGCGGAACGGTTAAAATAAAATCAGTTAAGTTCACCGACCTCGAAGACGGCTACGGTTACGTTCGTTTAACCAGCTTTATTGAAAACTCTGCGAGCGATCTCGAAAAGGCGATCAAGGCGCAGGAGAAAAAATATAAGAGTCTAAAGGGTCTGATTGTCGACTTGCGCCGCAATCCGGGTGGTCTGCTCGATCAGGCGGTGCAGATCAGCGATATGTTTCTTGAGAGCGGAACTATCGTGAGCACGATGGGACGAAATCAAAAAGAGAAGGAAACGATTTACGCGAAAAAGGTTGGTACGCTCCCGAACTTTCCCACGATTGTTTTGATTGATGAGTACTCCGCAAGTGCTTCGGAAATTTTGGCCGGCGCCCTGCAAGATAACAAGCGCGCGCTGATTATGGGCCATCGTTCCTTTGGCAAGGGCTCGGTGCAGTCCGTAGTCAAGCTCGGCGACGGATCGGGTTTGAAACTTACCGTGGGCCGTTACTACACACCCAGCGGGAAGAGTATTCAGGCCTACGGCATCGTGCCCGACATCGAACTTGAGGATTTCGCGCCCGAAATTCTCGATCAAGCCCGCGTGAAGCGGGACATTCGCCGTGAGGGCGATATGCGCGGACATCTGCAAGGCGATGGTGAGGACGAATCGACTTCGACCGGCCCCGCGGCCGCCGCCAACAAAGACAAGAAAAAGGCGGATCCCAAGAAAAAAGAAGAGTTTAAAAAGGTCCAATATTGGTGGACGGAACCCGACACCAAGCAAAACAAGGAATTGTCGACCAAGGATAAGCTCCTGAAAGACGACTTCCAAGTGCAGCAGGCCTACAATTACCTACGGGCCCTGGTGCTCGGGAACGGAACTCTGAAGTCCGCTCCCGCCACCCAGACGCAGTAGCGAGTGTTATTGGGGTAGTTTGTCTTTCGGAACTTCGGAAACTTTGGCCTTTTCAATCAGGTAGCGAACAACTTTCTCTTCGGTTACCTGGAAGCTCAAGCGGGAACGGCGTTCCGGCTTGCCATAAAATTCCTTTAGGCGCGCGATCTCAATGCCGGTTTGTTTAGCATATTCATCGATTTTCTCTTCGATTTCCGAAGGGCTGGCGCGCAGATCTAATTTTTCGGCCAAAGCATCGAGAAGGAAAGTGGACTTCACCATAAAAGCAGCGGACTCCTCAAAGTCCTCAGCCCATTTCTTTTTATACTCTTCAAAGTCCCCCTCGTTCATGCCCTGTTGCTTAAGGCGGCCTTTGAAGTCCTCTTCGAGCGCCTGCTTCTGCTGGGCGACGAGTGACTTGGGCGCCTCAACGGGATTGGCTTCGACAAGAGCCTTCATCACGCGGTTGCGCATATCATCGAGGATGCGTTTCCCTTCGGATTCTTCGATATCTTTACGAATTCGTTCCTTAAGATCGTTTAACGATTGGAAGTCGCCCACTTTTTTGGCCAGTTCGTCATTGATCTCAGGCAGGACTTTTTTCTTGATGGCGGTCAGCTTCACGTCGAACTGCACAGGGGCGCCACTTAAGGAAGCCTCATGATAGCCCTCGGGAAATCGTAAACTCAGGGTGCGGGATTCGCCGATCTTCATGCCGACTAAGCCCTCTTCAAAACCTTCAATAAAATTCTTCGTTCCGATTTCCAATTCATGCCCGGTGGCCGACCCATTGGGTAGGGGCTCACCGTTGACCTTGCCTTCAAAGTCGATCACGGCCACGTCGCCGTCGCTCACGGCGCGGTCTTCGAAAACTGACACCAATTCGGCTTGATTGCCGCGAATATTGTCGAGGATGGTGGCGATTCGATCGTCCGCCACGTCTAATTTTTCTTTCATTACGCTCAGGCCCTCAAAATTTTTAACTTCAATTTCAGGCCGAATTTCAACTTCCGCGGTAAAAGAAAAGATCTGGGTTTCATTGATGGGCTCGAACGAAACCTGCGGATACCCAACTGGTTCCAATTTGTGCTCTTCCAACGCCTGTTGGTACCCGTCATTGATGAGGTCATTGACGACATCGCCTTTAACTTGATCACCGTAGGTGGTTTTGATCGTGGCCAATGGCGCCTTACCTTGGCGGAAGCCCTTTATGTTGGCCTTTTTTTGCAGAGCCTTATAGACTTTATCGAATGCTTTTTGAACACGCTCGGCGGGAATTTCGACTGTGATTTTACGGGCTAAACCATCCAACTTATCGACGGTGGATTTCATAGGTTCTCCTGGTCAGTTTGAGCGTCTCGTTTACCGTCTATGCCGCAGTTTGCCAACACCTATATATGGCTGTTTGTGCGGCGCGCGAGCAGCTGGGAGGGGTCTGTGATTCACCTCATTACGGGAAAGGGCGGCGTCGGCAAATCCACTGTGGCAGCGAGTTTGGCGTGGAAGCTTGCGGCAGCCGGCAGAAAAACACTCCTGGTTGAGTTAGGGGAGCGCAGCTACTTCCGCCATATCTTCGGCGCGGAGATCAGCGTGAACCCTGTTTTTATAAATAGCCACTTGTCCGTTTCCCGCTGGGAGGGTGAGGCCTGCCTGAGAGAATATATTCAGCACTTTGTAAAAGTTGAAAAAGTGGTTCGTCTTTTTTTCGACAACAAGGTTATGAAGGCATTGGTCCACGCCGCGCCCGCACTGAAAGAACTGGCGCTGCTCGGAAAGATCACCAGCGGCCCGCGCCGCGTGGGGCCCCCACTTCCGTACGATGAACTGGTGGTGGACGCCTATTCGACAGGACATTTTCGCGCTCTGTGGCGGGCTCCGGTCGGCATGGCCGAGGCGATTCCCTTCGGACCCATGGGTGACCAATCGCGCTCGATCAGCCAAATCATAAAGGACCCCGCGCAAACGCAGATCTATGTCACCGTGATTCCCGAAGAGCTGCCGGTGACGGAGGGCTTGGAGCTGGCTCGCGATATCCAAAACGAGCTAGAGCAAACGCCGAAGATCGTTTTGAATCGCTGGCTCGAGAGCCCGCTCACCGCCGAACAGCTGCGGCCATTCGCGGGTCATGATTTCGCTGCCTACCTCGGGCAGATTCTAGACCGGCAAGAGGGGGCATTGGCGCAGATTCAGACTCGCGGATTGACGGTGCTGAAGCTGCCCTGGGTTTTTAGCGACGCGATGGCGGAAAAAGTGCGCACTCTCGCCGCGCGATTGGAGGCGGTGTGATCGATTTACTACGCGATCATAAAGTTTTGATTTGCTGTGGTACGGGAGGCGTGGGCAAGACCTCGATTTCGGCCAGCCTCGGCGTACTGGCCGCGCGCAACGGGTTGAAAACTCTCGTGCTGACAATCGATCCCGCGCAACGTCTGGCGCAGTCGCTGGGAATTGAAAAAGCTCCCGGCGGTGATGTCGCGGTGAGTGCGCAAGCGGGGCTGAGTGCCGCGATGGTCGATGCCCGGTTGGAGTTCGATCAATTCGTTCTCGGCGCGCTCGACAAAGGGATTGCGAAGGGGTTGTTTGACAATCGCTTGTACCAGCAGCTGGTTTCGAATTTGAGCGGAAGCCAGGAATTCACCTCACTCGCTCGCTTGTTGCAAAGTCACCGCTCGGGCCACTACGATTTGATTATTCTGGATACGCCGCCCACGCAGAACGCAGTCGATTTTCTGCGGGCGCCAGAGCGGCTTTACGCCCTCTTTCAAGACAGCGTCGTCGGCTGGTTTGCCAATCCGGAAGCCGACGAAGGCTGGATCAAGCGCACGTTCCACCACGGCACCCGGCTCGTCACCGGCGCCCTCGAGAGCGTGACGGGCAGCACCTTTATTCAAGAGCTGCGGGATTTTTTCGGGCACGTGGCCCACCTCAAAGACCGCATCGCTAAAATCAGCCAAGACGTCTCGACTCTGATTCATTCGGAGGATTGCGGGTTTATTCTCGTGACGGGCTTTGACGAAACGAAACTGCGCGAGTCGCTTGAATTTCAACAGGATTTGCAGAACGAGAAGCTGCGCCTTCGCGCCGTGGTGGTGAATCGCTGGTTTCCCGAGTGGACGCAAGGTGAACGGAGCTGGCCCGAATCCTGGCAGGGCAATCCGGACTTTCAAGTCTTGAAGTCCCTGCACACTCAGTTTGCCGACTACTTCAAGCAGCGCCAGGTGGTTTTTGACAAATTACATGATCAGCTCGGCGTCTCGGTGCCCGTTATCAAACTTCCCGATTTCAAAAATTCTGTGCAAGGTCTCGATGATTTGGGCCGCATGGCGACTGTGTTGGAAGAGAAATGGAGATCAAAATGAAGAGAATCGCATGGATGGGTTGGATCCTCGTGCTCGCGCTCTTGCCGGCTTGCGCATCCAAAAAAGTCGAGAGCTCGGTTGATCGCGGCGAAGAGGAAAGCAATCCTGTTTTCGAGCGGGGGCTAAAAGCTTTGGAGCAAGAACGCTACGCCGAGGCCGCGCAGATTTTCGACAAGATTTTGGTGGCGCAACCGGGTACGGAGCGCGATCTGATTATCTTGTACAACTCCGCCGCCGCCTATGAAGGTATGGGTCACTGTCAGAAAGCCGTCGACCGCTATCGCAGTGTTGTCCGCAGCTCGAAAGGAAAGTTTGTTCAGCTCGAGGCCCAATCGTTGTTCCGCATGAGCATCATGTACGAATGCCTGGGTCAAGATACGAAGACCATCACCTCGCTGCTCGATGCACGCAAACGCGGCAAGGATTTGCCCTATGAAACGCAGGTGGCGGAAATTCCCGGGCGGCTGGCCGCCGCTTATGCCCGGATGGGAAATCGGGACAAGGCACTTGAGTACTTTAATCAGGCCAGTGAGGGACTAAAAAAAATCGTCTCCCGCACCAATAACCACCGGCAGAAAGAACTTCTTGGTCGCACGCTGTTTTTGATGGGCCAACTCAATCATTCGCAGCGCAGCGCCGAGGCGCGGCCGTCCTCCTATATGCAGTCACTGTCCATGCAGCAGCCATATCTGCTTCAGGCCATCGAAATGGATCACCCGGTCTGGTCGAAGAAGGCGGCCGAAGATTTGAAATTGGGATACGAGAACATTTGGAAATTTCAAATCGAGTCGACCGAAGATCGTCGCGCGTTCTACACCCGGGGCTTACAAGTCATTCAAGAATTGAAAAGGATTCGCCTTCCGGGCGCGGGGTCACTGGCGGGCCCGCTCTTCGCCGATCTCGACCGAACGGAGGCCAAGCTCAACGCCGAACTAACCAAGATCGCGGAAATCAATAAGCTCACGCCCGCGGCCGAAAGCCGTGAAGGGCTCAAGCGCCAGGGTCGCCTAGTTGACCCGGCCGTGCCCAGCGAGTCCAAGCCCAAACCAAAGGCGAAGCGCTGATGCCGGGTTTCTTCGACGGACTTACCTTTTGGATGCGGGGCTGGCGATTGCTACTCGGCCATAGCTCGCTGATCACACTTGCGATTATTCCCTTTTTAATCGCGGTCAGCGTGGGTGGACTGGCGACCTATGTCTTGTTCACCAACCTGTCCATTTGGGTTACGGGTTTCGTAAGTTGGATGATCGGCACGAGTGCTGGTATTTGGGTTCAACTGGCTTATTACCCACTTTTAATCGGCACTGGAATTGTGTTCTTTATCGGTAGTATTTTTGTGGGCTACGTTGCCCACGTCATTCTGGCGATTCCATTTTACTCGCTTTTGGCTGAGCGGGCGTTGGCCGTGCTCGGTTTAAAGCCGGAGTCTCCCTTTGATTTTAAGGCCTGGGCGCGAAACAGTTTGCGGATGTTTCGCATTAGCGCGGTCAAAGGGATCTTGTTTCTGACCTTGGGTGTGATTTTGTTCGTGTTGTCGTTTATTCCGATCGTGAATGTGGTGGCGGTGGTCGGCACGTTGATGATCGTATCTTTCGACTTGCTCGACTATTCGCTGGAAAGTCTGAGCTACGGACTGCGCCAGCGTTTCGCGTTTATGCTCAAGCGTCGCAAAATGTGGTTCGGTATGGCTTGTGGCCTCGGATTGACATTGTTCATACCCGGACTTACCTTCGTCGTCGCTCCCGGTGCCGTGGTTGGCGGCGCTATTTTGCTTAAGGAAGCGCATGGATCATCTACAACTCCATAAAAAGATTCTCGAACGTTGCGACGATGTTCAGGATTGGTTTCGCGCGAAGGCCCGAGGCTTGGCCTTCCCCATTTATTCCAGCTTCGACATTCGCGACGCGGGTTTTAAGGTCGGCCCGGTCGACGCCAATATTTTTCCCGCGGGCTTTAATAATATCTGCCAGATTGATCGTGAGTCGGCCTTGGATGTGGCCCGCGAATTTTTAGATCAGCACTATTCGCCCGCCACCAAAAAACTCGTACTTCTAACGGAAGAGCACACCCAGAATCCCTATTACTGGGACAATGTTCGGGTCTTGAAAGAGGTTCTTGAAGGGGCGGGCCGGCAGGTGCGCCTGGCCATGCCCCGCAGTCTCGAAAAGCCACTGGAGCTGACCAGCGCCTCGGGAGCGAAGCTCACGGTTTACGGTGCCGATCGGTCGGGCGACGGGATCCAGATTGGCGATTTCGTACCCGATCTTTTGATCTCGAACAATGATTTCAGTGTCGACTATGAGGAGTGGGCGCGCGGTCTCGATACGCCAATGAATCCTCCGCGCGAGCTCGGCTGGTATCGCCGGCGCAAAGACCGCTTCTTCAAAGTCTACAATCACCTGGCGGGTGAATTCGCGCAGATGTTGCAGCTGGACCCATGGACGTTGCAGGTCGAAACCGCTTTATTCGCCGATTTCGATATCGACGACGACGACAGCCGAGATCGGCTGGCGGCACGAGCCGAGCAAGTTTACCGGAGCGTGGGAGCCAAATATAAAGAACACGGTATCAAGCGTGAGCCGTTCTTATTTGTTAAAAATAACGCGGGCACATATGGATTGGGTGTCGTTCAAGTTCGCCATCCCGACGAGATCAAGGATTGGAACTACAAAGCACGCAAAAAAATGAAAGCCGCCAAGGGTGGCCGTGAGATCACCGAAGTCATTATTCAAGAAGGAATTCCAACCACGACGGTGGCCGACGGCGGAAAGACGGCTGAGCCAGTTATTTACATGATCGGTTGTCGCTTAGCAGGTGGCTTTCTGCGCGCGCACGGCGAAAAGTCCGACGACGACAGCCTCAATTCCCCGGGCGCCGTTTATCAACGGCTCTGCGTCTCGGATCTCGCGATCAAAATGGAAGGCTGCCCGATGGAAAACGCCTATGGGTGGGTCGCCAAACTCTCATTCTTATCTGTGGCCCTAGAGGCCCGAGAGCTCGAAGTTCAATTTAAAAATTTCAACCCAGAAGGGCCCTGCAGTTAGGTGCCCGTCGACTTTTTGCAGTCCACCGCATCATTTTCTGCGGGAGTGTTTGGCCCATAAATCTTTGCGCACGAGTGAGCGGCAGGAAGCGCCGCACGCATTCAGCGCCTGACCACACGAGGCTTTGTTGTATTTCTCGTTGCAGTAATAGGCGACGGAGCGCGTGTGATTGCGTGGAGCGGCTTCGTTAACGGTAGTCCAGCCTTTGCCGACCATGCGTCTCTGCGCCATGGCGGCCGTGGCGGGGCCGCGGGATTTGCCGGCCGCCTTTTCGCGAGCGACTTCTTTCAGTGTTTGTTTCGAAACGAGTTCCTCGGCGCCGACCTTCAGGCGGATTCGATCGACTACTCCGCGGCGATCTCGGGTCGGGAATGTAAACACAAAGGCCAAAGTCAAAAGGCCGGTGAAA
>JALHOQ010000009.1:0-22265 GCA_022842925.1 Bdellovibrionales bacterium
GCCTCGGCGGCGGGCTTAAATTTCATGTAAAGAACGAAGGCATAGGTCGACAGGCAGATGAAAACGGAGTTGATCACGAAAAGATAAAATGCTCCCACAAAATATGTCCATTCCCCATTGGCCAAGCCAAACCCGGCCGTACACAGGGGGGGGCATCAAAGCGGTCGCAATGGCCACGCCGGGAATGGCGTTGCCTTTTTCTTTGCGCGAAACAGCCACGATCCCGGCCGCGCCACCAAATATGGCGATCAAGACGTCGTAAAAGGTGGGTTGAGTCCGCGCCAAAAGCTCCGACTGAACCTCGGACAGCGGCGAAACTAAAAAGTAACAAGTGGAAGTCAGAATACTAATCACGACCGCGTAAAGCAGGTTTTGGCCGGAGCGCTTCAGCAGACTGAAATCATTAATGCCCATGGCCAGCCCGGCGCCGACAATGGGGCCCATAAGGGGCGAGATCAACATGGCGCCGATAATAACGGCGGCCGAATTGGTGTTCAGTCCGATCGAGGCCACGAAAATAGCGAAAACGAGGGTCCAGGCATTGGCGCTGTGAAAGTTCACATTTTCGCGAATGGTGGCGACTGTGGCGTCCTCATCCATATCGGCACGAAGATTGAGAAGTCGACGAAGCGATTGTGCGGCGTAGCGCAGCCAAGCCTCGATTTTTTGTGAATTCATGAGCACTACATATTGACGGAATTCACCTAGATACAAAAGTCTTTTGAGTAACAATGAGCAGCATGCTACACAAAGCGGATCAAGACGTATTTGCGCCCGTAGCTCAGCTGGATAGAGTACCTGGCTTCGAACCAGGGTGTCGGAGGTTCGAATCCTTCCGGGCGCGCCAATCGACACAATATTCGAACCTCCATGTCTATTTTCCTGAGAATGTCGCTTGGACCCCTTCAGTCAGAGGCTCGTCCCATTTATAGCGCAAAGGCAACGGTCTGTTTTGATTTGTGAATTCCGCGTGCTCGAGCGGTCGGGAACCATCATTATTCCCTCGAGTTTCCCCGTGGATTCCCCTGAATTTCCCGGCAGTTTCCCGAGGGTTTTCAAGGAAAAATTCGGGGGTTATCGGATCGCTACCATCGGTCGAGTCTTTTGAAGCGGGAAGACGGGGACATTGTAGATTGGGAGCAAGCTACTGCGCGGCCGTCGCGGTTTGGAAAGGCGGCTCCTATGTCCCCGCAAGGCCTGCTACAAAACCCGCCGGACTCGCCGACCTGAGGCAGCCGGAGAACCATTCCTTTATTGAGCGCCTCAGGCTGTTGGGTTAAGAGAACCCTGAAGAGAATCAATTTTAGAGAATTAGGGGCCTTATGCATAAGGGATCATGTCTCTGTGGAAGAGTGACGTTTGAAGTTGCAGGAGAAATTCCGCCAATGCATGCCTGTCACTGCTCCATATGTAGAAAAGCATCCGGTCATTATGGCGTCGGCGCAGATATATCGAGAGACGCTTTGAAGATTCATGGCGAAGAAAATATCAAATGGTTTCAAACCTCTGATTGGGCGCGGAGAGGGTTTTGCGCCACTTGTGGTACGCCCTTGTTTTTTGATCCGATAGATAAAAAAATTGGATGGACCGGAGTCTCGATGGGGGCATTTGACAAACCTACCAACACCAAGATGACTATGCATATATTTACCAAAGACAAGGGCGACTATTATGAAATTGTTGATGGCTTGCCTCAGCACGAGCAAGCACCTGTGCGTTCATAATTCACTGCTCATCGATACGCTTCCTGCATTGATGAATACCGCGAGTGTGAGCGCGTAGGTTCATTCGTCCCCATCATCGGGGCGGTCGAACTTTAGTCGACCACCACCAAATTTTTCGCTCGAAAGCCGGGGACAAGAACTCTCTTTGTGTTCCATCTCTTAGCTTAAGTGACCAAACGGATTTTCGGTTGACAAACATTTGCTTTGTATGTACTTTATACATATGCCAACGATCTTTGAGTTTTTTGCTTTCAAAATCATGATTCGAACAAGAGATCACAAGCCACCCCACGTCCATTGCATTAGTGCAGACGGCGAGGTCTTGATAACCATTGAAGGTCAAATTGTGATTCGCAATCATCGCGTCCACACCAGCGATGTCAAACGTCTTTGCGAATTTGTCCGACGATATGAAGACGTATTGATGAACGAATGGAGACATTACCATGAAGAAGACTAAGGCCGCCAAACCGCTCTTAAATGACGATGCAACCAGGGCTGAGAACATCAAGGCCAATATAACGATTCGGATTTCGGGAGATCTGCTCGACGCTTATCGGGCTGAGGCCGCGAGGCTTGGCATCGGCTATCAAACTCTTATGCAGATTAAACTTCGTGAGGCGCTGGACAATCCGCTTGAAAAACGAGTTCAGTCCTTGGAAAAGGCACTGAAGGGCAAGGCTGGGTAGGTTCGTTTATTGTCGGACGACGGGCGCCAATAAAAAAAAATAGACTACGGAACTGGCGGTCACACCGGAATAGAATGTCCGCTTGAGTCCGCCTGAACCGTAGCCTTCGCTTTTGCTCGTTCCGTGACCGGCCCATAGGGGGTCAACTTCTTTAAATTCTTAATCCACTTTTTTCTGGACGTCGTCGGCCTTGTCTTTGATTTCGTCACCGGCGTTTTGCGCCTTGTGTTTGACCTTCTTCATCGCACAATCGACTTTTCCATTTACAATTGGGCAGGCTTTATCACTCGCGCTGCGAGCCATCTTCTTGCCCTTCTTGTGCGCGTCCTCAACCACTTCGGACGCCTTTTCAGCGGTCGTCTCTTCGGCTTGAGAAAAATGAATCGGCGTGAACACAAGGGCGACTCCTAAAATCAGGGACTTGATCATTCGAACCTCCTCAGAGGAAGTATAGAGCTGCAACCGAGAAGCCAACGGCGGCGGCCATCTTGCACCCGCAAACGCCACCATCGGGGCAAAAGCCCCCACGGTGGAATGAGGACAATTACCCCAGCTTCCCGCTGATCGTCTTTGACGTGTACAGTCCTCGTGGAATGGAGATTGCTTTACGAGGTCTGTATATGATCACGAAGATTTTGAAATTTGGTTTTTCAATATTGGTGACAAAGTGGCTCGCCGATGCGGCCTTCCGTGCTGCGCACGATCCACGAGTGGAGAATATTGGGCACAACGTGCGGCGCTGGTCGTCGACGATGCTTAAGAAGGTGTTAATGGCTGTGCTCGGTATGGTGTTTTTCGCCACCGGGCTAGTCATGACACTGATGTCGGCGGCGTCGAGACTGGACGTGGGTTTGCCGATGTTGGGCTACCGAACTGGTATGGCCTTCTTAATTTTTCTAGCGGGTTGCGGACTGCTTGCTGGGGCCGCTTACTATAAAAAGTCTCGACATGGGTCTGACTTTGTAGGCCAAGGTCGCAGGACTCGACCCCAACTAGTCGACGCTCATTACTAAACATCTTAAACTGAGTGGATGAAGGTTCTCGCCACTCTCATTCTGCTCCTTGGGGCCGGACTCGGCTCGCGTCAAGCTCACGCCATCACACCCGTTTTTGACATAAATGTTTTTTATTTTACTGACACCATGGCGCACAGCACGGACAGCGCCTACGCCCGGACATTCTACGATTTCATGATTGGCTTCCCCGTCACAAAAAAGAAGCGATTCGTAGTCGGATGGAATTATGACGTGATGTCATTTTCCGACGACGCAACGGGCGGGGGAGCGACGACACTTAGCGTGACCGATATGGGACCGAAGTTCGCTTATTACCTAAATAAGGACCGCACCTGGGTGGCGGCGCTCACATATAACTTGATCACCACCGGAACCTACGGCCCGGCCGGCGGCACCTCCACCGAGCTGCGTGGCACAAGCCTCCGCTTTGAGGCCGGTTACACGCCGATGATGTGGACCAATGTTTATATCGGCGCCAAAATCGTCTACTACAAGGCGACATTCAACGAAGAAATCACGGCCAACACCGCGCTCGAACAGGTCTCCTATGGCCGCACGGCCATCTATCCCGCATTCGCCATGACGATTCGCTGGGATTGACGACCAGCGCAATTTGCGCAGGTCCGATTCATTGGACCGGCACCTCGGACGACTCTCGCTCAAACAGGATATAGACGGACGCTGAGCTCATCTTCGTTTGGCCCGCATTTGCAACCGCGGGATATGACCCAGTCAAGGGTAAGCAAAAAGGAGAGTTATGGAAACTCAGAATTTGGAAATCGAATATTCGGTAACTGAAGCTGAGCTGCGGACCTCGTACAATAACATGCTTTGCATTGTTACGTATGAGCCCCTGCCGAAAGAAGTGCAGGCGGAAATCGAGCAGCTCATGGCAGTCGCCGAGTAAGGCTGAAGGGCCTCGGTTCAACCGGGGCTTTTCTTAGGTGACATATGTTTTACAGCGCAACACCACTTAAAATTAAAGAAAAGACAAGCGTCGTCGATGACAGCCAGGTGTTCACCGGGCAGTACTGGGACGAATTCGGAGTTACGGGCCACTTGGTGCCTCATCAGGCCCGCGTCCTAATGCTTGGGTTGGCTTATGGCGGGGGTATCCGGCCGATTCTGGCAAGCAATAAGAAAGTGGAACTTCACGTGGTGGACCTTGACTCGCGCACAAACGAGCGCTGCAAGGATCAGTTTGCAAATCATTTTCCAGAAATCGAGTTCACGGTTCACACTTCCGATGCTGAAAGTTATCTCCAAAACTCTTCTGAAACGTGGAACGCGATCTGGATCGATCTTTATGCTTTCGACGGATATATTGACTTACTTTCCAAGCGTGAATTTTTAAATCAAATCAAGTCTGCGCTAAAGCCGGGGGGAGTGGCCCTCTTTAATCTTTTCGGCATTCCCAATCAGTTCGATCCTTTGTCTCAACCGGGTCCGCAGTCCTTCATCTACTCGGCCATTCGCAAAGAGTTCGCAGAAGTGCGAACTTTACCGTACCGGCGGAACCTAACCGTGGTGGCTTCTGAAACTTCCATCAGAACCTATCCCACAGAGTCGCACCCGGATTTATCTGGCTTGGATAAAACTACATTCAATCTTCTGAAGCGTCGACTGGTGTGGCTCGACAATGCCGAGCCACAGGCAAAGGCGAATTCTTTAACCGCCGAAGAAGGGAAGTTTGAGCACATCGATCAGATGATGCGCTCAAATTGGAAGGTGGTGCTGGAGCGGCTTTCGCGCCTGGGTGTGAAAATGGATAGGCCTGTTCAGCTTCTGGACTTAATTCAAGATCGCCGTGCATGCGAGGAATGGCTTCGGCAGGTCGAAAGTGAAGAGAGCTGGATCGAGTTCTTGCCGATTCTGTGTGCGGGGGAATCGGATTTGCGAACGCTGAAAGTGGATTGGATCTTTGAGTGGACCGCGTTGAACCAGCGGATGCTGGAGAGCCGTTTTCCTCGAGTCTATAATCAGATTTGGTTGCCTCAACTTTGGTCAATGGTTCTTCATCCTTCTAAAAAGTTTCGTAAGCACTATTTTGGCATGTTGCCTCTGCTTTCAGATCAAAGGGATTAAGATGAAAAGCTTAGTTGTTCATGATGAATTTTATAAAGACCCATGGGCGGTTAGGGATTTCGCGCTTAGAAAAGCGGCTTTTCTGAACAATAAGCAAACTCCAAATGGGTTTTCGGGCACTGAAACGGTTCAGAGCTACTTCAGTCAGTCCTTGATCAAGCGAATTGAAGTTCTCGTGGGAGAGAAAATCGTGGTCGACCCTCGGCACTTTTCATTCGGTGTCTTTGCGAAAACGTACGCAAACGATTCTGGTCGACAAGTGATTCACGTCGATTCAACCGTGTGGACGGGAATCCTTTATCTGTCAAAGCCCGAAGATTGCGCTGGAGGCACCCATCTCTACCGCCACAAAGCGACGGGTTGGGACCGCATTCCGGGCGCGGATGAGATGAGCCGATCGGGCTATACGGACCGTGAGGATTTTCAAAATCGCTTTTTGCGACCGATTGGAGGTGATTTCGATCAGTGGGAGCCGAATCTCTCGGTCGCAATGAAATTCAATAGGCTAGTTCTCTTTAGGGCGGGAGAGTGTTTTCACGGCTCGGGCGCGTCGTTCGGAACCGATGACGAGACTTGCCGCTTAATTCAACTTTTCTTTTTTAATACCCAGCGGGGTGTGGCATGAACATTGTGGTGGTCGATGATTTCTACGAAAAGCCCGAGGTCGTCCGTCAGCTTGCCCTGGGCGCTCAGTATCGGGATGTGACCAAAATGAACTATCCGGGTTTTCAAAGTCTTCAAAGTTACTCTTCCAATGCGTTGGTCGGTAAATTTGAAAAAGTTCTCGGCCGTAAACTGGTTATCGACCCTAGTTCGCTGACCTTCGGCCGATTTCGTATCATGTTGGAAGAGACCGGATCGCGCCTGAAGGTTCACCTAGATGGGTTTTGTGATTGGACCGGCGTTCTCTATTTAAATCCGAACTCGGACTGCCGCGGCGGAACTGGTTTTTATAGGCATAGGCGCACGGGCATCGACAATCGATTGAGCGAGGAGGAGAGTCGAGCGCGCGGTTTTGCCAACTGGGAGGATTTGGAGCGCTCGATCATCGAGCCCGACACTCTAAATGCGGACGCCTGGGAGCAGACCGGTTACGTGGCCATGAAATTCAATCGTTTGGTATTGTTTAAAGGAAACTTGTTATTTCACTGCCATACGGAAAGCTTCGGGGCCGACCTAAAGACCGGTCGAATGACACAGAATTTTTTCTTTAAAGAGGAATTGTCGTGAGTTCGCTGATTCGCAGATTCTATTTTTCCGCATTTGTGAACTCGTTCGGCAGCTGGCTGACTTTCTTGGCTATCGCGCTGGTTGTTAAAGATCGATATGGAGCCGAGCATGTGGCATTCGTATTCTTGGCCCAGACCTTACCTTCAATATTTTTCTCAAGGGCGTTGAGCGAACTTGTTCCTGAATCTCGTCAGGGCCAAGTGTACTTGGCGCTGCAAATTCTTTTAGCGGCGAACAGTGTAGTCCTTTGCTTTTCGCAAAATTTGTTTCTGATTTATCTCCATCTTATATTTGGCGCATTCCTAAAAGCTCTTTCAGCGCCGCTGTTTAATGCCCTGGTGTCGCGTTTTACCCCGCGTGAGGATTTGCAGATCGTATTCACCCGTCTGGGTGGCCTACAGGCCGGCACTTTGGCCATCGCGCCGGCGATGGGGGCTTGGCTAAAGATCAATGCTTCGATCGAGATTCTTTTTGCGGTCGACGCACTGACCTTCGTTCTGGCGGCTGTCGCCCTTCCGGAGATGTTGAAAAAGATAGCTGGAGCTTCGCAAACCGGGGTTAAGAAATCGGTCAGCGTATTCAATCGTTTCCTCTCCGCGCCAGAGAACGTTCCCCCCTCGACAATCGCCGCACTTAAGTTATGGCTGGTATTTTTGGCCATCGGTGCTTTGATCAACGCAATTGAGTTTCCGGCATTTTCGCGCTTGGCCATGACCGATCAAGAAATCGGATTTGCAATGGCCGCCTGGGGCTTGGGGTCCGTTTTTTCTTTAATATGGCCGCTGCAGTTCGATTCTTTTCGTCTTTCACTGGTGTATCTCGTGGCGCTCTTTGCATTTGTCGTTGCCCCAGGTCCATGGGCTACGATCGCCAGCTTTGGTGCGGGTGGGCTCTTTTCCTCCTATCTCTCCGGAGCGTTGCGCGCTCGTTTGCAGCTTTCGGTGCCCAAAGACTTTAACCCCCTGCCGCTTTGGGCGTACGCCAATCAGCTGACTCAGCTACTCAACTTGATCGCCTATGTCAGTGTCGGCGCCTTGCTGACTTCATTGGGCTTCGGCCCCTTTGCCGCCTTGACGCTTATATGTGGAGCTTGGCTATGCCTAGCCGCATATGAGCGACGGGGATCTGTTTAGGAATCCCTCGCGGTCCAGATCTTGATCCAGTTGTCAGCATGAACCAAAATTTGAGCGTAGCCTCGCAATGGATGGCGGCGGTGACGCGACGCACTGGCCTTTTTTATTCAGCATGCCGTTGAACGGGGCGGCGCCGGGCCTGAAGAAGCTCAGAACGCACAAACGGCTTTTGTGGAATATTACGGTCGATTGATGAGTGAGATCCAAATTCGGCAGTTCAAAGTCAAAAATGGATTTGCGGACCTAGAGAAAGCGCTCTTTCTGTTTAAAGAGGCCGTAGACCGCGATGGTGAGAAAGTGGCGGAGGAACTCGAAGCTCTTAGGACTCTAATTCGCGATGAGTTGCCCATGCCGTTTGATCCGCTTCGTCTTGGGATGGCCGTCAAGCCGGCGCGTCCTGAATTATTTGACGTGTACTCCAACTCTGTATTGGTCCTATTGGACCAATCTTCCTATCTCTTTACGACCAAGTTCCCGGTGGATAACAAAAACCTGTTTCTAAGCAAGCTCGTTGAGACGATGCGCCTGACCCAGCAAGTAAAAGGCAACTTTGAAGCCTATAAGACAGGTAAGGGGAGTACGGTCTGTTTGCGACCCCGCTATGGTGATCCTGAGTCGATCTACGCCGTGGACTACTATCGGCCCGGGAAGCGCCTTCAGATCTTGGCCAGTTCACGAGAGAAGATCAAGTGCAAGAGCGGCGACAGTGCGAACATACCAGTAAATATGCATTACGGAATGGGTTCTCATCGCTCGGACAATCGCATGCTGATGTTCCCGCCCGACATATGTAAAGGTGCAAAATGAAACTGAGAGGCGCAGTTATTTCGACCCTTCTTTCGGTCCTGTTTCTCTCCGCCTGCGCGGATAAAAGGAAAATGCCGGGCTCAAGTGAGGGCGGTCAGCATGGGGGAGGTGGGGATTACGAAAAAAGCACAGCCGCCGAGGTCCATGCGGCTCTTGACCTCGCCCTAGAGTTGGCCAGCGCCACTGATTATCGTAAGAACATTTTCGCCAAATTCTATATCTCCATGCACGTGAGCAATATTGATGAGATCAAATCTCCGCAGGGGATTCCCGAGCACGTGTTGTTTGATGAAGTTCGACGTGAACTAAAGGACAAAACGTCCTTTAAAGAAATTTTCCCCTTTGAGATCGGTCTTCCCTTAACAGCCTTCGGAGATCCGAGCCGGGTCACTCGGCTGGAGACGGGCCGTTGTCAGGCGCCGAACAATCCGCATCCGTCGGCTTCGGTTTCTGAGATGACTCTGCAAGCCTCGATTTGCTTTAGTATTGCCGAGTTGAGGGCGATTCCGAAAAGTGCTCTGCTTCGGCAGATCTTGGGATTGATCATACATGAGGCCGCTCATATGAGGGGGAAAAATGAGCCGGACGCACGACTTCATCAGAAAGATTTTCTAAAGTTCTTTGAGCGGGTTGAGGCTGAGGTTGGAAACATCGATGTCAAGACCCGGGCGCATAAGGTTTCGACGATGACGAATGTGCACCTGGCGAATATGCGACTCGCGGTCGAGAATCACAACCCGATCTTATTTGCCGTTTATCTAAAGGATCTGCGCCGTCTCTTTACGACAGGCTTAAGTTTTTCGCTGGATCCGATCCGAATGCAGTTGGCCGCCAAGCCCGTACGACCCGATCTTTTTGATGATTTTGCGAGGGCCCTGCTTACAGTCCTTTTCGAAACGGCCGTCTTTGAGGATTACGTCCCACGGTTCCGACAAGGCGAGAAGAAAACTGAAGTTGTTCCCCAGAAGGAACTGACCCTAATGGAATTTGAGAAACTGCAGTTCGAGTTCGTCCGAAAAGTAGATATGTTAGTCCATAATACCGTTGCCTACTTAAACGGAGGCCGCGGTGTTTACTGCCTCAATCCGGACTATGAGAAGCATGCGACGAAGCTTGGAATTTTTGCTGAAGAGATTTTGGGCGCTCCCAAGGCAAACCACCCGGCGACGTTTAGAAGCGAACATCCGCTTATGGACACGCGTCTAACCAGTTTCAAAACCGATCTTCCTTTGTTTACCTTCCCGCCGGAGGTTCATTGCGGATCGCCCGGTCCCTGATTTAGAACTTGAACCAATCTATATTCAGACACATCAGTGATTCGCAGGGCGAGTCGGTCACGCGCTTCGAAACCGACGCGATGTTTTCTAAAAGCTGTTTTCGAATCGCGGCCGCGTCTTCGGCCGATAGGGAATTGGGTGAAGAGTAGAACAAATCATCGGGGCCCGGTTGAGTGAACTTTTCCAGTCCTTTTAAACGCCAGTTGCGGCGGTGACCGTTAATGTAGGGACTGGAGTTATCGACAAAAGTGCTAGTGATCCCCATTTCGATTTTACCTTTTTCTTCCTTGCACAGTCCGGTCGCCACAAGAAAGCTGACTACATCCGCGACTTTCTTGCGCTCCAGCCCGAAGTAGGAAGCGATCGCTTCGACCGAATTGAATCCCTCGATGGAACTTAACAGCGCGATCCCGGCGTAATACCAGTCGGAGTAAAAGCGGCTCTTCTCGATGTCATTGAGTTCTTTATACTTGTGTACGCGATTTTTGATTTCTTTATGTTCGGCGCGAGCTTTTTCGAGCTTGCGCTTGTGATAGCTTTTTAGCCCATGTGTACCGGCTCGAGCATAAGCCACCATCTCCATCAAATATTCGGTGGCTCGATCATCCAGGCCAAAGTAGGCCGCCACCGGCAGGGCCTGCTCCGTCGTAAAATCGCGCGAGCCCGCGAGAATCTGACTGATCACCACCGAGTGCACGCCGAGGTGCTCGGCGAGTTTTCGCGCTTGCCCGCGCCCCTGTTTAGGGAAGGTGCGAATCAGGTCGTTGAGGTAGGACTTGTAGTCCAAATAATCGAAAATATGCATTTTTAGACTGCTCTAGATACTTTATTAGTTTCGGTTACTTACTCGACTATATTAACAGATGAGCTAGTCTTTACGTTAAAAATTCAATTACTAAATCTATTTCTAGCTCCCGGGCCGTTATAAATTAACGTCGGCCCGAGGAGGGTCTCAAGATGAGACAGTTAAGAGTAAACGCAATTAATGAAGTTCAGGCCGAAGATGTTCTACAGGCGGCGCACGATATTTGTTCGCCTTTAACGGCACTTAAGGTGCTGCTCGCGAGAGCGGAGCAGATGCCGATTGGTGATCTTAAAGACATGCTCCGCGTAACCGCCGTTCGCATCGAGCAGGTGGCGGAGAGTCTCTTGGCGGGTGCGCGCCAGGTGTCTAGGCTTCCGCTAAAAGATTGGTTTGCACATAAGAAAATGGAACTCGATAAGGGCGTGGAATTTCGCCTGCTCGCCGATCCATGTTTACGTTTTGACTACCTGGTGGACGCAGGGCTGGGACGCGTGCTTTCGAACCTGGTGAACAATTCCATTCAGGCGGGCGCCAGCCGGGTCACTTTGCACGTTTGGCGATCCGGAAAAGAAATGGCGTTCGCGGTTTCGGATGATGGTCGCGGATTTCCTACCGCAGTGCTGGAGGCATTGGAAGACGGGCGCTCAGTCAGCGTCGGCAAAACCGGCAATGGCCTTGGTCTCTCGCATGCCCAGGCCTATGTCGGCCGTCTCGGCGGCCAGTTTCAGGTTATGGCGACGGGGCTTGGTACGACCATCGTGTTGGTTCGGATTCCGGTTTGAGGGTTTGCCTTCCTTAAAAAGGCCAAGTACGCTTCATTTAATGTCGGAACTTATTAAACTTTTAGAGCAGATCGCGCTAAGTTTTTAAAGATTTTAAAGATGCACGGGCTATGGAAGGCTTGGCTCAAACTAAAGGGTCAAATCGATGCCTAAAAAGGATGCCGAAATTAAACGGATTGTGGCCGCTAAGCGAAAGCTCAAACGCGATCTTATCCGATTATCATTTTATGAGAAAATTCAGAGAATAATCCATATGCAAAAAATCGCCGCAAAGTTATCTGATGAAAAAAACAGACGGCCTATTTGGAACCCCTGAGAGAGATGGCTCCGACCGGGAGCTAAAAGTTGATCGATTTCTGAGCAAGTTACGACCTCAGCGACAATCAAACAAAACGCCGAGCCGGCACTTCTCTAAGAAACGGCTGGTGATTTTTTGCCAGTGATTCACGTGCTGGCCGTGAATGTCGACGGCGTTGGTGCTTTTGAAGCCGCCCGCGCGGCGGCTGGAATCGCGATCGCCGCCGGGTAGGTACTGTCTTAAATCCAATGTTCCACCGCCTGGATCGCCGGCCACTTGGCGCCGAGAGCCGCCATAGCCGCCTCTCTGGGTGACCATGAACATCGAAATTTTCAATGAATGGCGCTTACTGCACTCCGTGACAGATCAGGCCAGCGCCTGATCTCTCACGGAGTGGGCACACACGGTCTCAATGGCGAATTCCTTTTGGTGTCGTGTTGGTCGGTTTGGCTGAGGGGCACGTGAATTCATGAGTGAGAAAATCCCGAAGAGGAAATCGCAAACTCGCTAAAGCCTAAACCCGTCCGGGTTGATAGCGGGACGTGGTTTGATCTTCCGGCCCGTAAGCTTGAGAACTTCCTCGATCAGGGCGCAATACTCAGCGAAAGTTAAATTCTGCTTTTTAGATCGTTTATTTCGTTCCATACATTGAAGATATCGGCATATTCCTTGATCAGCTCAAAATCAAGGTTAGGGACGTTTCGTAGTAAGCTCAGAATATCGCCCTTGTCGATAAACTCCCTTTTGCGGTCGCCTACGAAGGCTTGAATCTTTAGCCCAATCAAATCCTCTGGAGCAACGACGGGGTGGGGGAGTTGGCCTACTTTACGTACTCGGCTCAGCATGTTTTGCGAATGAGCCCTATTGGCGAAGATGATATCGATCTGGGCGTGGCCAGTCAGTTGAAGAACCTCGGGGTTTTCATTAGAGATAGAAAGCCCGATCGTATGGGCAATTTCTTTCACGGCGGCACGGTGCTGTCCATTTATGAGAAAATCGACATCGAAGGTCGTTCTCTCGCCGCCGTATGCGAAGACCGCCAAGCCACCTATAATCCCATAGGGAATGCTTCGAGTCTCGAGATGGGCCGTGAAGGCGCTAATTCCCTCAATCAATGACATGACTCAAGACTAATGAACTAAAAAGGGGATGTCACCGCCCTTGACTGGGCGATAGTCGAGGAATCCCGCGTCTCATTCTGATACGTAAAAAAGTTCGTTACGTGTCTCTTTGCTAGATGCGTGTCGAGGCCAAAATTGTCTTGAGGATGGCATAGCACATTTTAATACGTTCTGAACTGGCGCGCCCTTTGTAATAGGATGCTATTGGTAACTGATTCTTAAGGTCTCCACTTCTTTGTTGGCTCACGTCCGACCTGACAGACATCACAGAAAACAAAATTAACAAACAGCTTTCATTGAAAGCAAAGGGAGTCATTTATGAACGCCTTCTCTAAACTATTTGTCGCAACAGCGATCCTGTTCTCGGCCAACTTCGCATCCGCTACCGTTCCGAGCTTTCCCACTCAGCCCGGTGATCTGACCGCTGAACAGTGCACTAAGCTGCGTTCGGACCTTGATAAATATATTGCCTATGTGAATGCCTGGTTGCTTGCGCAGCCGAAGAGACTGCAGAAGCTCCTTAAGCCCTACGTGAATTACTCTATCGCCAAGGCTGAAAAGTATGTGGATAAGGTTTGTCCGGAGTCGTCTGGCAACGGTTATTCGCCGAACAGCCCTTACAATTGTATCGTTGAGGATTCTAGCTTTCAGCCGATCGCGCTTGGTCTCGACTCAAACGGCACTTTTGTGCTTACTCAAGCGCGCGAAAAAACCGTATGCATGTCCGCAAATGCTTGTAACAGCATTGTCGCGCAGAAGATTTTAACGTTCGGCCCTCAAATTTCGTCAGCCTGTCAAGATCCAGCCGATCAGACAGTCCAGCATCTGACAGATGCTGAAGTGCAGACAAAAATTAACGCCATTCCTTAACTAGAGACTGGATAGATTTAAAACATGCTAAGGGCTCCGACTAGGAGCCCCTTTTTTTAATAAAGAAAGTAAACTACTGCGAATCCAGATTGACCGGGCGATCCCGCAGAACCTAGCGGGCCACCACCGCCGCCTTGTCCAGCAGGCACCAAGCGTTCCGAGTCCGAACCCACGCCTGCCACGGCTTCAAGGGGAGAGAATCCATAAGTGGCGTTTACCATACCACTTCCGCCACCACCGCCGCAGGCACTGTTTGTGCCAGATCCGCCACCGCCACCACCGCCGCCGAACGCTCCGCCGCCGCCGCTTCCTGAACTGGTGACCGAAGGGGCTGAGTTTCGAAATCGAGTATCTCCTCCTCCGGGAGCTCCACCGCCGAGTATTAGATTGGCGCTGCACATACCGCCCTCGCCTGCGTCCAACGCTATCCCGGCCGTAGGAGAAAATCCTACTCCGCATGTAGTAGTTCCCGCTGAACCTGGAGTACTGGAAGTCGCGCCTCCACCCGGGGTGCAACCGGAGCCTGTGCCGCCATTCATCCCAGCATTTCCACCACCATCCCCGCCGAATCCAGCTGCAACACCCCCTGTGTTGCCGCCACCACCGCCGCCGCCGCCGGCTCCAGCGATTATGAGCGAGATATTGCCTGGTTGGGCTCTGACTTGCGAATACCCTCCACCCGCGCCACCGAATCCGAATCCGCCAAACGAAATCGGAGAAGGTCCCCCATCTCCGACTGTTACGTCTATTGCTGTCGTGCCACCTGGTAAGTCGATTATGGCTGAATTGAATCCGCCAGATCCGCCTGGTCCACCGGTTCGAACCGCGCCCCCCGATCCGCCGCCGCCGCCGGCACCCCAAATTTTGACCCAAATTTTCTTAGCGCCATGGGGAATCGGAATTCCAGTCTGTGTTGTCGTAAATTCCATCCTAGTAACGGGACGAGTTTGCAAAAGACCTTTCAGCTGAGCATCTGCCGGCTGGCTAAACGCAACAGTCAAAAAGGTGGGGATGAGGATTAATTGAATCCGGTAGTCCATGTTATGTATACGACGTTTCCGGCGCGGAAAAGGTTATAAATGGTGTGGCTGCTGGCCAGGCGGTTCCCCGAAGCTGGCATCCAGCGGTAGGTCACAGTTCCGTTATCATCACCGGTCACTGTCGTATTGAAATTGCAGGCCCCAGTTCCTGTGTTGGTGTTGATAATGGTATAGGACCCACCTTCGCGGATACTGCTTAGAGAGTAAGTTCCGCAGGCGAAGGTTGAAATTATGATTGGTCCTTGATTGAAATCTAGGTTGGCATCTGCGTCGGATACGACTTTTTGAGCGATGTTTCCTGGAAAAATCGTAGTTCCTTTGTGATCGGCGGTGATCGAAGTGCTCCATCCATTTTCGTAAACTTCGAACTTGTTCCGAGCTGAATTGTAGCGAATCATCCCGTTAATCCCTGAAATCGGTCGCTCAGCCGTAGTACCGCGTGGGATCAACATAGAACTCAGGTTTCCGGTACCGAAAACGTCTAGAGCTGAGCCGACGTTCGGATTTGAGGTGCCGATGCCGACGCGACCACTATTGGCTGTGTTGACACCTATGCCGTACAGGGTGTTGCCAATATTCATCTGGTTGCTGCCGGCGTTGAGATCCAGTTCAACGTTAGACCCAATCGCAATGTTTCCGGAGCCGCTTGTGAGTAATGAGGCGGCGCCGTGGCCGATGGCCACGTTGTCGCTACCGGAACTGATATTAAGGCCTGAATCGACGCCTAGAGCAGTGTTGCTGTTGCCCGTCGTAGCGTACAGACTTCCCGCACCGACTGCGGTATTATTGTCTCCTGCAATCACTGTATAAAGGCTGTCGGCCCCAACGGCGGTGTTGTTCTGCCCACCAGCTGTATTGCTCTGAAGCGCGTTGGCGCCCAGGCCGAGGCTTGAATCTGAGGCCAAGTATTTGCCGTCGGAGAGGGCGTCGATCGACATAGCGGAGCCCGATGTAATTACATTTTTCCAAGTCGCGTTTTCGAAAACTTCGAAGCTTGATGAGTTCGTATTGTAACGAATCATTCCGTTCTGAGCGGTAAGCAACGTCCGTTCCGCGTTCGTGCCTCGTGGCACGATCATAGAGCTGATAGCGCCCGTACCCACCACATCGAGTACGGCATAGGTGTTCGGCGCATTGGTTCCGATCCCCACGCGCCCTCCGGCCAACCAGCTATCGCCTCTGGTGTTGAGTGAGATCGAATCAACAGAGCTTCCATTGCTCATTGCGAGTCGCGCGTCGTCAGTTACGGAGTGATTCAAGCGAAAAGATCCGGTACCATTCATACTCACTCGCATCACTTCTGAGTTACCTAAAGAAGAGTTGATGGTCATGTAGCGAGTGGTCGTTGTTGTACCTATGCCAATTCCTACCGATCCGACAGTCAGAACTTGGTTGCCGTTCGTTGAGAGCGCAATGTTGCCGGCGCCGGAATTCCATATTCCGGTATCGGTGTCGCCACTAAAAGTGTAACTCGGCGAACCCACGGCTCCGGCCGCCGCGCGGAGATTGCCCGTCATCGGCACAGTGCCGTTCGACATAAAGTCGCCGCCTACCGGTGTAACCATGTTCGTCCACGACCCGGCTTCGAAGACTTCAAATTTGGCGAGGTTGGTGTTGTACCGGATCATTCCGTTCGCGCCGAAACCGCTACGATCGGCGGTGGTGCCGCGGGGGACGAGTAGGGCCCCTGTGCCGTTTAGGTCGAGGAGCGCGCCGGTGGCCGGCGAGTTAGTGCCGATGCCCACGCGGCCCGCGAAGTAGTTGGTGTCGTTTGCGCCGGCCTGGTAGATTCCGTATTGATTCGTGCCCGAGATATCAGAAATGTAGACACCGTATGCGTCAGTTGCGCCTGTCATGGCTGCATCAATGCTAATCCCTCGAACTTGAGTCGCGCTTCCGCCGCCGGACATGGAAATACTCAGACCTCGAACGTCGGTAGAACCTACTCCCAAGTTAACCAGGGATTCCATTCCATAAACATTAGTCACGTTGCCGCCGCCGCCCACCATGTTGAGAAAGGACTTAACGCCGGTCGCGGCGGCGAGTCCATGGGGGGTGGCCTTATCAATCGCCACCATGGAACCAATTGCAGCGCCAGTGCCACTGCCAGATGGCGAAAGGGAGAGCAAAGTATTTGAGGCATAATAGGTGCCGTCGTGGCCACCGGCCGGATTGACAAAAAACTGATTGAATGTGCCGGAGTAAAAGCCGTTCGCCGTGTCGTTTTCCGACCGCCATGTAGTAAGTCCCGCCTCATAGATTGGGGAGGCCGTGCCAATCATCACCGTGCCCGACGAGACCTGAAGTGGTCCGGTGAGATTGCCGCCCGTCAAGGGCAGATAGGAGCCAGCGGCCGTTTGAACCATCTGAGTCCATGAACCTTCGTAAACTTCGAACTTCGCAGTGTCGGTATTGAATCGAATCATACCGTTCGTGCCGAAACCGACGCGATCGGCGGTCGTTCCTCTCGGAATTATCATGGTACTTAGTGCGCCTGTTGCGTAGATATCTAGAATCGCATTGGTGAGAGGGGTATCGGTGCCTATGCCGATTCGTCCGTTAGGTTCGATGCGCATTTTTTCCGACATCGTATTGCCATAAGCTGTCTGGAACAGAATTGCAGTATCACGGGTGGCTGGAGCAAATCCAGTGCGGGCCCTAAAGTTAATCTGCGCACCGGACTCGTATCCGTCCGTTCCGCCTCCGGTGTATCCGAAGCCTACCAGTCCCCCGATGGTGTCGTTGACGTTTACAACGGTGGGAGATCCAGGGGTACCACGAGCCTTTAAAGTCGAGAAAAGCGCCCCTTGGGTGGAACCACTAATCTGTTCGGATGAAATTCCTCTATAAGCACTCGTCGAGCTGCTGACGACGTTCAGTTCTCCTCGAGGGACTGTGGTTCCGATCCCTACGAATCCACCTGTAGTCACCACCATCATGGTGCCACCTAACGAAGGACTGCCACTCAAGTTGAATTTAAAGGAACGGCCATCACTGGCATCGACGCCGGTAGACCAGGTGGCGGCTCCGGGTAAGTCGTATGTCACAAAGGCGTCGCCGTTAGTGCCTCCAGCTCCGCTCGCGAGTTTTAACTGTGCGCCGCTCGTGCCGGAGGTATTGGCATTTGTCACCCATGATCCCACGATTCCGGCGCTGTTTCCGTAAATATCAAGATTCGAGGAAGGCGACGCGGAACCGACACCCACGTTGCCCGTGTTATCGACGCGAATTCCTTCGCCGCCGCCGTCATTGCTCAGCCAAGATCCTCCCAGCCTCAAGTTGCCAGTCATAGCTAGAGAACCGTCGCGGAGAAAATCCCCTCCGCCGCCTGTGCTCACCATGTTGACCCACTCATCGTCTTCGTACACCTCAAACTTGGCGAGTGAAGTATTGTACCGAATCATGCCGTTCGCGGCTGTGATCGGTCGGTCCCCAGTAGTCGCGCGCGGGACTATGATCGCGCTCAGGTTACCCGTGCCATGAATGTCAAGAACCGCGCCGGCATTGGGGTTTGAAGTGCCGATTCCTACATTCCCCTTGTGATGAATGCGCATCTTTTCGACCCAGGTACCATACTCTCCGATGAGGAATCTCGTTGAACCCAACCAGCCAGTTCCGTCCATACCGCTTTCGATCTTAGCCGACAAACGGGCACCACCCGAGTACCCATTCAGCTCGATCGCAGTTCCGATGCTCCCAGTGTTGTTTAGATTTGAAAGGATGAGATTTGTCGGTGAGCCAGCGGCATTGTTGCGAATCTCGACGGGTCCTTCAAAGCGCGCTAACTGTGTGCTGCCTGCGGAAGTGCCGACATGAAGGGCATAGCTAGGGCCACCATTTAGAATTCCAAGTCGATTATTGGTGTTGTCCCAGTGCAGGTTTGCTGAGGCGTTAAAAGTTCCGGCGGCGACACCTGCAAACTGAATCTGCCCTTGTGTACCCGAGGATGCGCCAGCGGGAAGCGTGAAGGGCTCCCACGCCGTCCCGTTGTAGCGAAGAACCTGGTTGAGAGTGGGCGTGGTGGTGGCCACATTCTCCCCGCGAATGGTGGCGGCATTTACGAACGTCAGGAGCGAGCCGTCAACTGCGGGAATCTGAGCGGAACCATTCAGTTGCAAGACTTGGTTGTTTCCTATTCCCACGTCCACATTGATGGTGCCTGTTCCGGTTATGCTGCCTCCAGTTGTACCGGTGCCGCCAGCAACGAGAGTCACAACCCCAGTGGCCCCTATGTCGCCTGCGCAGGCCCAGCCATTGGCTGAATCTACCCACTTCAGAACTTGACCGGGAGTGCAGCCATCGGCATAGGTGAGCGAGTTTCCGGTCACGGCATCAGTCATAATGATTCGATTCACGCCGATCGCCGAATTATCCAGCATGCGGGTCAAAACTCGGTTGTCGAGGATGGTGGCCGCTACTGGGCCGGAGCCCGAGGCCGTTATATCGCCGCTCAATGCGGTAATTCCAGAATCGGTGTCCGCCGCCGCTTCCCAGGCCGACCCGTTGTACTTTAAAACTTGGCCGGGATTCGGCGTGGTAGTAGCCACGTTTTGGCCACGGAGGTTCGCGATGTTGGTGACCTGACTTCCATCCACGGCCGGCAGGCGGGAAGTGCCGTCGAGTTGTACGATTTGGTTGGGGGCCGTGCCGGCGTTGACGCTGATGGTTCCGGTGGTCGTGATCGGTCCACCACTTAGGCCATTGCCGCTCGCGATAAAGCTGATCGTGCCGGTGCCTACGTTATCAACTAAGGTTACGGCCTCCCAAGCTGAACCATTGTATCGAAGAACTTGGTTCGGTGTGGGAGTCGTAGTCGAAATATTGAAACCGCGTAATGAGGAGGCATCGGCACCACCAGCGCCGATGTCGGTGCCTGCTTCCCAGGCCGAGCCATTCCATTTAAGAACTTGGCCAATAATTGTTGGTGCCACGACCGATACGGGTTGACTCTGAATCTGAACGGCATTGATGTTCGTCAGCTGGCTGCCATCAATAACTGGAAGCCGATCACCGGTATCAACTTGAACGATTTGGCCGTCGGTTACGCCCACATCAATATGGATTGTGCCCGAGCCGTTGATATCTCCGGGCATGAAGCCAAGACCCATTCCGACATGAGTCACGCCGCGTTCATCGGTGGCCGGGGCCCATGCTGAGCCATTGTATTTTAAAACTTGATTGGAGGTCGGAGTCGTAGTGGATACGTTAACGCCACGAAGGTTTGTTCCGTTAATTAGCGCGCCAGTTCCGCAACCCCAGCCGGTTCCCGTCGACCATTGCAGCACTTCGCCCTCCGCACATGCGGTAAACACAAAGGCCGAGTTCGTGCCGTTCGAGATTGCGATTCGGCCCGCTCCCGGTGAGCCAAGCTTGAGTGGAGTAATCGAACTGTCGGCCAGATCGTCGGTCGCAATCGTTCCATCGGTGATATTGTCCGATGTGACGACGCCTGTTCCGATCGTGGGATTGGGATAGCTTCCGGCGAGAGCGCCGCCAGCGGCGCCGCTGGCGCCAAAGCCGATGTACTGGGTGCCGTCCCACACACGTAGAGCGTTGAGCTCCGTGTTGTAGAACATCCGGCCTTCATCCCCCACACCCAATCCGAGCGCACCTTCCTGAGCGTTGGTGTGACGTCCGAGCAGGAAAAGCGTCTGATTGTTCATTGTTATGTGGCTCGAAAATATATTGCCTGAAAAAGTAACGGGTCCGGTTACGGTTCCGCCGGTTAAAGCTAACTTCGTATTGTCCAACGCCGAGGGAACACCGGTGGTCCATCGGTTATTACCCGCATCCCAAATCAGAGTATGTCCGCCATTCGTGCCGGCGCCCACTCCAGAGAGGTCGGCCACTTTGTCGCCGACATGGCCATCCACATAATCACGGTTGACCGCATCCGTGCCGGCGGTCGGTGCGGCAACGTTGGTCACACGCTGGTTATTAAATGAGAACCCGGCGGTGAATGTGTTACCGAGGAGTTGGATGAGTCTAGCGTAGTTCGTGGCTGAAAATACGGTTTCCACGTTGGACTGATTGAGATCGGTCCCCGCATCGTCGCGAACCTGAATCAGGTCGGCCGCGGTTCGGCCTTGCACGCTTTCCGCGGCCAGGGCCTGTGGCACCGACGTCATTCGAACGGGCGGGTTGAGCGCAGTGTAGGCGCCTGGGTTAGTGGATTCGGTTACCGAAACGCGAACCTCAAAGTAGCCGCCGGCCGCGGTCACCGAACAATCTCCCGCAATCAAGTCGCCATCGGGACCATCGCCGTTCACCGTGCGACCACCAAACGCCTGAGCGATACCGGCCGTGGTTCCCGTGATAGTCGTGCCATCGCCCATCCGCACTGAGAAGCGACCTTGAACCTCGGCGTCCGCGGACGAGACGTTGTAATTTAAATGATCCTCGGCGTAGAGCACGCAAGCGGCGTTGCTTGAGTGAAGCAGCTCGAGTCGAATGTCCATATCGGTGTTGTAGGGTGTGCCACCGTTAAATAGACGGCCTTCGATTGTGCTAAATGGATTTATTGGAGACTGGGCATACGCGCCAAGCGACGCCATGAGGAAAGACAAAAGAATTCCAGTCGAGCGAATAAAACGTTCCACGCCTCTTATATATCGGCTGGGATATACAGGGACTGAAGTCCGTGTCGCGATTTAGGCCATGGCAGATCCTTGTTGATACAACAGGTTAACTTTATATCAGGACCATCCGATAGCCTAACGGATGAGGTACGTAGGTCGATTTCTCATTTTGGGACTCTCAGTGTTCAACCTGGCTTGTACTCAGGCCACGCCCGAATTCGAGCAGCTGGATCCCAATAACATTCCCCAACCGAAATTCAACGGCGCCACGACCACCACGGTCACCGTCACTTCCACTGGGAATCCGGTCGGCGTCATCAGTGGCGAGTGCAACCCAAAGATCCGGAGCATTTCGGCCCGCGCGGTCAATGTTGTAACCGCGTTCTCGGATTTGGCATCGATCACCAGCACATCCAGCGTGACCTGCTCGAGCGACGGAAAGTTCACGCTCACTCTTAAGAGTCTGACCGATCTTGGATTCTCTCCGCTCACTTTAGAGAACACCTACGAAGTGCAACTTAAGGGATTTACCAGCGCTGGATTAAGTCCCGCGAGTTCGATTTTCATCCGTTACACGTCCAGCTTGGGCAACCCCTATATCCGCTTCGCCGGCGGTGGAGTTCACGGCGCGGGTGATGCGACCATCGCCACGGGCGGCGGCGTCCGGGCTGAGCTTCGCGTAAACCATATGACCCTCGCCACACCCGGAACTGGCGGCTTTCCCACTGACGGCGCCGCCATAGTCATGCGTCCGGCCGGTTTCTCGCGCTGATTTCTATAATGCCTTGCCTAGAAAGCCTTCTTTACCGA
>JALHOQ010000009.1:22275-38213 GCA_022842925.1 Bdellovibrionales bacterium
GAGAGCCTCGCCTCATCCTCGGCGGATGCCGGATTGGTTAAGTTGAAGGCCCGCATATACCGAAACACGACGGGAATTCGGTGCATGAACAAGAGTTGCACATCCACACCATAACCCCATTCGACTATATGGTGGGGGTAGAGATTTCGTGAGTCATCGTCAAGCCAAGCGGCTTGCGCGACGGCGAAAGGTGCTAAACGCTCGAAACTGATTGGAATGCGAACCGAGTAAGCGGGCGTTCGAAATACCTTATGAAACTCTACGCGCGCGCGCCCGGCTGTCTTGACCACATAGTCTTCGTGACTCGTAAGCAGGGGAATCGAAGCACTCCCCGAACCCAATCCACCGTACTCGACGTCGATGTCGCGGTTGATCGCCCAGGCGGCGCCGCCGTAACCGGTGAGGTAAAACTCTTTCGCAAATCCGTGCTGGTACTTCAACTCCACCGCCGATGTGTTGTAACGCGCCTTCCATTCGTTGGGTCGCGTTTCAAGCTTGTTGAGCGCGCTGAGCTGAAACTGGCGCCAGGCGAAGAGCCCGAGAGGCGGAGCGTTCTGGTAGCGCAAATTGAAAGCCGTGCGCACGCCGTAGGTCTCTTCATTGTCGGGCGCGATGGTGGTGCTGCGATTGTGTCGGTCTTCAAGTTCATAGGCCGCGAACAGGCCCATAGTGGCGTCCCAGCGGCGCCAGCGCAGAAGTGGCAGCTCGAAGCCGGCGGCGAGGTCTTGGTTGTAAGCCGTTTGATCGGTTCCGTCCCCTCGCTCCCACCACTCTTCTTTATAGCGATACTGAATCACCCAGTCGGCCAAGTATTTTTGCAGTCGGTACCCGATCCCCATCGCTTCATTGCGAAACTGGGTTCCGGCATATCCGAGAGTGACGGCGTGATACTCGAGCGGGTCGACGAATCCGGCGTTCAGCGAAACGCCAAAGCCGTAAACGTTTGAGTAGGCCCAGGTGGTGTCGAGCGCGCTGTAGCGAAGGGCGCTGAAGGCGTTGTATTCGCGGTCGTCGGCGTGGACTTGTTCGACTGAGACCGCCGGCGCCGGAATCACGCTCTCCGTGCTGAAGCCGTAGGCGTAAGTGACGGGTGCTCCCGAACGGAACGTCGAGGGCGCAATCGCAACGCGATGGCCCTGGTGATCGACTTCGGCGATCAGATAATGCGATTGCGAAATTTGCCGAGCGTCGACCACGCGGTCCGAATCGACGACGCGAAAGATTTCCCCTTTATAATAGGCGAATAGCGAGGACCCGTAGTCG
This sequence comes from Bdellovibrionales bacterium, assembly GCA_022842925.1. Classification (GTDB taxonomy): domain Bacteria; phylum Bdellovibrionota; class Bdellovibrionia; order Bdellovibrionales; family UBA1609; genus JALHOQ01. The sequence continues at coordinate 23,539 of JALHOQ010000009.1, forward strand.
GTGTTGCCGATAAAGTAAACGGCGCCGTCGGCATCGACCTCGGTGGGTTTGCCGTAAAAGCCATCGATCTTAAACAATGGCTCACGATTCTTGTACAGGATCCGCTCCGCCCCGTTTTGGCGGAAGTAGTAGATGTTGCCACTGTCGTCGAGAATGGCGCTCGAGTGAGCAATGTCGTACGGTATGCCATCGACCAGAAGGCGGGTGTCGAGCCAGGATCCACTGGCCGCGATCGCCGCCGTTTTGCCGCCGCGAATATCGTTTACGATTTGTCCACGCCAGCGAGGCTCGAAGCGCTCGCCTTCACCGTAAAGCGAATACTCAGTTCGGTGCAGATTGTGTTGTTGCGACGAAACGGCCAGGGGTGTTTCACCGTCAAAAAAGACTTTCCCCGTTGGCACATCCAGGCGTCGACTTTGGACCTCGCGGGTGCTTTTGTCGAAGCGGATCAGATCGGGCGGCGTTTTACCGTCGGTCGCGAGAAACCAAATGCTCTTTGAATCATGATTGAACGCCCCAAGAAAAGTCTGCCGTAAAAGAGGTTCGCCCTCGTTCGCCTTCTGTAATTTGGCCAAACCTTCGAGTCCGCGCACATACTCCCGAATCTCCTGCGGGTAGCTGGCCCCGAAGTGTTCACGAAAAGTTTTGTTTAGAATCAGCGGCCACAGGTAACGCTCGCTTTGCGCGGTAAAAAACTGGTTCGTTTTGTCGATCCCATGCTTGGCCGCGAGATGGGCCTGAAAGTATCCGCCCTGCAGATAGGAATTCTGTCCGAAAGGAAACCGGAACTGCTCATTGATCAAACGCGAGGGATCAATCTCACCGGCCTGGATTTGCGCGAGCACCAGGGCTCGCGCCTCGCCACTGTGAAGGCGACCGCCCATATTGATTCGCGATTCATTTAAAACGGCGTTGCCCTCAAGAATAAATCCGGGCGTGAATGCATTCGGATGAAGAAAAACCGGCCAAACAAAGAAAAACGGCATCAGCGAATTGCCAAGAACTTTGCTGAGCGCCGCCGGCACGTCGGCCTTAGCATTGAGTTGATAGAGGTGCGCGGTTTCGTGCGCATCCAGAATCAGAGCCCACGAACTTGCGGCGGAGCTCTCCAAAAAGGCTCCGCCCGATGGATACCAAACCGATTTTACGTTTGGAGTGATAGTGGCGTAGGCATTGGTAATCTGCTGTCGGGGAGACGTGAGAATCAAATCCTGGCGCTCATCTAAGCGCCAACCAAAACTATGATCGTACATTTTGCGGAAAACGCCGTGGTAGGCATCGAGCTGATTTACGATCTCGCGCCCATCGGAATCATAAATGTATTGGGTGTGATCCCGCTGCAACCGGTAATAAGGACCATCTCCGGGAGCGACCACACTGGCGAAGGCGGTGTGGGGCATAAGTAGGCCCGCGATAAGAAAAGCGATTGTCGCGATGGACGGCATTCGGATACTGTTGAGCATGTTGTTTTCGATGTCCATTATGATCCTTGCCGGAATCGCCGGATTGTTCGCCCGCTTTTTTTTAGGCGGAACTTTTTTCGGATTGCTCGGAATTAATGTGGCGGGAAGTTTTATTGCCGGATTTTTAGGCGGCCACAAAACTCTCGCTAACCCTTGGGTAACAGCGGGAATAGTGGGTTTCTGCGGGTGCCTGACCACATTCTCGGGCTATGCCCTCGAAAACGTGAAGCTTTTCGAACAGGGTTATTTTTTCAAAATCGGCGCGAATCTTCTTCTGCATAATGCATTGTGTCTTTGTCTGTGCTATGTCGGATGGTCGCTAGCGCAAAGAATTTAAGGTAAGTCTTCGATCTGCCGTGCATTGAAGATTTTGGTTCCTTGAAGTATATACAGTAAATAATCGCGCAAGCCCGTAACGAGCCGTGACGACGGAGGAGAACTCAGCATGTACAATAATATCGATCTCATTAGCAAACCCATGCCGGATGTAAAGCCGGTGCTGCAAAACCCGGAGATCGACGACGACTTCGCAATGCTGGATTCCATCGACAATATTTTGGACCTCGATGAAGAGCGCTATCCGCGCTTCACTCTGGCCAAGAACAAGGCTCGCTTCCTGCGTATGCTGAGCTGGTACAAGAACAAAGAAGAGTGGTTGGATGTAGCGCCGCTTTCCGGCGTGAATAAACTCTTCAAGCAGCAGACCAAAGAACTCGAGGGTATTCGCTCGAGCAAACTGGATTATGAAATGGAACTCGAAACCGGCACGCTGACTCCGAGCCAGCGCTCCTACCGCCGGGACGAGTTAAAGATGTGCAAGGTGCAGGAGAAAATGGCCGTGCACCTGATCTCGAAAATGCAGGTCAAAATTAAGAGCGGCCGCCGTTAGTTTGCTTATTTCGGAAAAGTCATAGGGATTTGGCGAACATCGCAGGTGCGTGTTTGTGACTCATGGCTTTTCTGGCACACACCTTGCTCAATTCACGTTTTGACGTGTTAAAAGTACTTTTAATTCCCTTTCTTATTTTTGGGTCCAACGGAGTCCGGGCTAACGATTGCGAAGATTATTTGCGGTCCAATATCAGTCAAACTGTTGGAAAGTGGTTTGAAAATTCAGATGCCGGTGCGGTGCGAGACGTCGGAATCGTCCAGGGCCGGTTGAATACCTTGGATGCATCCCATATGGAAAATTTGAACGGGATTCGCCGTCACTGGAATATCAGCGCGGAGTTTTATCCACTTTCTCTAGCCGATGGACAATTGGTATTCGAGTTGCGGCTATCCGGCCTTCGGAGGGACTTGGCCGCAGCGTTTTTTGAGTTGCAACAAATGTTTGGCTCGCTGACATGGCGGGCGGAGGAGCCTAGTTCCGCGAGCGCGGAGGTGTCCCCTCCCATCCGCGGCACCGAACCGCAGCCCGATCTGCCCACTGAACCTCCGCGCGAGTTGGTCACACCACCTTCTCCTCGCACAGTCGCGGCGCCAGCGCAGATGTCCGTTACCGATTGGTCAATGAAGGGTGGTCACGCGGAACTCTTTGCACCTAGCTCCACGCGACTGACTCCCGAGCGGCCGATCGCGCTGATCACTTCCTATCGGCGCCCTGTGTGGGCGGTGGTTCACACTACACTTGCACGATCTCCTCAATTGTCCGCTACGCTCGCCCGCGAGGCGATGGCTGTGCCTTTGCCGGGCGTGATTGCGAAATTACCTGAGGCACTCTCGGCGGAGCCTCAGTCTCTCTCCGACACCACGGGAACCCGGGGATTTGCGAGTTTAAAAAATCTCGCCGAAGCGGAACAACCGATCTTAATGGTGCCGTACAAACAAAGAAAATGGCCGACGGAACGGCAGGAGAGGGTTGTGCTCATTCCTTTGGTGGGCCTTCCCGACGACGGCCTTGAAGAGGCCAGGGTCGCAGAGCCTCCCTCTTTGCAGAAGCACGGCTTGCCTCCTGTTATTCCCGATAAGAAATGGCGCTTAGGAATTGAATTTGATCATATGGTTCCTTATCGAAGTTTTGTTGCCGATGAAGATCACTTCACGAGATATGTCGCGCAGAATTTGCATTGGGCAACGCCATTGGCGAGCCCTGGTGATAACTATCGGCTGCACTATCCAGCTCCAGGAAGAGGCAGTGACGATGTTTTAATATTCACCTTTTCGTTGGATGTGCGCGGAGAGGACTCGGCCGTCGTAACTATCCATACTTTTGCAGAATGCCCTTATGAAGAGCAAAGGGAGTTTTGGGCGGCAATAGCTCGCCAGCAAAGTTTAAAATCTCAATCCTTTCGCGTGGCTCAGACCGGTTTGTTACTAGGCAAGAATCGGTATGACAGGGTTTGGGTTTCAGGCCCGGTGAGCGCTAAGCTTCTGATCAAGCATGAAATTACCGAGGACGAATTGGCTCGCGTCCTTCAATTTGTCAATCAGGCGACGGGCCCGAAAGACGGCGTTTTTCGGGCTGACGTGCAAGTCGAGCGTCGCGGTTACCGAGTTCTGTTGGCCGCCGAGGAAGGCAGCGATCGAGTTCGGTTAATCACCATGTTCCGTCTGTGATGCTAGTTTTTAGCTTCAGGACAAATCACGCCGAGGGAGTCGACGACCAATTGGCCGTCGCCTTCTAGACTTTTGTCGATTTGCACTTCGATCGGCTTCGGAGCCGTTCCGATCGCGAATAATGACGCTTGCATAATAAAGCTGTTTGAACCGCGGAGAATCAGTCGGTCGGTCGTAATTGACGGATTTCCCATAGCAAAAAAGCTCGAATACGAGAATCCGTTCATAAGAACGGTGCGGCCTTTGATATGTCCACCCAAGACGAGGTATTTGTTTGCATCATCGCAGAGTAAGACCGTATCTGCGCCAAGTACGATAGGGACTCGCTTGTCGGTCTCATCTCGCTTTGTTGCAGCAGGTCTCAGTTCGGCGTTGATCACTGTCAGTTGACCTTTAAATTCGTCGACCGTGGCGGCGTCGCAGCCCATGTTAACCAAGGTGTCTTCTTTAATTTTGGAAATGCCAAATAAAGGGTTGGGGCCGAGATCGTTCCGCTTGGCCTTTGAAATGACCATCCGATCCGGCGAAGACTCTTTTTTGAGTTTGATGCGCCAATCGAATGATCCATCCGGGAGGGCCAAAAGGACCTTTTCGTCGGACGACGGGTGACAGGGGAGCCTGAGTGGAGTGACCGGAACCCAAGGCTTGTTCAGCTCCTCTTTCAGTCTGCGGGTCGCTTCCCGAATCTCACGCAGGCGCTCGTCATTTTCGCGACTCTCCTTGTAGGGATCCTGGCAGCCGACGGCGGCTGAAAACAATGCGGGAATAAGAACGAGAATAAGACGACGCATAGACACTCCTTTAAGGGCCTCGAGGCTTATCGAATTCCATGCCGTCTATAAATGATTTAATTTGGTTCTGAGGGTGTCGGTGCCAGGAGTTTTTACATCATCCGGCGGAAAGCGGCCTGCAGAACCTAGCTGACAAAATCGACTCATTTTAAAACCCCAATGTTTCCGATGATTTATCTCATCCTGAGAAAAATCGGCATTTTTTGCCTAATGGTCTCACCTTGAGGCGCCGATATGTCTTATGTGAGGCAGCTGCACGACCAAGCGAGAGACGGGTGGCGCCTTAAATTGAACCAAAGCGGAGGTTTTAAATGGCACGTACAATGGTGGTATTAGTCGGAGACGATCGCGATCAGTGCGAAAAGCTCAAGACTATGAGCCAGGGAATGGGCTGCAATGTCCATATCTTTGCCCCGACCGAATGGGCAAAGGCTCTACATGATCCCAGCACTCGGCAACGTCTTATGGGCGAAATTCCGGCGTTAAGCACGGGAATGAATCCCCTCGGTGGTGAAGGCGCGAAAATTCTGCAGTTTCCGCAGGCCTCGACGGGCGGCGATGACGGCGGAAAAGTGCGCACGATCAACGAACTCGAGAGCATCGCCATTGAAAACGCGATCCATGAGTTCGGCGGCAACCTGACTGAAGCCGCGAAGGCTTTAGGGATTGGCCGCGCTACGCTTTATCGCAAAGTAAAGCAGTACAATATCGATCCCTCGAGCGCCCGTAAAAAGCGCGCGGCTTAGTTTCATTTAAAAAAATTGACCTATCACAAAGACCGGCGTGCAATAGATAAATGCGCCGGTTTTTGTATTTCTTGATCTTCGCCGCCAGCCTTGCGGGCGGCATCTCTCTTCACGAAGCCAGTCGCAATCGCGAAATTTTTCGAACCGTCTGCGATCTGACCGAGATGCATTTTTACAAGGACAACGAGGCCGTGCAAAAGTGGCTCGTCGAGTGCCGGCGCAAAGCCGCATTCGCTTCTCGTAAATTGAGCCGAACCCAGCTGATCGAGCAGATCCAAGATCACATGAACCTGCTCAATGTTTCCCACTTTCTCGTTTACACGCCGGCCGAAGACAGGAAACTTTGGCAAGGCCAGGCCGTTGATACGGGAATTCGTTCCCGCTTTGTTGAGGACCGTCTGATTGTTTATAAAATCATCGCGGGCAGCGCCGCCGAGGCCGCAGGGGTTCGACCGGGAGATGAGTTGGTTGAAATTGTCGGAGTGTCGCAGGTTACCCCTTGGGGCGCTCAGAACCGGTCGGGCGGTTTTAACTTCCGTCGAGGCGAAGACATCTACAATGTCGAAATTCTCGCGACCGAACTCAACATCACGGATCAGCCGCGGGTCAAGCGTCTGGACTCGCGCACAATTCTCTTGGACATCCCCAGCTTTCGCTCGGAGTTTTTTGAAAAAGAAGACTGGATGAGAATCGTCGGCCACTTCGATGCGGTCGATCACGTTATTGTCGACCTACGCGAAAACGCCGGTGGCAACTTTGTCGCCATGCTGAGGGCGCTTTCGACGTTCACGTGCGGTCCCCAGTCCGTTGGGACTTTGGTGCAACCGCGCAAAGGCGGCGATGATAAGGAAGCTTTCGACGATGACACCGGCGATCTTTATCAGATCGCCGAGCTGGAGAGGTATCGGAGCCTTGGGCTCTATACGTTTTCGGGCTATGGCTGCTTTCGGGGGAAGGTGACAGTTCTTGTTGGGCCCGATACGTCATCGGTTTCCGAGATCTTCGCCAACGCCTTCTTTATGCGCCCACGATCACGGGTATGGGGTCAGCCGACGGCGGGCGATGTAGTTCTTGCTGTTTGGTACGATCTGCCGGTGCTCGGGCCCGGGTTCAGCATCTCGATTCCCGAAGCGGTTTTTTTAACGCCGGAGGAAGAGGAGCTAGAGAACCGCGGAGTCGCGCCACAAAAAGAGATCTATTACGACCTCGAGCTTTCGTTGGCGGGTAAGGATACGTTTATCGAAGAAGCGCGGAGACGCTAAGGGTACCTGGTACCCTTAGCGGCAGGTGTTGGCGGCTTGGACGTACTTGTTGCCGAGCTCGGGTTGGCCGGTTTGCTTTAAGCGGCCGCCGCTCGACAAGAAAGTCTCAACAGTGGTGCGATCGAGTTTACATGCTTTAGTAAAGTGATCGAGCGCTTCTTGATGGCGGCCCGACTCGAAAAGGGCTTGGGCGAGTCCGAATTGAGCGCGAGAAGAATCCGGCATGGCTTTAACGGCAGTCAGGTAGTAGCGCGTGGCCACGGGATAGTTCTTTTTGCGAAAGAACATGGTTCCCGCCGCCCATTGCACGAATTCGGAACTGGGAAACTTCTTGGCGGCTGAAATCGCATTGCGTTCGGCCCGCACTTCTTCTTTTTGATCGTAAAGGGCCTGAATCAGATAGACGTAGTGATCGGGGTATTTGGGTGAGATCGAAATACTCTTCGAGCAATTTTCAACCGCCTGAACGAGAAAGCCGTCATTTGAATCGATGCGGCAGAGCTCGCGATAGAGCTCTGGACGCTCACCAAAATTATTGATGCCCTCGGTGAGCAATTCCCGAGCCTCATTATGAGCCTTTTGCTGGATCAAGGTTTTGAGCAAAAGGTCATAGGCCGGCTTGTACTTGCGCTGGATGCGCAGAACGGCGCGCAGACTTTGAATGGCTTTGGTGATGAGTTGCCCGTTGCGCACCAGGTCCTGTGTATCGCCCGCTTGCTTTAGGTAGGCGTGCGCAAGGAGCAGGAACCATTCGTGGTTCTGCTCTTCTTTGGCGGCGATGATGTTGAGTACGCGCACTTCATCTTCGTATTTTTTCATGTTCGAATAGGCAAACGCGAGGGCGCGAAAGCCGGCTGGGGTGAGCTGGTCGGTATACGGATCGAGAAGCTCCGCCGCTTTGGCAAACTGCCGACCGGCCACATGAATTTCGGCGAGCTGGGTACGAAAGGCGACATTGTCGGGATCGGACGCGAGTCTTTTTTCAAGCTGCGCTTGAGTCGGCCCGGCCGCCCAGGCGTTTGTGCAAAGCAAAATTAGAATCCATAGTCGGGCCATACTTAAATCCTATTGCGCCGCAATCGATATTGCCAAGTCCAGGTCGAGCTATTGGTTTTGGTTGTTGGACGAGGAGCCCGACGCGGGTGGTGCAGCGGGGAAGTCGCGCATTGACTGGCCGTCCGCACTGCCATCACCGACGGGTACTGAAACGCTGGAGGGAGCTGTGAATGTAGCGGAGCGAGTCGGCACCACGAAGGCTTCCTGCCGTCCGCCCAGACGACCGCCACCGATCGAAGGATGATTGGCATTGGAATTCAAATACGACGTAAATGAAATTCGGCGAGTTGGACGCTCGCCGGTCGACGCGGGCTCGCGGCCGGTGCCCTCTTCATCCTCGCCCATTTGCTCTAGAAGTTCGTCGAAGGAGTCTTCGTCGCGAGTCTTTTTCTTCTTTTTTGCGATCTTGTTCGCTCCGCAAATGGGCAAGCTGGCGTCGTTGAGGTTGTAGGATTCCCCTTTTTTACGACAGCGTCCGGAGGAGCCTTGGGCTGTCCGATTTTTTTTAGGTTTAGGGGCCGGCTTCGCTTCATCGCTACATAAGTCGGGATGCTCGGCGCAGATGTCGTCGGTCTTAACGGTGTCCTTAGGAGGGCCATCGGCTAGGGCCGATGGTCCGGAAATCGCCAAGGTGACGACGAACGCGAGGAGATTCATTTAATCAGTTTACCTGAAAATCGAAAGGTTGCGCGAACTTCGCGATCAAACTTTGGTCATCCGTCTCATTTTGAGACAGTTCACTTCCATCTTCTTTATGCCGATTGAGAGATGCTGCGGTCTTTCGCGCGTAACTCCGTGTCTCGTTTTGAGAATTCGCGCACGGTGACGTTTCAGGCGACGCACTGTCGAATGTGTCGCCGGAACATGCGGGTAAAACGCGTCTCCGCCGTGGCACGAACCTCGCTCTAGCATCCTAGGGTAAGGGAGGGAGCCAATGAGCAGTGATCAGAATAAGCCGAACAATGTGATCCAATTCCCGGGTCGCAAAAAGGAAGCCGAGGTTAAACCTCAGGCCGAGGCCGGCTCTCCTATTCCTTCGTCTCCAGAAAAAATCGCAGCTGGAAAGCCGCCGATCGCTCCGAAGACAAAAAAGAAGAGCAAAAAGACATTGGCCGGAACCGTGCTCGCGATCATTCTCGCGAGTGGGGCCGTGAACCGTTATGTGTTTGAGACGCGTACCCAATCTTTCGACTTTATATCCGACTCCCGCACCGCGGGACCCGCCGGCCGCGCCATCGCCAGCGTCGAACAGTATCCGTGGCAACGAGACGCGCAGTGGGAAAAAGAGACCGCTGAGAAGCTGGCCTCACCCGGCTTGCGCTCGCTCGCGAGCACGAATATTGGGCGTCCCGCAACCCTCGAAGAAAAGCTACGCTGGGGCACGCTCGAAGAGACCAAATATACGATCAATTATCTTCCCGATAGTCGCCAGATTCGCTCCATTTTTCTGCAAGGCGAAGGCAATGAGCCGTCGTACGTGCTCGACCGGGCGGAGTTCCTGCAGAAGTACGGGACCTTGTTTGAAACCCAGTTTCAATCCGCATCTCTGAAGTCCGTGGAGACGATCAACGAAAAGACTGTCGAAGCCTACACCCTGTTCGATAAAAACAACCGGGCCATGGGCGAGGCTCGATTCGAGCTCGACCGCCATAAGCGGCTAATCTCGCTAAAGGTCGAGTCTCCTCAGTCTATATAGTCCCGAGCGAAAATTCCGATAAGTTCGTATGGTCATTTCCAATTGGACGCCACCGGACTTATCCAACTCACCCGCGGAAAACCGGCTCGTCACGACTGAACCCGAGCTTTCGCTGGCGCGCCCTCTGGATCGTTTGGCTGCGGCCATAATCGACATTTTCATTCTCTTAGTTCCGCTTTATATCTTGCTCAGCGCTCCGCTTAAAAAGTGGATGATGACCAGTTTCATTCTTGGTTCGGAGCCCGATTTCGTGGTCACCATTCTCGCGATGTTTTTTCTTGCGGTGATGATCCTCGTTGGCTACCAATCGGTTTGCCACCATTTTTACGGTGCCACGATCGGTAAGCGCATCTATGACTTGCGCGTGGTGCCGATGTTTCCAGGCGAAAAGCTGGTTTTTTGGGACCATGTTTTGCGCTCCGCGATTTGGGTGGGTGAGCTGCTCTGCCTAGGTCTGCCCTGGTTGGCGGTGTACTCGAATCCCAAGCGGCGACCCATGCACGATCGCCTGTGCGATACGGTTGTGGTGACTCGCGCTCCGAGCGGAGTTCGCGGTCCGTTGCACTGGGAGCGGTCGTTGGTGCGCACCCTCTTCGCGGCTTTAATCGGATTTATGACTCTGGTAGTGGCGATTCAGATCCGTGGCGCGATCGATAAGCTCAAGATGGAGAAATCGCTCGCGGCCCTCGTCGATCGCGATCTTGGCGACTGCGAGATTGTGAGCAGTTCCGTGAGCGAAGAGGACTCCGATCCGCACAGTCGTTTGAAAGTGGCGATGACACTCTATGCGGCCGGCCTCGCTGACCGATCATGTTTGGAATCGGAAGTCGAAGGGGAAATTGCCAAGCAGATTCCGGTCGCGCCCATCACCTACCTTGCACAGGCTTTTATTTACGCGGACGATGCTGAAATTTCGAATTCCTACTTGGACGAAGTTTGTGAAATGGCGCCAGAAACAGTGGAGTGCTCGATGAGTCAGCTGGTCACCAGCTGGAGTGACGAGGATTGGTCGGCGGTGGCGGAGGTTTTGAAAGCGGCGCCCAAGGGTTCAGGCTATATGGAAGTGTGGGGAATCCGCCACTATATGAAGCAGGCCCAGTATGGCAATGCCTTGACCACTCTAGATGGGTTGCTTTCGAATCGGGAGTTAGCCGAATTCTCGCTAGTCCAGCGGGTAAAGGCCCTTTTTAATTTTTATAAGGAGCCCGAGGCGATCGCCGCGTTTCAACAGGCGGTGTTGTCGCTCCCGCTCGAACAGGGCTCAGACTTAAGCGCATGGATGTGTTCGCAGCAGCTGCAGAATAGCTGTGCCGCCGTATCAAGCCCGGCCTGTGCGCAAGCTCTGCCCGACAAAGCGGCGACCGAGATCGACTTTGAACACACGTCACAAGCACTGGCCCATGTCTTGGCGTTGGAATGCAAAGGCGGCCAAGGCCTAGATTATATGAGCTTCGGCGAGGCCGTGCGCGATCCGGACTGGCAGATCTTTTTCGCCGCCAACGCCAACCGCACTGAAGACAAAAAGTCCTCGGCCGAACTTTTCGCTCAGCTTCTTCGCTCTGAGAAAGCGCCGGAACTCTTGCGTGTGGAGGCCGCTCGCCGATGGGTTGCACTCGCCTCACCATCACAGATGCAGGAAGTTGTGGAGTCTTGGCTAACTTTTGACTCTCGCGAAGGTTGGGTCAAAATCGGGAATATGCTGTTTTCGCGCTTGGCCGAGCAGAAGAACGCCGAGCTCGCATTAAGAGTGGCGCAGCGCCTGGCGGCCGATGAATCCTTGTCTCCGCTGGCGGTTAAGATTCTTGCGGGCATCACGAATGATCCGGATGCCGTGGGCGAACGTCGCCCGGCTTCGAACAAGGCTAAGGAACAGATTAAGCAGCTTCTCGATTCGACTTTGAAGCGGGAGGATGGCGATTGATCTTTCCGATTTTAAGCGGTCTGGTGCATCCGTTCCGGGCGCCTGCCACTTGGCTCCTCGTTTTTTTTAATATGCTGGTTTTAATTTATACCAGCATTGCTGGCCTTGAGGCGCAAGAGGGCCTTGAAGACGTGATGAAGGGAAAGTACTTTCTCACAGCTCAAGGGCGGATCTACGCGCAGTACTTGTCGAATGAGAACCGGTTCGAATATCCGGATTTTTTAATAGAGCTCGGACGGAAGGTGGATGGGGGCGAACTCACTCGCGCCGAGATGCTGGGCCAGCTCGCGTTTCGCGATTTGAAATTTATGAATTCTTCGGAATCCCTCAGTTACGACGGTGATCAAGTCGCCTTTCGCTATTGGCGGCATAAGCTCGACGACGTGCGCGGCTTTCAAGAAGCCCATCCCAGTTTCACTCTGGGGCTGAACGCCGAAGATCCGAGTTTCGGCAAATGGGTCTCTTACATCTTTGTGCATAGTGGGTCGTTGCATCTATTTGGCAATATGCTGTTCTTGCTTATTTTCGGAGCGGCATTAGAACGCCAGATCCGTTCGGTGGGGCTGACCATCGTGTTTTTGTTGTCGGGCGTAATGGCTGCCGGAGTGTTCGCACTTATGACCGGAGTGACGAGCTCACCATTAGTTGGAGCGTCGGGTGCCGTGAGTGGTGTGATGGCCTTGTACTGTTTTTTGAACTGGGGCCGACCCGAGCGTTTTTTTTATTGGTTCTTTCTTCCGTTCCGCGGCTTTATGGGATTTGTTTTTCTACCCGCCTGGGTGGCTTTGATTATCTGGGGGATCAACGATCTATCTGGCTACCTTGGGACTTTGCCTGAAATGGGCGGGGTTGCGTACACGGCCCATCTGGGCGGTGAACTGACGGGCCTTGCGATCGGTTTGATTCTGTACGCCGTTCGACGGAAGTGGCCACTTGTGGAGCGGCCCGAAACTCCGCAACCTATGGGGAAGCTATTTCCATTTCTGCCGCAAGTTTCAATTGGGCCTTCTCCGCGAAAAACCAATAGCGGGTCGCAGGCGGCCTGAACTCGGCCCGGGCCGAGTTACCTAACCCTCATTCGGGACAAATCCCCGGCGCATGGTATTCTCGGTGATCACTCGGGGCTCTAAGAACTGCAGCAAGTAATCCGGCCCACCGGCCTTGGAGCCAATGCCGGACATTTTAAATCCGCCGAACGGGTGGCGTTCGACCAGTGCGCCCGTGTTGCCGCGGTTGATGTAGAGGTTGCCGACTTCAAAGTCGCGCTTGACGCGTTCGATGGTGGCGGGGCTGCGCGAGTAAAGTCCGCCGGTCAGCGCGTATTCGGTCGAGTTACCGATTTCGAGCGCGTGATCCAGATCCTTGGCTTTTATTACAGCCAAAACCGGACCAAAGATTTCTTTTTGCGCCAAAGAAGAGTTCGGGTCCACGTCGGCAAAAATCGTGGGCGCGATAAAGTAACCGTCCTTTGGAGCGGATCCTTCAAACACCAGTTTGTGGCGCGATTTGGCGTCGGCCACGGTGGCTTGGATGCGCTGGTAGGCTTCGTCGTCAATCACCGGGCCCATAAAGGAGCGGGGATCTTCGGATGCGCCAACGTGTAGGCTCTTCGCCGCTTCAAGCAGCCGCTCAAGAAAGCGGTCGTAAATACTATCGAGCGCGATCACGCGGCTGCAGGCCGAGCACTTCTGCCCTTGGAAACCAAAGGCCGAGTAAATCACGCCTTGCACGGCTTCATCGAGATCGGCATCGCTATCAATAATGATGGCGTTCTTGCCGCCCAACTCGGCAATCACTTTTTTGATATGGTTCTGGCCCTCATGCACGTGCATGGCTTTTTTCATAATGCTTAAGCCGACCGGCTTGGAACCGGTGAAGGCGATGAGCGCAACGTCCTTATGGTTCACCAGGTATTCGCCCACTTCTTCGCCGTAACCGGGTAGGAATTGAACGGCGTCCTTCGGGAATCCCACTTCCATCATCAGTCGCATCAGCTCGGCACCGGTGATTGAACTTTGCTCAGCGGGTTTCATAATCACCGTGTTGCCAGTGACGAGGGCGGCGGTCACCATTCCGGTTAAGATCGCGAGTGGGAAGTTCCACGGCGCAATCACCAGAGCCACTCCGCGCGGCTGATAATGGTAGAGACTGTTTTCGCCGGGAGCCCGACCCACCTTGCGGGGGTTGGCGAGTTTGCGCATTTCGAGCGCGTAGTAGCGGCAAAAATCGATGGCCTCGGCGACATCACCATCGGCTTCACGCCAGCCTTTGCCGACTTCAAGGACTTGTAGAGCGGCCAGCCGATATTTTTGCTGGACCATTTTGTCTGCGAGAGCCTCGAGCAGGCGAGCGCGCTCGTCGGCCGGTCGTGCGGCCCAGGTCTTAAGACCTTTCTTCGCCGACTGCAGGGCGGCCTCGGCCTCATTTGTTCCGCAGGCGACCGTGGAGCCAACCACCTCGCCCGTTTTGCTGGGATTCAAGCGCGAAATCGTTTTAGTCGATTTGAATTCGCGGCCGTCGATCATCGCCGGATAGACGCGACCCAGATTTTTTCTCCACTCGCCAAGCGCCTTCAGCATGGCTTCGCGCGCCTGTGGGAGGGCGAAGTCGACCGGTGGCTCATTATAAAACTGTCCAGGAGTGCGGATCACGTTTCCGTCGGAATTCACCAAACCCTCCATCGGATTCTTCATCAAAACATCGCTCGCCACGTTGTCGGCGAACTTATTGCGCAAGAAAGATTCGTTCGACGTATTCTCAAGCAGACGCCGCACCAGATACGCCATTCCGGGAATCAGCTCGCCAATGGTGGCGTACTCCCGCACGCGGTAACCTTCGCGCACCAATGTGCGTTTGATCGCATCGGCCATGCCGAAGAGCATTTGAATTTCGATTCCGCGGGGGTCGATGCCCCGCGCTTTAGCATAGGCGATGGCGGCCGAAATGGAGCGCACGTTATGCGAACCCACGGCCACGCGCAGGTGAGGATAGGCGTCGAGCAACTTCTTAGCGCAAACTTCAAAGTTCGCGTCGGACTCTTTCTTGTTTAAATAAACTGGAACCTGCCAGCCTTTTTGGCGGGCGAGCACGGTCTCAAAATCCCAGTAGGCGCCTTTGACTAAGCGAATAGTGAACGGTACGCCGCGCTTCTTGGCTAACTCCACCATACGGTCAGCGTCGA
>JALHOQ010000010.1 GCA_022842925.1 Bdellovibrionales bacterium
AGTATGGCGGCTGGATTTTTTCCTGGGAGGAGGCGGATAGCCCCGATGCCGCGTACAGTGAAGTCGGAGTGACCTCGAACGTGTTAAATATTTCGCCCGCCAAACTCTCCGATAGTGGCTTTTACCGTCTAAAAATCCAGCCGGACCAGGGCCGCTCTCCCTTTTACTCAGAAACTGTTCAGGTTGCAGTTAGCCCAAGGCCGGTCACTTCACTGCCCGCTCCCCTAACGCCGCCTTGCGAAGTCGCCAACGCATGCAGGGAGTATGCAGATATCAAGAACGGATCGATGATGCTTCTGTATCGCACCTATACTCTCGAAACCGTAAACCCGGCCATAGACCACCTCGTGATCGTGCTTCACGGGACCGATCGCGACGGCGACAACTATTTCAATCGCATGGTCGCTTCGGCCAAACTCTCCAACCACCTCGCGCGCACACTTATTGTGGCTCCCTCGTTTAAGGTGGCCGGCGACCCTCGCTTGGCCAACGAGCTGGAGTGGCTGCAAAATAGCGGTGGCAACTCCTGGAAGCGCGGCGGAGATGCAAAAAGCATGGCCTTCAGTTCCTTCGAAGTTGTCGATTCCCTTGTCGAGCGCGTAGCCGCCCCAAATCGATTTCCCAATCTTAAACGAGTAACCATTATCGGGCACTCCGCCGGCGGACAATTTGTGCAGAGGTATGCGGCCGGCACTCGGGTCGACCGCCTTTATCCTCAGCTGGATTTTACGTTTGCGCCGGCAAATCCCTCGTCATTCATGTACTTGAATGATTTACGGCTGGTGCCGGAGACCACGAACCAGTTCGCCAAGCCCGCCAACTGCGCGGGATACAATGACTACATTTATGGTCTCAACAATCGCAATCGATATATGAACCTGGTGAGCAGCACGGACCTCGTGCAAAATTACATCGCTCGTAAGGTTGTCTATTTCCAAGGCCAGTCCGACATCGTACGTGATAGCAATTTGGATACGACCTGCGCCGCCGACGCTCAAGGCCTCAACCGTTATGCCAGAGGCCTGGCCTACTTCTCAAAAATGCAAACTTACTTTGCCGGCCACAAGCATCGTTTGGTTTCCGTTCCTGGAGTGGGACACTCGTCTTCGGGCATATTCTCATCAGTCGGTGCGCGATCCATTCTTTGGCCAAATTAGTCACGACAAGGCGGGTCCGTTTTAGCCACGTCTCTTACATCTCCGACGCCTGATTGGATCTCGTCACCGGCACATCAATTGCTGTTCCTGTGGGATGAACCTCAAAACGGGAGTCGCAATGACAGAGAAAAAACTGAACGGAAAACGGGTGGCCATTCTCGCCACCGACGGATTCGAACAATCCGAACTTTTTGAACCTAAGCAGGCCCTTGAAGAAGCGGGTGCCGAAGTCTTCGTCGTCGCGCCCAAAGAAGGTTCGATTCGAGCGTGGTCGAAAAAAGATTGGGGCGAGAGTTGCGGGGTCGACATGACACTCGACATAGCGAACCCGGCGGAGTTTGATGCTCTCGTTCTACCTGGTGGCGTGATGAGTCCGGACACCCTTCGGATAAACGATAAGGCCATTGAATTTATTCAAGGCTTCACCAACAGCGGAAAACCCATTGCCGCCATCTGCCACGGTCCGTGGACGCTGATTGAAACAGGATTTGTCGACGGTCGAACATTGACTTCATGGCCCTCAATTAAAACAGACCTCATCAACGCCGGCGCCCAGTGGGTGGACCGCTCTGTGGTCGTGGATAACGGCCTGGTCACCAGCCGTAAGCCAGATGACCTCGCGGATTTTAACCGCAAAATGATCGAGGAGTTCTGCGAAGGCGCGCACACTCCCCGCCCGGAGGATAACACCCGCATTCAAGACATGGGGCCGGTATAGAAATTGCCTTTTGAGATCCCTTTTTCACCATATAAGCGTAGACAGTGACTCTGACTGCGAAGCGAGAGAATTTTTCTAAGCCTCCCGCAAAAGCTTCAGGGTCACGATTAGAAGGGATCCCATGTTTCGCCTCGCCCTGCTCGCCACAGTCGCCCTAACCGCCGTCCCCTCACTGGCCAAATCCGAAGACCCGAGCCATTACCTGATGCATAAATTCCGCGGCGGTGAGCGAGTCGTTTTTCGCACTGGCGGCAACGGCCTCCAAGGCGTGTACTATGTCGGCCAAGACGATCGTGCCATTTTGATCGATCCCCGCCACCCTTACTTCATGGGCCAACCCGAAGGCGCTCGCGAGGCAACCGTCACGATTACCAAGGCCAGCGATATGGCGACGGCCCATTGGAAATTGCAGGGCCTGAAAGGCCTTGCCTACGCGATCATGGGCGGTGACATTCTTCTTATTAACGAGAAGGGTCAGCATCGTCGCTTCTCGCTTCTGCCCGCCGGGACGCCGAACTTTCAAGAAATGAATATTCTGGATTGTATGGTCTACGACTTCGACGGAAGGAAACACCTTTACATCGGTTATAGCGTCAACACATACGACAAGGCCACGGGCATCTTGATCGATGAAGAGTTCCGTTACGCGAAGAAAGAAGTTTCACGCGCGGAAGGCGCTAACGGTTCTCTGATCGTGGAAGAACTCAAGTCCGCAATGCCCGTCTTGGCGGATGGAGTCTACTCGGCCGAATCTTTGTACACCGACGCCGACCTTTCTAAAGCCTACCTGAAACGAGAAAGCGCAGATCCGGAGTACGTAACACTGGCCCACGCGCAAGGTTTGAGCGGTCAGCATAAGCCGTTGGTCGACGTTGAGGTTTTAAACAACGAAGGTAAAACGGTGAGCGCGGTTGAGTTCCTTAAGACGTTCTCCGTCAACCTTACCGAGAAGTATAAGAGCGCCCCATTTGGTGGAGTGCACGTCAACGAACGCAAGATTCTTGAAATGGCGGAGGTCCTCGCGGGATACGAAATCACCAGCGTCGCCTACCTCGGGTACCCTGGTACGGGTAAAACGACCGACATCAACATGATGATCAGCGAGGCGGCCAACGGGCGCGGACCCGAGTTTCTACGGGAGTATACCTTTATTAAACTTGAGCCCGGCGCCATGGATGCGCAGATGTGGCGGGGGTCAACGGAGGCCAAGATCACCGCATTAAAAGCGCTCGCCCGTAAGAACAAGGTCATTTTTGTCATTGATGAATTCCATCGGATCAAGGGCATGGCTTCACACCGTGACCGACCGCACGACGTCACCGAAGACCTAAAGGACGATATGGCTGAAGGGGTTTTAAAGATCATCGGCATGTCCACGGATTCCGAATTTCATGGCGCGGGGTTCTCTAAACCATTCCAAGAACGTTTTATCCTGGTCAACAAAGATGAGCCAACGGGTGCTGAGCTGATCGCCATGCTACGCGGGTGGATTCTCTCCCGTCACTTGCAGAATCCGGGTGACGCCTTTTTGCATGAGGCCAATCGGATCGCTGAACGCTTTGCCGGCATTGGCGCCCAACCTCGAAAAACCACAAAACTCCTCGATGCCGTCTATGCCCGCCTAAAACTCACCGGCCAGGAAGGCCAGACGCCGGACATTGGTCTTTTGCATGACGTCGCTCGACAACGATTCGGATTCGATCCCGTTCTGATCGACACTAAACTGGCTCGCCAGCGACTCGAGCAGATGATCCGCTACATGGACAGTCGGATTATCGGCCAGACGGAAGCTCGAGCCCTGCTCGAGCGCGCCACTATCCGCGCCCTTTCAAACTTAAATTCGGGCCAAGGGCCGCGAATGAAAATTCTGCTTACGGGCGAAGAAGGACAGGGCAAAACCACGATCAGCAAAGCGTACGCGCAAGGAATGGGACTTCCCTTTCATATTATTGACATGAGCAAGTACCGTCATGGCGCCCCCGTCGGCGCGGGTCCCCTTACAGAGGCCGCTGAGGCCATAGCTCGCAACGCCTTCACTGTTTTGATTTTCGATAAGATGGAAAGATCGGCCATCGAAATTCAAGAGCAGCTTCTGGAATCGTTGGAAAGCGGGCGAGCCTTGGTGCAAAAGCATACCAATGGCGGATTAAATAGCGAGCTCGTGGATTTTCGCAATGCCTCGGTGATCTTTAACGTGAACATCAGCGCTGACGAAATCCGACGCGGCAACCGCTCTGCCGGGTTCGTCAGTTTCGGCAAAAGAAAAGACAGGGAGATTCTGCAGAACGGCCAGATCTCACGCAATGTTTTGGATCAAGTTCCTGATCAAGCGCTCGTTGAGGCTCTCAGTCGGGAGGATTTCCGATCCGCCGTCGCCCTTCACGTGGAAGATCTCCTTAAAGAATTTAAGTCTAAGGACTTGCAGGTGAATTTTCCCGACCGGGAGGTCTTTTTGGACTTTGCCGCTTCTCTCTGGCGCGAGAACATTTCGAACCGACGGATCCACGATATTCTGCAACAGATTCGGGATTACTTGGCGCAAGAGAAAGTGTTGGCCCAGAATTCTCCGGCGTCGGACACTGTGGAGCTGCGTTTCGACGGCCGAAATCTGCGCCTATCGGGTTCGGACTCCGCCTACTCGTGTGAAGATCTACTGTTCTAGAACTCGTCACGAATGGAGCTGATCGAAACGCCCGTTAACTCGGGTACCAAATCACACTTGAGCTGCGTGGGCTTGCAGGGCGTGCCGGCGCTTTTAAAATCGAGCATTTTAGATGCGGACACTGGAATCTTTAGAAGATGAGTTTCATTGGCCCGTACATAGGACGATTGCGGGAATGTCAGATCGACTAAATGGGGAATTTTTAAATGACAGAGCGGGCCTGATGGCGTCGACACTTCGCTCTGTCCCCGCGCATAGGTTTCGAAGTGGGCGGCCGTGACCAAGAAAAGGGCCGGGACCGGGTTTCCAGACGAGTCTACGTTGGGCACGGAGAATTCCAATCCCTTGCCCAACCCTTTCAGACTTAAAAGATCTACGGATTTATTTCGGAGCTCGAGACTGACCACTGTTCCATCCTCTAGTACCAGATGGAGGCGCTTCACCGGAACCAGTAAGGCCCGAGTGAAGGCGTCGATATCCGAAGCGGTTGGGATGTAGGGGCAGGTTTTATCAGGTTTAGCTTCGGCCAGGGGCAGGCAAACAATAAGACTCAAAATGATCAGGGCTCTTAGTAAACGCGGGTCCATGCGTGGTTCTCCTCTTTGAGTCACTTAGAGAGCAACGCACGCGCCGACCCGGTCTATGTTCAATCTTCTCTAACAATCGCAATCTGCCACCTGCCTGACAGGCCGACGATTTACTGGGAATCCGTCTCAGAAAAATACGCTATCTCCCCCGGTAGCGACCGTGCCCGCGTCCTACAACCACGCTGATTTCGCGCAGCAGGTTCTGTATGTCTTGCTGGCGGGAACCGCTGACCGGATCGGGGCCCGAGGAGCTGAAGGCCTGCTCGAGCGATGCCGCAAGGTGAATCGTGCGGGCCATTAACTGATGGTAGTCGATAATGGCGGCTCGGCGTTGACGTGGCTCCATGGTCGAGATGCTGTGGGGGGTGAGCGCGATCGCCTGGGTAAGATGTTCGCGCAGTTCTGCGGATTTATCGGCCGCGACAGAATAGGTCTGCGGATCATTGGCCGCGACCCAAACAGAATCTAGAATATAGCCCATGGCTGTCATATGCTCTTTTAGAGTCTTGGGAGCGGCTTGGGCGGCCATGGACATTGAAAAAAGTGCGGCTGCAATTAAGTACTTCATAAATTCCCTCCTCTGGGATCCGCGGTGTAAGAGCAATAGCCGCGCCATGGGTATTTTCGAGCCTAGACTAAAGCCTGAGACCTTTTGTCTCAATGCCGCAGGGAACTGTGCCGGGATGTCTCGGATGCTATGTCGGAAACAAAATAGTATATTCTGGAGCGGCTTGGTGGTTGCAACGCTTCTTGGTAGGTAAGGAGATCCTATGGTTCGCTATTTTCTTTTGGTCCTATTTGCTTTCTCAATCCCCTGCTCATCTCAGGATTCAGAAAATGGCCGCGTTAAGGCGACCATGCATACGTTTCTGGTGGAGATGGCCAAAGTGACGCCCTATCTCAGCACAACCGAAGCTTTCACCTCTAAGGAAGGCAAGGCGGCGATCAGTCCGGCCCTCGAAAGCCTGGCCAAGAAGGCACGAAATCCACCAGAAAAGCTGAAAGAGAGCGCGGGCTTTCGCATTTCGTTCGGGCTTTTGGCCGACCATATCCAAAAAACAAAAGCCGTTTATGACAAGGGCGAAATGGAATACGCCCGTTTGCGATTGAATGGTATGGCCAACCTCTGCGCCTCATGCCATACGCAAACCCCAGTCAAGGCGAAGGGCTCCTTGTTTCCGCCGGTCGATGACCTCACGTCCAAGGTCAGTTTCGAAAACGCGAATTTCCTTTTTGTGATCCGCCGCTACGAACAGGCACTGGCCCAGTTCGATAGTTTGCTTCGCGGCTACCCCGATTCGGGATTGCCTTCGGATTTGATTGGCGATGTTTTCCGCCGAAAGGTGGCGGTTTTCGCGCGGGTTTACCGCGATCCAAAAGCGGCGGTCGCAAGCCTGCGCGCCGACTTAAAGAACGGTAAACTACCGTCCGACGCGCGCGATAACGTAAACGTCTGGATCGCGGGCTTTGAAAAAATGGCCAAGGATAAAACAGACCCATCCAAGTACTCGACCACAAAATTGATCGAATATGTTTCCAAAGGCATGCCGAAGGAGCTGAACCGCAAAATCCCGACCGGCGATCCGCAGCTTCTGAACCTGCTCTACCTGTCAGGATTGCTCTACGAACGTTTGCTGCAAGAGCCGAACTCCCCACAGACTCAAGAGTTACTTTACTATCTCGCCCTGCTGGAGAGGAGCCTAGCTCCCGTCGTCTGGTATTCCATAAGTGAAGTGTATCTTAAGGAATGCGTGGTGGCCTTCGCCCCATCCACCGCTTCAAAGCGCTGCCTAGACGCCTATGAGAGCGGAATGCGCGAACGGTTTTTCGGTCGAAATATCCCGGAGCCCATTCAAAACAGCATCGATGCCCTCAAAGAGTACTTAGCTAAATGAGTCTGACCACCATCCCCCATGCCGGACTGGTCCACATGCCACTGGCGCTGGCCGTGCTCATCCCGCTGCTTTACGGACTGTCGTGGCTCAGCGTGAAGAAAGGCTGGCTCGGCGCCAATATTTGGTACGGAATGGTAATCCTGGGTTTCATTCAGCTTATCTCCATCGTCGTAGGCCTGCACAGCGGCGAGAGCGCCGAATTCACTTCCGCAGCGGCAAAAGATGCGGTGGAGAAACACGAACACGCGGCGGAGACCTTTTTCTACGTGTGGATTCTCCTAGGAATCCTGTTCATCGGGTCGCTTTGGCTCAGAAATAAAAAGTATTTTTGGCTAATGGAGCTGAGCTTAATCATTCTTTTTGGCGTTCAGGCCTATTTAGCGTTTTCCACGGGTCACCTAGGCGGAGATCTGATTCCGCGCTAAGCGGGGCTTAGGTGGTATGCTACGTCTTTTATCGAGAAATAAATTAATTTTTATCGATAGAGGAAAGGAAGGACTTTGAATTTGACCGCTCCTGGGATGTTATCTCAGATACCCATGTCATCCGCTAGAATTTTGATCGTTGAAGACGAAGCCAAATTGTTGGCGCATCTTGTTTCGATTATGACCTCAAGTTTGCAGTCCGTTTTTACATGCTCCAGTTTTAAGGAACTCGAGCAAATTCTTGGCGTAAAGGTGTCACGCTTCGATGTGATTGTCCTCGACCGCTTGCTCAACGGTCGCGACTCGGCCGAACTCCTTCCGCAAATCCGCGAGGCTTACCCCGATGCGCGCATCATGGTTTTGTCTGCGATCGATACCTCTGCCGAAAAAGCCAGCCTTCTCAATCAGGGCGCAGATGACTATCTGGCGAAGCCGTTCGACGGCGAGGAGCTTATCGCAAGAGTGAATGTGCTCCTGCGAAGAGCGCCCAAAGCTCTGAGCTTGGGAAATATCACGCTCCAAGCCGATACCCGATCCTTAATGGTCAACGGGAAGGATATCCCGCTGACGAATAAGGAATTTTTACTTTTGAAAACACTAATGCAAGTCCCGGGAAAAGTTTTTCCAAAAAACGAACTTTATGAAAGCGTCTGGGAAATGGCCGCCGATGTGGAATCGAACGTCGTCGAGGCGACCGTAAATAAACTCCGCCGCCGACTAGAAGAAGTTGGAGCGAACGTGCGTATCAGCAACGCCCGAAACGCCGGATATTGGATTGAGGTATAGATTTTTTCTCGTCATTCTGACTTCGCTGATCCTATCCGCGATCGCCATCAACTTAGTACATTCTACATTTTTTAAAAGCCAACGACTTAAACTGATCGACCGGCAAATTGCCGAGAGCTCACGGCTCCTACTTCAATCCGAGGAATTTCAGGAGAAGCACCAGCTCCCCTCGTCCGCACTGGATGACACGATTTCCAAGGTCCTTGGGGGAAGCCGAATTGGGAAACTCTTTATTCTTCGAGATCCGAACGGCGAAATCCTGTTTCAAAGTTTTAACTTTGGCCTACTCAACATTGATATCCCCTTGGCGCCGGAATGGGTCACCGTCGAAACCGAAGATCAGTATGTACGAGTGCGCAATTGGCCCCTACCGCAGAAACCCTCGGTCACTTTACAGGTCGGGCTCGTTCTCGACCGCAATTTTATTAACTGGAAGATTATCGACAATCGAGTGATCTACTACGTGATTAGCATTGTTCTTCTGCTCTTTGCCGTTGCGGCACTTCTCACGCTGTTCTTGCTGACTCCACTGCGCAGGTTGATCTCGCATGTCAACATGGCGACGGCGAACCTGCAGTATCAAAAGAAAGTCGACCCTTTACCCGTTCGCTTGAGTCAGTTTAAGGATGGCTTTTGGGCAAAAAGCGATGAATTCGCCAGCCTTTTGGAGTCCGTGCAAAAGCTCATTGATCGCATCAATCTCAATTACAGACTCACTCGGTTCTGGACCTCGCAGATGGCCCACGGGCTAAAAACACCTCTCGCCATACTTCGTGCCGAAACAGAGGCCAAAGAAAAAGTGGCGATCATACCCTCCCCCTACGCCAAGGATGTGTATAAAGAGATCGCCCAGATGTCCGGCATTGTCGATCAGTTCTTGGATTGGGCGGAACTTGAGAACTCACTGGTTCAAAAAGATCTTCATGCCTTGCGCATGAAGAACGTTTTGCAGGGCGTGGTCGCAAGGTTAGATAAACTGAACCCCGGCCGAATCAGACTGAACCTAAAGTCCGATTTCGCCGTGTTGGCCAACCCCGTCCACCTCGACCAGGTGATTACTAATCTGCTCACAAATGCACTTAAGTTTTCGCCGCACGAATCCCCCGTGGAGGTGAGCGTATCGGACTACACTTTGATTGTTAAAGATCATGGACCAGGAATTCCACCCGAGGTCCAGGAGCGCATTGGTGAGCCATTCAATATCGGGATGTCGGAAACTGACCAGGCTACGGGCAATGGTCTAGGCTTAGCTATGGTGACCACGGTGGTAAAGCTCTATCAGTGGAACTTCAAGATCGCGAATCATCAGTCCGGCACGCAGGCCGTGGTGCATTTTCCGAAAATGGGAAACTGAAAATATTTTTCAGTCGGTCGGCTTCCCGTCCTGCCTCCAGCCCGGGGCATTTTTCCGCCGCTTCGCACTTCTCCTTGAAAGCAACTTAGTTCTGTTTTGGCACTGGTATTGCTCAGTTTGGTGTTAATTGAAACAGAAAGGCCATCCATGATGACGACAGGAACAACTGACGCCGTTGAGAAGAAGTTTGCGATCCCTTTCGCATCGGCACCCCAATCCCTTCTTATTATAGAGGACGACTTATCTGTAATTGAGTTTCTAGAGGTGGTCCTGGACCATCTTAAACCCGGACTGAATTGGGATTACGCCACCAGTGCAGAAGAAGCCATGGAACTCATTCGAAAGCGGGGCCGGATCGGTGGTGAACCACCTTACAGTCTAGTCATCGCCGATATATTTTTAGATGGAGACATGACCGGATTTGATTCCTGGCTGGAGTGTGCTCAGGAATTCCCCGACATGCCCTTTGTCATTACATCATCGCTTTCGCTCGACCGTTATTTGGCGATCTTAAGCGGTTTCGACAACACGCCGACGTTTCTGCCCAAACCACTCACTGTCGGGCGTTGCAAGTCGGTTATCGAAGAGTACTTCTAGCAAAAACAACATAAGGTAAGGAGAACACCGTGACCACTCGATTTGTCTCACAAGATTTAGAATGGACCGAGGCCATGAAAGAAACCGTGCGAAGTAAGATCGTAGAGCCCCTGCAGCGACACCTGGACAAAGACAATTTTGAGGTGTCCATTCACCTCGGTGCTGAACGTAAACGCATGAACGGCCGCAAACCAAAATTTGAAATGTGGGTGGTTTTGCAAACTTTCGACGGCCGCAACAATCAGATTGTACGGCGCGAAGGTCACGACTTCGCCGCTCTTGCCAACGAGGTTTCGAGCTGTATGCGATCACAGCTCAGTAAGCACAAGTTTCGTCGCAAGGGCACTCACAATCCCTTCCGCGCATTGGCCTCGGCCGAGGGGGGCTTATGAAGGGCTTCATGCCGATCCTAAACTGGATTTTTACAGCCGTCGAATTGCTCACCCAACTGCTGATTTCCCCCTTAGTCCTCATCACCGTCGTCGCGCTTCTGCTAGTCACGAAGATGATGGGTCATCAGGTTCGCAACAGTCCCTGGCGCGACAACGCCAGCCGACAAAGTCCGTCGGCGGGAGTCCGGTTCGGAACATGAGGGTCGTCCTTATAACCGGCGCCTCCACCGGGATCGGCCTCGCAACAGCCAAAGAGCTTCTTAAGCGCGGTGATTTCGTAATCCTTACCGCTCGAAAAGAGTCACTGAATCGGTTGGCCGGCGCCGACTTTCTAAAAAAATATCCTCGCCACTGGATTCGACCGTTAGATGTACGCGAAGCCCAGGAGCGAAATGAACTCTTACAGATGGTGGATATGGAGCACGGCCGACTCGATGTTCTGATCAACAACGCGGCTGTCATATATAGGGCACCGATCGAGTTCGCCTATGATTTTGAATGCAAGGAACAAATGAACGTGAACTTTCACGCGCCACTGGAGCTAATCAAGGCCAGCCTGCCTCTCATGCGCAAATCTGGCGGAGGTCACATCATCAATGTCTCCTCGGCGGCGGGCTTTATGGCCGTGCCGACCATGGGCCTCTATGCCGCTTCTAAACATGCACTCGAGGCGGCAAGCGAGGCGCTGTTTCATGAGTTAGCAGAATGGAATATTAAGATTTCGTTGATCGAACCCGGATTCATATCTTCCGACTCGTATCTTAAGGCCCGACTGTCATTGGCTTTGGACAGAGGATTTCATCCCCAGACGCGAAACTACTCGATGCAAAGCAATATGATCACCTGTTTGATCGAGCGCGCGACCCGGCTAACCAATGCTTCAAATGAGGATGTTGCCAATCAGATCGCCAAAGTCCTCAATCTCAAGCACCCTCCTCTTCGCAGTCTTGTCACTCTAGATGCGAAAGTCTTTTCGTTCCTGCGTCGGTTCTTGCCCGGAAGAATTTACGACCGACTTCTGGCGGTCTGCCTGCGGTCCTTACGAAGTCAGGTGGAAGCCTCGCTTACGGCCCCTTTGCCGGGACGAATGGACGACTTGCGATCATAAACTTTGTCATATTGGGGACGCCGTCGAGTAAAAGGCAAGATTCTACAAATTCCCAGTTCACGTAATTCCAAATTCCTTCCACGAATCGGACACGCTGATTTTTATAGTCTAGGTAATAGGCGTGCTCCCATAGGTCGCAACACCACAGCGGCCGTATCCTTTCAAAACGGAGAGGGTTGGCCGCGTTCTGCGTCGCCGCGAACTCCAACTCGCCCCGGCCATCAACAGTTAGCCAGACATAACCTGAGCCAAATACTCCGCTGGCGCAATCCTGAAACTTTTCCTGCATAGACGACCAGCCACCGAAGCTCCGTTCCACTGCTTGATCCAGATCGCCATTATCCTGAGGAATCCGAGACCGCGTACGGTCGGTCAAGCCGTGCCAAAAGAAGGTGTGATTCCAGGCCTGCGCGGCATTGTTGTAAATAGGACCGTCGAAATTTTGAATAATACGCTCTATTGATCCGTAGTCGCCGCCCGTCTCACCCAGCAAGGAATTTAAATTATCAATATAAGCTTTGTGATGCCCCAAGTAGTGGGTTCGAACTGTCTCTCTGGACATGAAAGGCGCGAGCGCATTTTCATCGAAGGGCAGAGTCGGGAGTTGAAAATACATGAATCCCCTCACGATCCCGCGGCGCCAGAAATGCGCGCGCGGGATTGTAAATAATAAACACTAATCGCGGCGTCGGAACATGGTCACACCGATGAGGAAGCCTAGCACCAGGCCTCCTATAGTGGCCTGAACTGGATACTCACGTACGACCTCGCCTGCGCGTTTATTGGCGCGGGTCACAAGGTCGCCACCCGATTGCAGAGCCCGCTCATAAACATCACGCGCCGACTCGGTCAAATTCGTCAATTGTTCGCCCGCTTCCGATGCGGCCGCCTTGGCCATCCATTTGCCGTTTCCGTTGGTTTTACCTTTGTCATGCGAGCCAGGTACGTTGCTATTGTTCTGCATAGTAAAATCCTTTCGATTTGGTTTTATTAATGCTGGGACGTCTTCTGATCTTCGTCTGATGAGCCAAAGCGCGAAATCATTTCATTTAAGCGTGCGCGCACTTCTTCCTGACCAATTCCATACTTACGTTGGACAATCCCCGATAGGGCGGTCATGTCTCCTTTTGCCTTCTCTACTTCGTCGTCGGTCAATCGACCCCACGCTTTCTGTAATTCACCTTTAAATTCGTTCCATTTACCTTTAACCACGTTCTCGTTGAAAAATTCGGCCATACGGACCTCCTGTGTGATGGTTACTTAGAGCAAACAGCCGGCCATACCATGCAAAGTTTGTATGAGCGTTGAACGCCGAAACGCGAGGCCATCAGTCCATCGATACCTCATCAACGGGGGAATCTTGAACTTTTGATGGACTTTAAGCGCGCGACGAGGGTAAACAAACTGCTACTAATTCAGAGAATTAAAAAGAGGTGAGTATGAGCTTGGAGATGGCTATTCCCGAAGAGATTCGTCAGAAGTACTTGCTCCGCAGACAGAAAGATATTGAAACACTGAAGGCCTCCGTGTCCGCTCGATCTCTGGAAGATTTTAAACGGATCGGTCACCAACTCAAAGGTAACGCCGCTTCTTTTGGATATAATGAATTGGAAAAGATCGCGGTCGCGATGGAAAATGCGGCGCTTAAAGGCGATCTGTTCGAAGCCAATAAGCAGTTAGATCTTTTTGAGAAATGGTACGCAGAGCGCCGCTAGTTCAGCGGCTGACTCTGGTGATGTGTCATTTCTTTCACGCGCCGATAGAGGGTTTTTCGATCTACTCCTAGTTCCTTAGCGGTCCTATCTTTAGCACCGTTATTAATCTTCAGCGCGAATTCAATGTACTTATTAATCAACTCATTCAACGGTAGGATTTTGCTGTCCGAGACCATAAATTTTCCCCGCGCGTCTATCACGCCATCAATGGAGGGGGCGTTGAGGTGTTCGGTCAGGCGCATTTCTTCTTCGAATTTCAGCTCCGGCATGTCGATCAAAGAGTTTTTGGCCAAAACCACCGCACGTTCAATTACATTTTCCAGTTCACGAACATTTCCACGCCAAGGGTTCTTTAAAAGATACTCGCTTGCGGACTTGGTAAAACCTTTTACCGCCATACCGTTCAATGCCGCATGTTTCTTTAAGAAAAAATCAGACAACGGCATAATGTCTTCCTGACGTTCTCGAAGAGGAGGCAAGACAATGGGGATTACGTTTAAGCGGAAGAACAAGTCCTCGCGGAAGCGTCCCTCTTGAACCTCCTGCCGGAGATTCTTGTGGGTGGCGGAAATCACACGCACATCGACACTCCGGGTCTGATTTTCGCCAATCCGTTTGATCTTGCGCTCTTGCAGCACTCGCAAAAGCTTGGCTTGCAGCGGGAGACTGAGGTCGCCGATTTCGTCGAGGAACAGGGTGCCACCATTCGCTTCTTCGAACAAACCGATGCGCTTTTCGATGGCGCCCGTGAAGGATCCCTTAGCGTAACCAAAGAGCTCAGCTTCGAGCAGATTTTCTGGAATAGCAGAACAATTGATGGCTACAAACGGCCCTTTTTTTCGACCGCCATAGGCATGGATCGCTCGCGCGATTACTTCTTTACCCGATCCGCTCTCGCCCATAACTAAGACATGGGCCGCGCTATTAGCCACACGCTTAGCCAAATCCAGCGCCCGCAGGAACTTGGGACTTTTCCCAATAATTCCTTGGGCGGCTCCAGTTTCGCTGTTGGACACGACGGCCCGAAGAGTTTGATTTTCTTCTTTGATTCGGTTGAAGTGCAGCGCTCGCTCCACTGAAACCTGCAGCTGCGGAAAGTGCAACGGCTTGACCACAAAGTCATAGGCGCCGGCTTCTATGGCCTTCAACGCGACTTCCACACCGCGATGAGCGGTCATAATAATAATCGGGATACTAATACCTTTTTCCTGCAACGCTGTCGTCAGCTCAACGCCACTCATCCTCGGGAGTTTCAGATCCGAAATGATCACGTCGCAAAAATTTGGTTTCTCTGTAATCTGTTTGTAGGCTTCTTCCGCGTCGTCGAAGGCCACGATCTCAAAACCTTTCGGCCGGAAGAATCCAACCACGATGTCTTGAATATCCAGGTCGTCGTCGATCACCACTAATTTAGGCTTTTTATCATTCATAGTTGAGGAACTAACACGAGTACGTGAATTCCCCAAGCCGAAAGTGGAACATTTCCCCAGTTTTAAGTGACGCAGTACAAAATCGAACGTCAGTGGCGAATAGCCCCAGTTTGGCATCAGGTACGCCCTTTGCTCTAGTGTTCTATTGCAAATGACCTTTTAAGGAGGCGTACCTATGTTAAGAGCTGCAATTGTATTTTTTGTCCTCGGACTAGTCGCGATTCTCTTGGGAGCCGGCAATATTGCGGGTATTTCGATTGAGATCGGCCAAACGTTATTGGCCGTGTTTCTGATTCTCGCTGTGATCAGTCTGGTCGCCAGCATGATCACTGGCCGACGCCCGACCCAAATACCGTAATCCAAATTCGTTTTTCTCCCCACCAATCATCCCATCCCAAGAGCCTAGGCCATATGCCTGGGCTCTTTCTTTTTGACGACAAGCAAAGCGAAAGACAAAAAAATGGCCCACCGGTTCGTGGGCCATGTCCTTCTAAAATGAAGGTAAAGGCTTTGGATCTACAAGATGATTTACATCGATGTTTGAGTCTGCTCTGCGACTCCCGGGGTCATCACAACATCCACTCGGCGGTTTTGCGCCCGCCCCTCTTTGGACTTGTTACTGCCGATAGGACGCTTGAATCCATATCCGACCGCTGTAATCTTGTCGTGAGATAGCCCAGCGGTCTGTAAGTACTGGGCAACCGTCTCGGCTCGCTTCTGTGAAAGGTCGAGATTCATTCGCGGCGAACCGGTCGAATCTGTATGACCTTCGACAATCACCATCGACGGCTTAAGAGCCTCTGCTATGGTGCGAACCTTACCCAGTAGCTCGATTGACTCCTGGGGCAGATCAGAGCGACCTACGGCAAACTTCAAGCCCTTTAGACGGATCAGCAGCTTGTCTCCATCACGGTACACGTCTGCTTCCTCTGGCGCAAACGATTGACGGGCTTGGTCCATAGCCTGCTCAACCGCCTGAATCTGTCGAGCTCGCTGAATTTGCTGATCCTGAAGCGAGAGAATTTCATCGCCTTTCTCCCGCTGATTTTCCACGACTTTTAACTGTTCGTTCAGTCCTTTTAGGCGTCGCTCCTGGTTCACGAGTTCGATGGCCACGCCCTCAGGAAGAGTGGATCGACCGGCGCGAACCTTCTGTGTTACAGCCACAAGAAAATCGCTACTCGCGTTAGCTTTATCGACAGCTTCCTTAAACGCTTCGGGATTGTGGCGTTGAGCTGTAACTATATTCTGCGCATTCCGCAGATCAATTTCCGCTCGATTCAAAACTCGCGGAGTGTTGCGCGCGGCATTTTTGGACTTCGCACCCTCAATTCGGCTGCGAGCCGTATTTAAGTGCGCCGCCTGAATGGCCGCAAGTTCGAGACCCAGATAGCGCGACTGCAAGGTTGAAAATTTCTGCGGCTCAAGCCGTTTCTCCTCTACGATATCGCGGGTGTCTTCGTCTATCCGACCCAATTCAGCCCGCTGGGCAGGAAAATTTCTTGCCCCCGAGTCGAGAGCCATCTTCCGGGATTGCAGAATTCCTTCAAGCTGGGTCTTGCGACTTTCAGCCTTTTTGTTAGCCCGATCTAGGTAGGCTCGCGCCTGTCCTAACCGACTGAGCACACGTTCAGACTTGGCGCCGTCCCGCATGTCTTCTCGCGCACGGTCGAAGTGCTTTTGCGCTTGGGTAAAATCAGAACCAGCCAGCACGTCGTGCTGTTGCTCATATCCTGTCTGAATGTCCGCTTGCATCTGAGTTACAATATCTGTCGGACTTTCGGTAGCTGAGTAGTTCACCTTCTTAGGCGCATTGGTGCATGCAATCACCAACGTCGTGGCGAACAAAATGGGCAGGGAAATTAGTCGCGTCATAGTGGATCTCCTTTTTCTAAAGGTCCAAGATCGCAACAAACATACCAGCGCCACGCGAGATTAAGGGACGTATGCGTCAACCCCGTATCAGAATAACGGGGCATTTTGGCTTTGTGCGGGTATTGGCCGAACGGGAACGACATTTGCTCTCTAAAATGCCCAGGAGGTACTTATGCACTATAATAAGGACAAGAATGGGGAGGATCAACCATCGGCCCCGCGCCCACCCGAGACCGTGCCCGAGCCTAAGCCCATCGAACCAACCATGAAGATTACGGGCAAAATTAAGTAAAAAAAACCCCAGAGATACGATTCATGTATCCCTGGGGTTCGTTCACTCGTGTGATCATTGCATTTTTGCAAGTTGGTCGAGGAGTGCAATATGCTTTTCCTGCCGAGGGATGAGCTTTGATCGGACCACACGAAGATCTTCACTATTTAAATTTTCGGTCGCCAGGTCTTCGTAAAGTCGAAGACCGTGTTCTTCGCCCTGCTTCAAGGCTGTCAGCGCGGGAGAATTACCAAACAGCTTACCCGTACCTACAACAGCTTTAACTACTGTGCCCCATAAACCCGGGTCATGGTCCGGAAATGCACCCTCATGGGTAATCATGGTTCTCAGGGCCCGTACGCTGTCCACGTGTTCGTCACGTATCGCGGAAAGCCGATAAATTTCAGGTTCATTGGAGAACTTTTCTATCACTTGGTCGTAAGCCGACACCGCACTTAGCTCTCCACGCAGAACTTTGTTTAGCTGATCGACCACGCGACTATCGGGACTATAGGTCGTGGCCGTGGCAAAGGTATTGGGTAACTCATACTCCACGGGGCCTCCGATCGTCCAGGGTGCGGCGCTTACGAATATCTTGCGAAATTGCTGTGACTACGAGAACTGTAACCGCAGAAAAAACCAGCACTACGAAGAGCACCTGGCCCACGAACATTATGGCTGAAGATGCAAAAAGACTGGTTACCAGCAATGAAAGTGAAGCGAGGGCCAACAGGCCCGCGGCTATGACCACCATTCCCACACTATGTCTCTTGGCGTCTTTGAAAAGGTCCTTTTCAAAAGTTACGGTCGACATGCTCATCCTCCTTCTTCTCTTAAGACAGAGGCGAAGCAGGAACTCTGCCAGCGCGCCAAGGAATAGGAAGTAGAAAGCCTAAAGGCCGTGGTTAATTTCGACCGAATGCTGAGGCAAATCCGGACGCGACAAATAACCGGCCACGGCCTCGATAAACTCACGTTCACCAATAGGTTTGGTGATTTGGCCATCGCAACCCGCCTGCAGGCAGCTCTCTTTTTCCTCACGCATGGCGTGAGCGGTAAGGGCTACGATAGTTGTCATGCACCCTTTTGCACGTAAGCGGCGGGTCGCCTCTTTGCCGTCGATTCCGGGAATCTGAATATCCATGAGTATCAAATCAAAGGAGCGCGCTGAGCCCCTTTCCACAGCGTCGGGACCATTCTCTACGATGTCCACTTCGACGCCGGCATTCTTTAAAAAGAAAGTGAAAATCTCCTGGTTATCTACAGAGTCTTCCACCAATAAGATCGCAATGCCATCGAGCCTCAAGGGTACGGGAGCGGCGACAACGTGCGGATAACTCGGCGACTGAGGAATCGCCAGGTTTTCCAACCACTCGGCACCATCTAAATCTCCCGTAGGGACCATTATCTCAAATACGGTTCCAACGTCTTTTAAAGACCGGATGAGCCGCAAGCTGCCGCCCAGCTCGTTGGCCAACCGGCTCGAAAGCGCGAGACCCAGGCCGGAGCCGCCATACTTTCTCGTGGTGGTCTCGTCGCCCTGTGAAAATGGCTTAAACAAATGCCGTTGCGCCTCTTCGGAAATGCCGAGTCCTGTGTCTTCGACATAATAAATGAGATCGCCAGAATGCTCTCCCCGCTTGCGGCAGCTCACCGACATCCGTACCGAGCCCCTATTGGTGAACTTCACCGCGTTTCCACAAATGTTAAGAAGGATCTGCTTGAGCCGTACGTCATCGACAAAAACATGACTCGGCAAAGGTCCACCCGCACGGATTTCGAAAAGCAGATTCTTTTCATTGGCCTTGAGATCGATCACAGCCTTGACCTCGGCCAAAAGATTGGAGAGGCGCACCCGCCGGTGATGAATCTTCAGTTTCCCCGCTTCAATCTTGGACAAATCAAGAACATCGTCGATCAAGCGAGTCAGATATTCGCTGTTCTTGCGTATGGAATTCGCGATACTCAGCCGGCGTACGTCAGCCAGCTGCTTGCCCGCGAGCATTTCTGAAAAGCCCATCAACGCGTTTAGCGGCGTGCGTATTTCATGGCTCATATTGGCCAGAAAGGCCGACTTAGAGCGGTTTGATGTCTGTGCGCTCTCAATTAAATTGATCTTATCTACTCCAAGGCCGACATGAGAGATCACATTGTCAAGAAGCTCTTTTTGCAGCTTGGTAAATGGCTGTGCGATATTACCAGACACCATAAGGAACTGATCCGTCCTCTGCCGGGAAGGAATTAAGCTTACGATCCAATCCTGAGCTTTTGCATAAGGCCCCAGTAGGCGACTCAAAGACGGACCCATTATCTGGTGATCCTTAGTTAAAGTGTACCGATTGACCATCACCTGCTTCATAAATCCGTAGGAAATTCGATCCGGAAGTACGGAGATATCCTCACATCCCACCCAACTATGAAGGGCCAATTGGCCATCTGCCGACGGATGAGCGGCATAAAGATAGGCAAAGCTAATCCCCGCCTCCTGAATCACAGACAGAAAATGAGCCAAAAGATTTTCTTCGTTTAATTCCTCCGCCACCGAGCGCGAGAACCGATTCAGCAACTCAAGATTGCGAGCCTGTTGAGTAATCAGTTCCTTTTGCGCCAGAAGATGTTCTTTCGTTTGCGTCTCGGTCGCAAGCTGGCGGCGTACCGAAGAATACAAAGACATCATCGCGACTACAAATACTGCGGCGACAACTACCGCCACTGCACCTAGTACGAAACCGGGAAGCTTGAACACCGGAGGCATTGCCATGAAAATCAAGGGAAGCAAGAGCGCCGCCAGGATGAAACCCGGCCTCGCCTTTAAGAATGCAAAAACTGCCCTGACCCTTCTCAAATTTCAATCCCCTTTAAACACTTCCCACTTTTCAGATAAAGCCGCCAGCAGACGAGTTCAATCGAAAATACTTTACGGAAAATGATTCCTCTTTGAATTCGAGACCCTTA
This sequence comes from Bdellovibrionales bacterium, assembly GCA_022842925.1. Classification (GTDB taxonomy): domain Bacteria; phylum Bdellovibrionota; class Bdellovibrionia; order Bdellovibrionales; family UBA1609; genus JALHOQ01. Next base: position 19,928 of record JALHOQ010000010.1, read on the forward strand.
TGTCTCCCCTAAGCGGGCGCCTCTGCGCCGTCGGCTCGTGATTTACGCCAGCCCTCCAGGCGCGACTTGAAAATATTCTCCAGACCATTTTTGATGGCTGTGTAGGAACGACTTTCCAAGCTTTCCTTAAAATGCATGGTGGCTGAGTTCAACGTCACGTCTAGGCAAAGTCGACCGCCGACCGACAATAAATAAAAATTGAGAAGTGCGTCTGATGGACAGCGATCGAACAGTCGCTCAAAATTCACGACCAAATCTGAAATCAAACTGCTGGGTAAGGAACTGTCGATGTAGTATTGAAGCCCCATAATCGCCTCCCTGAGTTGTTAAAAAGGATTTTGTTCTTCCTTGACGCCCGATACAGCAATCCTCGCGCCACGCATTGGCTCCGCTTTGGCACCAAAATGCCTGTTTTTTGGGGTCCTTGCGGACGGATCAAGAGGAAAATAACCCCGCTTCACTTCGAACAATTTAAAATTCTTCCTCAGGCGCTGGCACAGTGACTGCACTTGACCAGTTTATCCAACAAGTAAGGAGACAGAATGAGTTTGACCTCACCTCTCGAGAGCGCACACCCGATACCAGTCCTACCCAAGAGTATCTTTTCGCAAAAGGTACCTACACATCACGGACACAATATATTAGTGATCGACGATGACCCCGACTTCGCGGCCGCCTTGAAGAACCAGCTCGAGACGAGCGGGTTGTTTCATGTGGATCTAGCACTCGATCCTTTTGAGGGAGCGAATCTCCTGGCCGACCGGCGGTACGATATGGTGGTGACCGATTGTGTTCTCCAAGACTGGGACGGCGTCACGACTTTAGAAAATGCCGACCACCTGATCGACGTCGATCCTACGGTGGGGGACCAGTGGATGGACATGACACCCGTTCGCGTGCTGTTTTGCTCAGGGGCACCTATCCGCCTCGTAGATTTGCGGCGTGCGAACAAATTGAAACACTTTGCGGTTGTTGGTTTCCTGCCGAAGGTCACAGGCCTGGCCTCGATTTGCCGATCTGTTGAAAAATTGATGCGAGGTATGACGGAGGTCTAGGTGGGAGTTGCCTTTCATCGGTATCGGAGAATACTGAGGGTATGGGCGACTCTTTAAGCAGTATCCGGATTCTTGTGGTGGACGATTCCGCCAGTTTTCTTCAGTCCTTCACGGCTTCTTTGCACGAAATCGGGTTTACTAAAGTGTTCACCGCGACGAATGGAGCCGAGGCTTTGAAGGTTGCCGAAAGGGCCTACGACGACGGAGCCCCTTTTTCAGTGATCTTCTGCGACTGGAATATGCCTGAACTGAATGGTCTCGAGGTTTTGAAAAATCTGCGAAATAGCGAAAAACAAAATAGTATTCTGATCGCCATGGTCACTACGGAGGCGGAAAAGGCGAAGGTGGTCGAGGCCATAACCAGCGGCGCCAACGATTATATCTTTAAACCCGTCGACACACCTACGCTACGGCGCAAAATAACCCGACTCGTTTCCCTTCTGCAAAAATCCTGATAATCTCGCGTTTTATACATCCAGGGGGGGTCGATGAAACAGCTTTTAATGGCAATGGTTTTGGTTTCGTTCAGTGGAGCGGTTGTGGCTCAGGAAGACAAAGCTAAGAACGTGTTGAAGGAAGATACGAAGACGGAAAAAGTAGAAAAAAAAGAAGATAAGAAACTGGGCACCGGCGCAAAAGCCGTCACTAAATCTAAAGGAAAAGATATGTACGCACTCATGGAAACTTCAATGGGCAAAATTAAAATCAAACTCTTCGCCGATAAGGCTCCGAAGACCGTTGAAAATTTCGTAGGTCTAGCGGAGGGCTCCAAAGAGTGGACCGACCCAAAGTCGGGCAAAAAAGAGAAGAAGCCGCTCTATAACGGAACCGTCTTTCACCGCGTAATTGACGGTTTTATGATTCAAGGTGGAGACCCTGAAGGCACAGGCCGCGGCGGCCCCGGTTACCAGTTCGCCGATGAGTTCAGTCCCGATTTGAAGCACAGTAAAAAAGGTATCCTTTCCATGGCAAACGCCGGCCCAGGAACGAATGGAAGTCAGTTCTTTATCACCTTGGGTCCGACGCCTCATCTTGATAACCGCCACTCGATTTTTGGCGAAGTCGTCGAAGGAATGGACGTGGTTGAGAAGATTGGCAAAACGAAGACGGCCGCTCAAGATCGCCCGGTCACGGACGTGACCATAAAATCGCTTAAAATCGAAAGTAAATAACGCGGCCTTTCCGGCCTTAAGCCCATGCAGAACGCTGGGCTTTGTTCCGATAACTTCTCGTATGAACAAAGCCTTCGTTCTAGTGTTGGCCGTTACCGCGGCGATCATATCGATCGTTGGCGCTACATTTTCGATAATGGGTCTCACTAAGCTTTTCTCAGGCGCCCCGATCGCGGTCGGTGTTATGGCGGGCGCCCTCGAATTAGCTAAAATGGTTTCGGCCAGCTTTCTTCACGGCAACTGGAAAAAATTGAATATGGTCATGAAACTGTATCTGAGTTTCGCCGTCGGGGTTTTGATGGCCATTACCAGCATGGGCATCTTCGGCTATCTCTCGTGGGCTTTTCAGAACACATCGCGTGAGCTCAAAGAAACTCTTATCCGCATCGATTACCTTCAGTCGGAAGCCAAGCGAATTAAAGACGAGCAAGATCGCGTGCAAAAAGAACTCGACCAAATTCCTTCAAGCCGCATCACCCGCCGAATGGAACTGCAGAAAGAGCTGGAGCCGCATATCCAGCAGCTGAATAAGCAATCGACAGAAAACCAGATGAAGATGCGCAACGAGACCCTGAAGAAAAACTCATTTCAAACCGAAATCGGCCCCGTTATATATGTCGCTGAACTTGTCGGCGCGAATACCGACAAAGTGGCGACCTATCTTATTATATTATTCGTGATCGTATTTGATCCTCTGGCCGTGTGCCTGGTCCTTGCCACCGGATTTGCCTGGCGCACCGTTGTGGACCCGCACTACGACGGATCAAAACCCGCGGCACCCCCCGCTAAACATGCCGCTTAGATTCCAAATTCGATAAAAGCTTATAGAGCGCCGGCACCACAAAGAGCGTCAGAATTGTGGAGATGATCGTTCCCCCCACAATGGTAAGTCCCATCGGTGTTCGCGTTTCCTGCCCCATCGTGTTGCCGAATACGAGCGGCAAAGCCGCTGCGATTGTCGCCGTTGAAGTCATAAGAATGGGCCGCAAGCGCACCGGGCAACCCTCCAATAGTGCGTCCGTGACGTTCGCCTTCTTCTTTTCTCGAACCTGATTGGTAAACTCCACCAACAGAATCGAGTTTTTCTTGGCAATACCCATTAGAACAATAATGCCAATAAAACTGAATAAGTTTAGAGAAACGCCGAACATCCACAAAGCCAGAATCGCTCCAGACATAGCGAAGGGAAGTGCGACTAATACTGAGATTGGATGGATGAAAGAATTAAACTGAATGGCCAGCACCATATAGGCCACCAAAATCCCTAAAAGCAGGGCCACGGTCAGAGAGCGGAAACTTTCCGCCAGACCGGCCGCCGACCCATCGAGCGAGAATCCGTAGCCATCCGGCAAAACCTCACGCGCGATCTCTTCGGCCCGCTTTACGACTTCCGCTTGCGATTGCCCTGTCGTCAGCTGCCCAAACACTCCAACGGCGCGCTGACGGTTTATTCGCGTGATGGCCTGAATGGTTCCAATCTCCTTCACACTCACCAAATCCGTGAGCGGAAGGATATTGCCGAACTGATTGCGAACGAAAATTTTTCGAATATCCTCGCGGCTTAAAATTTCGGCCTCGGGCACCTTCACTCGAATATCGTAGCGGCGCCCGCCCGCGGTATATCGACTGACCCGGCTGCCAGCGATAGCAGCATTCAAGGTTTTAGCCACGGATTCGATCGTCACTCCCTTCGCGGCCAATTGGCTACGCAAAGGTTCAATTTCGAGTTCCGGCAATCCCAACCGGAAATCCGTGTCCATATCTTGAGCCAGACCCTCATCGGTCAGTTGCTTAATAATTGCCTGAGCTTTTTCGTTTAGGATTTTCAAGTCCGGCCCCATAATATTAAATGAGACTGGAAACTGCCGACCCGTAGTTAGGTTTCGCGATGAAATGTCGCGCACACTGGCACGCAGGCCCTTGATGTCCTTCACGCCCTTGCGGATTTTGTCCATGACTTCGAGATGGGTAACGATTCTCTCCTCTCGATCTTTTAAAGTAATCGGAATGAAGACCTGGTTGGGATTGGTGTTGCCGCCGCCCCCGCCTCCGACCGAAACCAGGAACCCTTGCACCTCCGGAATATCGCGAAGAACTTTTTCAACTTGCTCGGCGACCTTCGACGTCGTCTCGAGCGAAGTGCCCGGCGGCAGCTGACCATTAAATAAGATAAAGTTCTGATCCTGAAGAGGGAGAAACTCTTGCCGAACCTGCTGAATCAGAAAAATGGAAGCTCCCCCTAAACCAAACGAAATCCCTACCACAAGAACGGAATGCTTCAATGTCGGCCGCAAAATGGCCTTATATTTCTCAGCCAGAGCTTCAAACCAATGATCCAATTTGAGCTCAAACTTCGAAATCTTGGGCGAAGTCGACATAAAGGCCGCGGCTCGCATCGGCGTTATGGTGACGGCTTCAAGCAAAGAAAGTGTGACCGCGATCGACATAGCAATGCCGAATTGAAAAAAGAATTTGCCCGTAATGCCGTCCATAAAGATCACCGGAGCGAAAACGGCGATCACGGCCAAGGTCGCAGCGGTGGCCGCAGGGAGGATCTCCATTGCCCCATCATAGGCCGCCTGATAGGGCGTCTTGCCCATTCGATAATGCCGCACGATATTTTCCAGCAGCATTATAGCGTCATCGACCACAATTGAAATGGAGAGCGTCAACGCTAGGAGAGTGAAGAGGTTTAGGGTGAAGCCAAAGAAATAGAGAAAGAGAAAGGTCCCGACAATGGAGGTGGGGATACTAAACAACACGTTTAGAGCCGCTTGCCAGCTTCCCAAAAACAAAAAGCAAACAAGAATGGTCACAATGCCCGCGACGACAAGTTTTTCCATTGTCGTATGGACAGTCGCTTCGGTCGGAGCCGTGAAGTTTACGCGCATTCGAACGTCATAGCCTTCGGGCAACATGCCTCTAACTTTTTCCAGGTGCTGAATGACCGCGTCCGCGAGTTGAACTTCGTTGGCACCACGCTGCTTGCGTATGGCAACCGAGATCGCTGGCTTCCCGTCGACTCGTGCAATACGACGGATATCCGAAAGTCCGTCTTCCACGTCGGCGACATCACCGATCGTGAGCCGCACATCTTGAATATTCTGCCCACCCCGTTTTAACAGCCTCAACTTTTTAATCTCATCGACGCTGTAGGCCTCACCCATCCAGCGCACTCGCAGTTCCTTGCTGCCTTCAACGAACTGACCGGCGGCGGCTTCCACGTGCTGAGTGGTCAAAGCGTCAATGACGTCCAAAATCGTCAACTCGAGACGACGTAGCTTGTCGAGATTCGGCCAGACTCGCAAGTTGCGGTCGCTGAATCCGGCGATGCTGACTTCTCCGATGTTTGGCAAGAAACGAAATTGATCGAGTAGGAACTGGTCGGCATACACTATCAAATCTCGAACCGACGCTTTCTCAGCAGTCAGCGAGATGAACATAATGGGCTGCTCTTCTGGATTGGTCTTACGAACGATGGCGGGATCCACTCCGGTTGGAAAGCGGATCTGAGCGATTGCCGTTTGCACCTCTTGCAAAGCCACGTCCACATTGCGGTTGATATCGAACTCAAGGCGCACCGTGCCGGCCCCCTGGCGGACTGTGGAGCGCATCTCCTTTACGCCTTCGATGTTTAAGAGCTGAGTTTCCACACGGTCGATAATCTCAGCTTCTACGATTTCGGGACCGGCCCCCTCGTAATTTACAGAAACATCGATAATAGGAAAATCCACATCAGGCAGTTGCGAAACGCCCAGCTTGGTCAACGCGAATCCGCCAAAGGTAATCAAGCCCGCCATTAGGATCCAGGCGAACACCGTGCGCTTGAGTGATATTTCAATTAGATTCATGGCACTCCGTTCGGCTCGCGCCCGATTGCCAGGCGCGAAGCGAACAGTTTAGCCGGTTATGGACAGTTAATAAAATCGGATTGCGATGTTATATGCTGAATCAACGCCGACACGGGCATCGAATTGACCGGATCTTTTTCAAATTCTCGCTTCATAAACTGCTGAAAATCGCGACCTTGATAAGTCACAGCGCTGAGACCCATGTACTCGGCGTCATTAATTTTAAATAATCCCGGAGCTAGCTCTTCAATCACAGCGGCTCCGCGATGATCTTTTCCATTTACCGTTACGGTCACGCCGACTTCATAAATATTGTTGCCTCGTGATTTTGCGGCTTCATCGACTTTGATCGATCCCTCGCCGCCACCACCAAGCAACGGAATGGCTTTGGTCATCATGATGGCGGGAACAAGCTCGGGAAAGCGCGCGACCGCTTGGGCCTCGCGATCCATCTGCCCATAAGTGCTCAACCAAACCCGGGAGATCGCAGCGTTGCCCATGCTTTCCTTGAGCAATGCGCACATGCCGTTGAGCCGGTCACTTTCGTCTTTTTCGGCTAAAATATTTTGAGCTGAAGTCAGTGTTTGATCGAGGAACAAGCTGGCGGCATCTTTGGCGAAAGCCTCAGCCGACAAGAAAATGGCGAATGCCAAGAAAATCCGTTTCATATCTCCCCCTCTATATATTTTGAACTTGAGTCGTGGGCTAAGTATGAAACGTGACCTTGGTCCGGATCAACTGGACCAAGGTCTTAACGCTTATCCGTCTCGATTACGGATTAATAATAGCGGCGGGGATAGCGCTGATAACGGGGACGCGGATAGTTGTAATAAACTGAAGGTCCGCGGCGATAGTAAGCGCGCGGGTAAACGACCGGCGGCAGAACGGGCGGGGCCTGATAGTAGGGAGCAGCGTAACCGTAATTGTATCCGGGAACGGCATAAACGCCGCAATTGCTGGCGCACGGATCAACCGGCGGTGGGACACAGTTTACACAGGGCTGTTGACACGGATTCGCATAGATCGAGGTGCCGCAGGGGTTGGCGTATCCGTAGCCGTAGCCATAACCCTGGCCGTAATACTGAGTCTTTTCGACTTTAGCATCAGTCGGAAGCTCGACGGCTTTGAGTTGAATCCACTGACCGTTTTCTTCCATTTCGGCCACGCCGGTTTCTTCATTGATGCGGATCGTGACCACATCTTCTTGGTTCACAGCGCCGACGACGGCACCAGGCAGAGCTACTGCATCGGGGGATGCAACGCCCATCAACAAAGCCGCTGACGAGGTCGCCAGCATAATGAGCAAACTGTTTTTCATTCTTCCTCCTAGGGGGATTAGGTAATCGCAGAGGAAGCGTATAGGCGCGTCAGACGCAGGTTGACAACTACCCAGTGTGCAAGCTGTCAACCTTTCCACATTGGGCGGATTTTACATGTAGCAAATTGCCCCTACCATCGTCTTCCGTACCTATAATACACGAAATCTGGAGTGCGACGCATGGCATAAGGGCGCGCCTCATATGTGCGGATTCGTGGACGTGCATAGAGTTCAACCGGAGGCGGCAATCGGCGAGGGGGCGCGATAAATACCAAAGGAAAGCGAGGGATGACGAAAACGGGGCAGGAGATTACGGGCGGGGGACAACCATCTAAATACTGGGCGGGCTGAACAGTCGCTTCCGCTTCCCACGTCGCCAACCGCTCGTGCTCGACCGCGTGGAGGTCTTTCCACGTCCGGCCCTCGTCATAGGACACCTCACCCGAACGTGTCTGCTCATTCACGCGTACAATCGACGGCTCATTTAACGATTCGGAATCCACTTCGGGCGTGGGACACGCGGCATAGCTTGCAAAGGCTTTCGAAAATAAAAGAGCGAGCAACAGGGAGCGCATGCTTTTCCTCCTGGGAGAAGATCAACCCAGGAGGTCTGCAATAGGAACGCCACTACTCGATAAAAGCTTTTAATTTATTGCTGCGGCTCGGATGACGGAGTTTACGCAGAGCCTTGGCTTCAATCTGACGAATTCGCTCGCGAGTCACGTTGAAATCCTGACCGACTTCTTCAAGGGTATGGTCGCTTTCTTCCCCGATTCCAAAGCGCATGCGGAGGACTTTTTCCTCGCGCGCCGTCAGTGTCGCCAATACCCGGCGAGTTTGTTCAGCCAGGTTTAGGTTCACAATGGCTTCGGCCGGATTGATGACCTTTTTATCCTCAATAAAGTCGCCCAAGTGTGAATCTTCCTCTTCACCTACCGGTGTTTCGAGAGAGATCGGCTCCTTTGCGATTTTCAAGACTTTACGGACTTTATCGACGGGCATGTCCATCTTCACTGCAATCTCTTCAGGTGTGGGTTCACGTCCCAGCTCCTGAACGAGATAACGCGAGGTCCGCACAAGTTTGTTGATCGTTTCGATCATATGCACCGGGATACGAATGGTGCGAGCTTGGTCAGCAATGGCCCGTGTGATGGCCTGTCGGATCCACCACGTGGCATAGGTCGAAAACTTGTAACCACGACGGTACTCGAACTTATCGACGGCCTTCATCAGGCCGATATTGCCTTCCTGAATCAAATCCAAAAATTGCAGTCCGCGATTGGTGTACTTCTTGGCGATCGAGACCACCAGACGCAGGTTGGCTTCCACTAGTTCGGATTTCGCTTTGTCGGCCTCGCGCTCCCCTTTCCAAATGGCGGTGTAGGTGTCGCGGGTCCATTCAAAGGTCATTTCGGTTTCTTGCATCAGACGATCGAGGCGATCTTGGGCGTCGGCGGCTAAAAGATAGTAGGTGCGGAAGTGATTGAATGAGAGACCCATGGTCTCTTTCGTCATTTTTGCCACTTCCTGATCGGATGTCTCCATCGCCTTAAAGCGTTGAGCCATATGACTGATGTCTTTGCTGAAGCTCTTTTCAACGCCGGTTTTCACGCGCTTACGTAGCTCCGCCTGACGCGAGACCAAGTTTTTAAACTTAATGACAATGCGATTAATGGTCTTGCGATTGAAGTTGATGCTCTCGAAATTCTGCATCAGCTCCGTGTTCAGCTTTTCCAGCTCTTTTGAAGCCTCAAGTGAAGCCGGCGATTTATGTGGCGACTCCTTAAGAGTTTTGAAAAAGAGTGCCGACTTTTTTTGGTACTTCTTCACGTGGCCGATCAGCTCGTGAATTTTTTGAATGTACTCTTGTTCATCATACTGAGTGTCTTCGTCTTCAAGGCCGCGGAAAATGGCCTTAACCTTGATGCGGCCCTCATCGAGTCGCTTGCCGAGTTGGATGATCTCGTTAGTCCCAATCGGGGACATGGTGATCGCGCGCACGATTTCGCGCTCTCCGAATTCGATCCGTCGCGCGATTTCCACTTCGCCTTCGCGCGTGAGGAGTGAAACACTGCCCATCTTGCGAAGATAAAGGCGCACGGGGTCGTTCGATTTAGCGTCCCCTTCGGACTCTTTCTCTTCTTCCTCTTCCTCGGTGGCCTCTTTATCCGGATCGCTCAGGAAGAATTGATCTTCCTCGTCGTCTTTCTTATTTTCCGACGGTTCTGTAATTACTACACCGTTCACCTCGAGGGCCTGCATAAAGGTATCGAGAACGGTGACCGCGATCAGCTCGGGTGGCAGAAGCTCATTAAGTTCTTCAACCGCAAGAGCTCCGCGCTCCTTGGCCAACTTCACAAACCTCTGAATTTCCTCTTTAATAAGGTCTTCTTGCTGAGCGAGAGTGAGCTCCTTGACTGGAGTGTCAGAGACTTTGTCCGTCGTATTTTTCGACATTAGAAAACGCTCCTCGCGTGTTGGACGATTTTAAGAATCGCGGTTAAGTGACCTGCGGTTCCGATGGATATTCATTATTTGTTCCAGCTTGTCGGTTGAATCAGCCGGGTTCGAGCCCCGCAAATTAGAAACCAACTCCTTTGATTTCGACTTCAAAAAATTCTCTTTCACGCGCTTTACACAATCCTGCAAGAGTTTGGCCGCGGCGTCTTCCCCGAGTCCCCGATAGGGTTCGGATAGGTGCCGAGTGACCATTTCTGAAGGTTTTACTTCTCCCGCCAACAAAGCCGATAAAGTATCAAATTTATTAGGCATTAGTCTATACACTTCCGCGATCCTAGCAAACAGAGCTCGTCCACCGGGATGGGCGATCTGCTCAAATACCCCGGATTCCAGTGCTGTCTTTAGGTAGACCTCTTTCAGCAGAATTACGTTTAAAAGTTCCTGCTCGGCCCGCTTCAAACTGCCTATATCGATTATACCGGCAGCTGGTTCCACCGAGACCTGTTTCGGTGGCGATACTCGAGCTGCCGGCCGACCTTTGACGCTTTGTTCAATAAGGCTCGGCTTAACGTCGACCATGCGAGCCAGATTTTCCACGTAAAGGGATCGCAGGCGGAGATCGCCTATTTTCTCAAGGACCGGCGCGATCTCGTCTAAGAAGCGAACCTTGCCACTGGGGGAACCTTTGGACTCGTGCCAGATCTCGTGGCTAATCAGGTCGAAAAGATCCGGGGCGCCACCTATCAGGGCCTTCATTTTCTCCACCCCATGGGCCTCAATGTACTCGTCCGGATCCAGTTCCTCGGGGAGAAAAAGTCCGCGCGCCAACAATCCCTGCTCGAGAAGAATAGGCAAGCTGCGGCGGGCGGCCATCTTTCCAGCCTCGTCACCGTCGAATAACAACAAAATTTTATTTGTATAGCGCTTCACCGTGCGGGCATGGTCCGCAGTCAGTGCTGTTCCAAGAGTAGCCGCGATATTCATAATCCCGGCCTTCGCCAGCGCCAGCCAGTCCATATAACCTTCGACCACGATTAACTCATCGGCTGTACGGATGTGCTTGACCGACGTCTCTAGACCGTAGAAGACCCGCCCTTTATGAAAGAGCGGCGACTCTGGACTGTTCAGGTACTTTGGTTTCTCTTCGGGGTTGACCACCCGACCGCCAAAACCCAAACACTCTCGCGCGGGAGAGAAGATTGGGAAAATCAAGCGATGGCGAAAAAGATCATAATGACCGGATTTTCCACCCGTGCGGCGTTTGATTAAACCTAACTGCTCGGCGTATTGAGCCGGGACTTTTTTGGCATTGAGGTAGTCGGCCAAATCCGACCATGCCTCGGGCGCGTAGCCGAGCTTATAGGCGTCGACCAACTGTTCATTCAACTTTCTCTTCGCCAGATATTTTTTGACTTCGTGATCGGGCGGAAGATTCTTGAGTTGCTGGTGAAAGAACTGGGCCGCAAGGGCATTTACGCGGTGAAGAGGTTCTTTGATGTCCCGTACGGCTGGACGCTCATCGCCGTCCGGTTTAGGCAGCGGGAGGCCCGCGCGCTTGGCTAAATACTCCACCGCTTCGGGAAACGTCATGCCCTGGTACTGTTGAACAAAGGAGTAAACGTTCCCCGAGGCTTTGCAGCCGAAACAATGGTAAACTTGTTTATCTTCGCTGACCGAGAAACTGGGAGACTTTTCGTGATGGAACGGACAGAGGCCTTGGTGGTTGCCTCCGCTTCGACGCAGCTCCACGTACTGGCCGATGAGGTCGACGATATTCGCCGACTCACGGACCCGCTCTATAAAATCCTGCGGAAAGCGCAAAGGATGTTCCCCTATTAAAACGGTATTCGGAATACCGTTTTCAGCACCCCGAATACGGGTATGTTAAGTTAATTTACTCTTTACTAGATCTGAGACTGTTTTTCCATCGGCTTGGCCCCCGGTTCGGGCCATCACTTCTTTTACCACTCCGCCCATTTGTTTCATTGTGGTGGCGCCTTGGGCTTTGATGACTTCGTCGACGATGGTGGCGACTTGCTCGGCTGACATTTGCGCCGGCAGGTACTCTTCAAGTACTCCGAGTTCGAATTTTTCTTTATCAATCAAGTCCTGGCGGCCGGCTTTTTCGAATTCAGAAATGGAGTCTTTGCGTTGCTTCGCGAGTTTTTTGATCACGCCGATGACTTCCTGATCGGTGATGGCGTTCGGGCGCAATTCAATTTCGCGATACTTGATCGCGCTTTGAAGAAAGCGGACGGCGGCGAGGCGCTCGGCCTGTCGGCTCTTCATGGCTGCTTTAATGTCGTCGAGAATTTTTTCTTTTAAACCCATTGCAATTCACCTTTGCGGAAGATCTGGTCCCTCCGCCCGCTGCCGGGCGAAGGACCCATTAAAGGAAGATTAGTACGAAGGACGGCGCTGTTTCTTCAACAAACGCTTGCGGGCCGCGATGGATTTCTTTTTCTTGCGGACGCTCGGCTTTTCGAAATGCTCGCGCTTTTTAATTTCGCTGAGCAGACCGGACTTTTCGCATGCTTTTTTGAATCGGCGGAACGCCTGTTCAAAAGCTTCGTTGTCACGGATACGGATCAATGCCACTTAAAATCACCTTCCTTTACACGGGCTTGTAGACTTGAGAAGTCCTCCAGGTGTAACAAAGCCCATGCTCTCGGACAACGATTTTAACTTTATGCGCCACGCCCTAGAACTCGCGGCCCGTGCGGCAGAGGCGGGTGAGGTGCCAGTGGGCGCCGTGGTCGTACACGATAACCAAGTCATTGCCGAGGCTTACAACGAAAGAGAGACCCGCCCATCGGCCCTCGCCCACGCCGAAATTCTCGCGCTGGAACGGGCCACTGAGAAGCTGGGCCGTTGGCGACTGAGCGGCTGCACGCTTTATGTGACACTGGAGCCCTGTGTGATGTGCGCCGGAGCCCTCGTGCAGGCCCGAGTGGACCGAGTGGTTTATGGCGCCACGGACCCTAAAGGGGGGGCGGTCGAGTCTCTTTATCAGGTTTTAGCCGACTCACGCCTGAATCACCGCCCGGACGTAAAAGCGGGAGTGTTGGCGCCGGAATGCGGCACCTTACTTAGCGATTTTTTTAAGAGACGACGTTTAATAGCTGAATAGACTCGCAGATCCATGGCCCCGATCCTGCAATTCCCGGCGCTATGAACGTTTTAAAAGCTACAATTCTTGCAGTCACGATTTTGCCACTCGCCTCTCTCGCCCAGAACAAGCGCGCATCGGCCAGCTTTCTCTCGCAGCGGGTACCCTTTTTATCATCCTTCCACGCCCTTCAGTACGTGGATCGCTATGAGCAACTCACAGAAACCTGTCTAGGGCAGAGTGAGCGCAGCCGCCAACGGGTCGGCCGCTGTTTGGAGCAGGCGGCGGAGCAAGTGGCGGAAATCGCCAAGGGCGAAAACTTTCGACTATATCTGATTCACCGATTGAGCCGTTTGGCCGACAAAGAACACCTCTCCCTTTTTCAGCTGCCCGATAATTCTAAGCCCACGCTGGGAATTGCGGGTGATAGCTTGGCCACCGGAGCCAATGCCGACCTTCGCCTGACGCCGCACTTGTGGAAGCTGGCCGGTCACGGTCTATTCGACTTTCTCTTTGTTCACGCTGGCGCAAGCCAACGGCTCATGCCTGTCGCAAAAGATCTGCTGCGCGCACCCGAGACGTACGGCGAACGCGGCCGCCGTCATCTTCCGCCCCTCACCCGCGTTTTCGACACGCCCTCCGATCAGAAGAGTGGTTTTGAACGGGCGATGGAGAATCGCGGCTCGAGCTGGGTGGATTGCGAAGAGTGTTCATTCGCCTATCTCGTAGGCCGACGGATGGGACTCCCGGCCGAAAACATATTTATGGGCGCCCAGATCGGCAAGCGCGTCAGCAGCCTGGGACAGCAGCTGGAGCGTCTCGCTCTACCTCTCGGCCACCTTCCCGATATCGTGATCGTATCGTACACGGGGAATGACATGTGCAATATGTCGAATATGAAAGAGACCCTGGAGTCGAAACGAACAGCTTACGGTAAAGAGATGACCTCGCAGTTGGAAAAAATCCGCAAACTTAAACCTTCGCCGCGCGGAACCCAGGTTTTTGTGGTGGCCGCAGCCGACGTGGGATACCTAGTCGCGAGCGAGGGCATTTTAAATCGCAAAGTGGAGTACAACTATGGCACCCCGGTTTTAGGTTCGCGCGAACTTACGTGCCGCGACTTCCGTCGCGAAAGCGCGCCCGGCCTGAAGGATCTCAATGGCATGTGCAATCTGATTTTGCGAACGGCGCCCGACAACTCCGCCCGCATCGCCAAAATTCGAGAGCTCCATAGCGCCATCGTATTGGCGCAAAAGGATGCGACAAGCTGGGCGCAGGCGCAGTGGGGAGATCCATCGCTTTCGTTTCATTTTGTTGAATCGATTTTAGAAACGCCGTTTGGCGGAGACGATATTTCTAACGACTGCTTTCATCCGTCGGCGCGCGGGCATGAAAAGATCGCGGAGCACGTTCTCCCAGATATTCTGAGCGTCTTAAAAAACTCCAAAACTACGCCTTGAATTGAGACGGAACTCTTCACAGAATTCTCGATATCAAAACGGGAATAGATTTTTCGACGATCTAAACGTTTAATTTTACGAGACTTTGGCATTCATAAGGCGCCTCGATCTTCACAAAAAAGAAACTCCCGGTTTACGCAATTAACGCTTCGCGCTATTATGGTTTTATCGACGCAATGGAACGTAGGCCGAGAGAAAGCGCCGCAGAAGTCACAACACAAATTCCTTGGGGGGAATATGTCTCGCAAATCCATCGTTCCGTTAATGGCACTGACAATGATGATTGGCTACGCACAAATCAGCGAAGCCAAACGAAATCGCGGCGGCCGCAGCGCCACCATCGAAAACTCGGCCTCCAGCTCGCAAGATGTCCGTCTGCGCGCTAAGTTTGAAGATGAAACCGATGAAGCCCTGGCCGACGCCGACCTGGCGCCCGAGTTCCACGCCGATTACCGCATCAAGAAGGGCACTCCGCAACTGAAAGTGCGTGTAGAAAACCTCGAACTCGGCACCGTAGTCGATGTGTTTATCGGCAACGTGAACATCGGCTCCGCCACGATTGAAGAAGATGGCGCCGGCACAGAAGCGGCACTCGATTTTAAAAAGGGCGAGTGGCCAGCTGGCCTGCCCATGGAAATCGCCGCCGGTACCATCGTTCGCATCATGAGTGGCAACGTGCTCCTGTTCGAAGCTCCGTTTGAAGTAAAATAATTTTAGCTAGAGAAACATCGAGATACACAACCTGTCAGTCCACCATGTCCACTTAGAGGGCCGTCCGCAACGGGCGGCCTTCGTCCATTTATTTATAGAATCTGCACGGGCTTGTTGTGTACGACCAAACCTTCCACGATAAAATTGTGCGGCTCCTTCTCCACGGTCAATGTCATCACCCGCGCCTGGCCTTCGACGGCGTATTCACCGCGCCGGACCAACAGGGCGTCGCAACCCGTACCGACGGCCGACGGCGCATGGTTTATTCCGCGCAGCAAATTGGCCGGCTCGACCTCTCCTATCCGTGAATAAAGCCCTTCCTCGGGAAGCAAAAAAGGATGATGGGGAGAAACTTCAAGAGGGACGCCGGTCGGCGTTCCGTGAAGGCGGCCGAAGATCTCTGAATTGGCTGTATGAATCTGAACGATCCGATTGTGAACGACCATGTTGATGCGCTCATCCCAAGAATAGACCGTATGGCCCACGCGTAGATTTTCGATTGCCACGTACCCGTTGGGGGTAAGGACACGCATCACACAAGTGAAGCAATTCCGTTTTAAACTTTCTCCCGTCAGGTCTTCTACCGCAGCGGCAACTTCTTCGGGCGTGAACTTACGTCCCACCCGCTCCTCCATCTCGACGACCCGCACGAGCGCGCGGTCATCTGGCTCCTCAAACCATGCCGCCGCCAACTCCACTTTCATGGTTTCGACCCGGTCACTTTGAGCCCCAGCGGGCGATGTCCCAAGAAGGGTCAAGACCAAGAAGATCGCCCGCAAATTCCACGATAGATTGTCCACTATATGCCTCCTGGTGCTTTTAGGACTTTACTCAGCACCAGCCATGCCATAATACTGATCGCCGTTCTAAAAATGCGGAGAGATGGGAGAGTGGTTTAATCCAGCAGCCTGGAACGCTGCCATGGTCGCAAGGCCATCGTGAGTTCGAATCTCACTCTCTCCGCCAAAAATCTTTAATAATTAAACCAGTCAATATTTAAACAGCGCACGGTCTCGGAGGGCGAATCGCCGACGATCCGATGTGCCTTTTGTACGAACTCCAAGAGCAGATCACGGATTACACCCGCGTCCGTTTGGGAGAGTGACATCGGTCCGGTATAGAAGAGGTTCTCAGGATCCCGTTGATCCATTTTTTGCAGGCCACGCACGCGCCAGTTTTGATGATGTTTCGCCACCAGCGCGTGATCGGCGCCAATGTGCGTGGCCTTCGCTAGAACTTCGTAGCGGCCGTTGGTCAGTCGAATCAATCCGTGATCTAAAAGAAATTGTAGAACCTCTCTCACCTGTCCTTCTGAGATCAGCAAGCGGTGGGCGATATCTTCGCTCGTCCAATCCCGCGGGATGCTAATTACGTTCCTCACGCCGGTGTAGGCCCAGCTCGAGTAGTACGTCGCCTTTTCCTCACTGGTGAGTTCTTTGTCTTTGGCCACTCTTTCAGAGATTTTATTGGCGGCTTGCTGAGCTTCTGTAAGCTGCCCTTTCAGTTTGACTTTCAGTTGGTGGGTGCCGGCCCTCGCGAACTCGACGAGGAGAAAGAAGTAGCGCTCTTCTTTTACATTTAGACCCAAAAAGTCCGATAACAGGCTTGCCATTTCGAGGCTTAAATCTTTGTCGCCGTTGAATACGAACGAGATCATTGTGCTGCTCACGCCTAAGTGAGCGGCCATTTTGCGAAATTCTCCGCGGCCCGCCCGAGGCCGTTGATTCACCCAATCCCGGACAAACTGTTTATAATCCGAATACTTGAAGATCGCTGGCATCTCCGTATTTTAACCCACAGGTTAAAATTCTCATTAATCTTTTAATAAACTAATCTAGAGTCTGATTGGCGCGCTGTGTTAGAACTGGGGCAAGGAGGTTTTATGAAAAAAACCATGATTATCAGTGTGTTAGTAATGTCCCCAAGTGCCTTTAGCCAATCCAGCTCGACTTCTGAGTTGGTCCGTCGGGCCTGCCAAGAAGTGGTGAACCGACATGAACTGCGGATTAACACCGCCAAACAAGAACTGGTTCAAATTCGCGAAATGCAGGCTCGTGACCGTGTTGAGTTCGTCTACCCCACTTTCGCCGCGACCGCGATCGCCTTCGCGCCACAAGCGCGACAAATCTGGGCTCAGATTTCGGACGAAACCAAAACCGTGGCCGCCTCGTACAACCAAGAGTATGAGTCCACGGCTTCCCTACCCCCCGCCCTTCGCAGCACGGCTCGAAACCATTTATACCTGGTCAACGGTCGAAAGATGCAAAAGCTGATTCTGCGTGATCTCGCCAAGCTGGGTTCGGCTTTCCCCAATGGCAATTCCATGCAATTTGGCGACTTCCGCGACGGGTGGAAGGTGAGTTTTGCTCCCACTTCCCTCAAACAACCTGCATTGACCATTGCACAGGTTAGGCATGTGACTCGCGACCAAGGGAATATTTCAAAAATGATCGCTTTGAGGATGGAATTTCGGTTGAATACCGTGACCGAAGAAGTTTCTGGAATTCCCGCTGTCATGAATGAAGCGAATATTGAAGCCGCACTCACTCCAACTAACGACAACGATCGCCTTGATTCGAGCTACTATATGTTCTCGTCAAACCGCGCCGATGAGCTCTCGCGCGAGATCAAATTTGTTGAGGAGTTTGCGGAGCTTAAAGAGTGTCGTGAACACCTTCGTAAATAGCTGGCATGGGGTCTGCAAAGTAGCCGTCTAGAGTATAAATGATGACAAACTGGCATATGGGCCGAGCTTTAGCGGCCCTATTTTTCGTTATATGGACGGGTTGCGCTCAAAATGAGCGCGGTGGACACTCTATTTACGGTGGCAAAGGAACCGCGGATGTTGCCACCAGCCGTCCCCCTGTCGCTCAGGGCACCGTGGATAGCGGCGGAGGGGCGGGATTCAAAGGCCGCCCGCTCGAAGGCCACAGAAAAGACATTACCACCTTTCCCGAATTCAAGAAATGGGTTGAACCGATTCTTCGCTCCATCGGTCGAATGCACCCGAGCCATCAAAGTCTTTTTGTCTACATTGTAAAAGAACGGACCTGGCTCTTTCTTGATGCTCCGGTCCCTAAGAT
>JALHOQ010000011.1 GCA_022842925.1 Bdellovibrionales bacterium
GGATGGACCGGGCCGTGCGGGCGCATCGACGACAAACTGATTCGCCAGATCGCTGATGAGTCCTCGGCCTCCGGTCTCACCCGCGACGTTTATCTCTGCGGGCCTACTGAGTTTATGAGTTCGGCCAAAAAAATCTTACTCGAAAAAAATCTTCCCCCGGATCGAATTCACATCGAGGACTTCGGCACGGACGTGCATAAGCCCACTGCAACCGGACAAAAGGTCGAAGAGCACTGGACCTTTATTGGCCCGGCGAAGGTCACGGAAACGCCCGAAAAAATCATCGCCCAGATCAACGGCGAGACTGTTGAAGTGGCGGCGAAAGAGGGTCAAAGCATTCTCGACACCCTACTTGAGGCCGGGGCCCAACCTCCCTATTCGTGCCTAGATGGCGCCTGCATGGCTTGCATGGCGAAGATTCAAGAGGGACGGGTGTATCAGGTGGATCCTGGAATTCTCACGGACGACAACGTGGTCAACTGCGAGGCCCTCACCTGCCAGGCTAAACCGCTGTCTAGAATCGTCAAAGTCTCCTACGACAACCTGTAAGCGCCCGTAGTTTTCCGGCATTCTATAAACATGTATCGTCAACGGACGAAGGCTTGGCTTTGCGTTCTTGGCACGCTGCTTTTTTTGCTGGCGTGGCCCGGGCCGGCGTCCGCCTCGCGCAACAGTTACCGCAACGCACACCCGATCGGGTGGATGCATCTTCTTCCCGTCGGCGAAACCCCAGGATGGACTTTGCCTCAATGGGTGAATCTCGAGTTCAATCACGCCAACGTGTGGAATAAAGAGTTCGCCATGACCGATCGGCGCTCGGGCTCCGTTTACACATATAAGGCCGACTTTGAGCAGAGCTCCGCCCTCCTCGAACTAGGTTGGGCGCTCAGCGAGGAAGTGAGTCTCGCGCTCGAAATTCCCTACGCCAATCGCAATGGCGGCTTCCTCGATGACTTTATTGACCAGTTTCACGTGTTGATTGACAGCAACCGGTTTCTTCGCCATCTCAACGAACCCTTCGGCAACGACTTCTCGGTGCAAACCAACGGAGAGGAGCGCCTCACCTCCCAGCACGGCCAAGGAGTCGGCGGCCACAAGGTGAAAATGAAATGGTGGCTGTGGCAGCTCAAGAGCCCCACACCCGGCGTCTGCGACTGCGGCTTCTCTATCTCAGGCCAGGTCAAATTTCCGACGCAAAAGCGCGGCTTGGGTTTAAGTTCCGGCAGTAATGACTACAGTGGACTCGCTCACCTTGGCGTTCCTCTCGGCACACTGAGCGGCGCATGGATGACCGCCGCTTTCACCAAGATTGGAACTAACGAAACCTTCCACGGTTGGCCGCGCCGAACCTGGCTGCAGATGTATGAATTGTCGCTGGATATCGGATTCAATAAGAACTTTGGGATGATCCTGCAAGCCCGCACCGAGTCGCCACTGATGATGCGAGAGCACCTGATGTACAACTATACGACCCTTGACCCAGAAGGGCAAAGGGCCGAGCGCATCGCCTCGGGCTGGAACTCGCTTGTGGAATGGCGCGGCTCGCAGTCAATCGGTCTACGGTGGCGCTGGGGGCAAGGGAGTCAGGTCAATTTTCTGATGATCGAGGATTGGGGTTTAGGCGACAAGGATGAACGGGCCGACAAACTCTACGTCAACAACGCGCCCGACGTGGCCTTCCTCTCGCAGCTGCACTTCGTCTTTTGATTCCACAAGGTTGCAAAAAACCAAGAGGCACCTTAACGTCTTTGCATGATTGTAAACGACTCTATTTTAAACAAAGTGATTGAACAGGCGATCGCCGCCGGCGCCGACTTCGCCGAGGTGTATTTGGAAGATACGCAAACTCGCCAATTCTCTTATTTGAATTCGCGGCCCGACAAAGCGGTTTCGGGCCATACGCTAGGCGCGGGAATCCGTGTCCTCAGCGGCACGGAGCAGATTTACACCTACACAAATGATTTATCCGAAGAAGGCCTGTTGCGCGCGGCCGCGCAAGCGGGTGCCGCATTGAAAGTCCGCTCCAAAGGAAAGTTTGCTGCGCCCTTAAAATTGGAGAGCCTGTCTGGCCCCACGCCGGTCCGAGTTTCCGCCGCCGATAAGCAATGGTCCAATCTGAAACTGATGGACGAAGCGGCGCGATCAGTGAGCTCACTGATCACGCAGGTCAATGCGGCCCTGAATGAAAATCGCAAGCACGTGCAAGTTTTCAACTCGGAAGGTGTGAACCGCGAGGAGAGGCGCAACTATTTGAACGCGTTCGCCTTCGCTTACGCGGAAGATCAAGGAAATAAGGAAAGCGGTTATGAACGCACGGCCTTTCTTGGCAGCGGCGACGACTGGGACAAAGTGAACTTTCGTGAAATCGCCGAAACCGCCGCCGCCCAATCGCTGCGGATTTTAAAAGCCGAATGGGCACCGGCCGGAGAGATGCCGGTTTTGATCGACTCCGCCTTTGGCGGGGTGATTTTTCATGAAGCTTGCGGACATGGTCTTGAAACCACATCCGTCGCGCGTGATGCTTCGGTGTTCGCTGGAAAACTAAATGAGAAAGTGGCGCACGAAAGCGTGACCGCGATTGACGATGGAACTTTGGTTAACGAAAATGGCTCGCTCGAGATGGACGATGAAGGCGAAACCACTCAGCGCACCGTTTTGATTGAGAAGGGTATCTTGAAAAGCTATATTGTCGACCGCCTGGGCGCTCGTAAGACGGGCTTTAAAATCACCGGCAGCGGCCGACGCCAAGACTACCGCTTCGCACCCACATCGCGCATGCGAAATACTTTTATCGCTCCCGGAAATTCCACCTTCGAAGAGATGTTGAAGGATATCGACTACGGCCTCTACGCTAAAAACTTGGGCGGCGGGTCTGTTGTGCCGGGAACCGGGTCCTACAATTTCGCGGTGAACGAGGCCTTTCTTGTTCGCAACGGTAAAATCGAAAAACAAGTCAAAGGCGCAAGCCTGATCGGCACGGGTATCGAAACCCTCGGCCGAATTGTAAAGGTCGGTCAGGAGCTGAAGCTGGCCCCCGGGACTTGCGGTTCGGTGAGCGGGATGATTCCCGTGACCGTCGGTCAACCTCCGCTTCTCGTGTCGAAGCTGACCGTGGGAGGGAAGGTATGAACAGCGTAGATCAGGCGATCGACTACATATTGAGTTCGGCCGCCCGCCGGTCCACCCCAGTCGAAATTCTCGCCAATGAGAGAAAGAACACGTCGGTGTCCGTTCAGGGCCGAAAAGTGGAACAATTCTCCTTCGCCGAAACGCGACAGGTAGGAGTACGTATAATCAACGGCCATCATGAAGGCTTAGCTTATTCGGAAAGTCTGGAACCCCAGAGCCTCGATGAAATGTTGACCGAGGCGATTAGCAATTCGCGGGTCATAAAAAAACCTTACGCCTCAACCCTACGCGGCGGGGGAGCACATCCCTCAATGGACTTTATTTACAACCCGAGCCTCGATACCGTGTCGGCTGAGGAAAAGGTGCAAGAGGCCCTAAATATGGAGGCCGCGGCATTTGATTTTGATCCACGCATCTCCAATGTGGCCTACGCGATTTACCGCGACGTTTGGATTCGCAACACCATCGCCAACAGCAGTGGTTTGCGCGCGAATTTTCAAGCCAACTCCTGTTCGGCCGGCATTATGTGCCTGGCCAAGGACAGCGAGGGCAATGTTTCGGCCGGCGAGTTTACGGTCTCCCGCGATTTTGGCCAGCTCGGCGCGATCGCCAACGCCAAGCACGCGGCCAAGCGGACCCTCGACCGTCTGGGCGCACGCCGCCCAACTACGGGCCGTTATACGATTGTATTTGAAAATCGCATCGCGGAACATCTGATCGAAATGGTGGGCAGCTACTTCAGCGCGAAAGCGGTGGACGATGGCACTTCACCTCTCAAAGGCAAACTCGGGCAGAAGATCTTCTCCGATGCCTTTACCCTAGCTGATGATCCGGCCCATGCCCTGGGCAATGCTTCGCGCCCCTTTGACGATGAAGGTTATGTCGGGCACAAAATTCCCCTTGTGCAGAATGGTCGGGTGGAGAACTACCTGACCAATTCCGTTCTCGCGGCTAAAATGAAACTCCCACATACGGCCCACGCCTCGCGCTCGCCGTCGAGCGATCTTGGCGTGAGCCCCAGCAATCTAATTGTCGAGCCCGGAAGCAAAAGTCTTCCGGAACTGCTTAAGGCCGACGGCCGGGTCATCCTGATCACCAGCATTCTCGGTATGGCGGGCTTTCGGCACACGTCCGGGGACTTTTCACTACCCGTGGAAGGATTTCTCTTCGAGAACGGCAAACAGGTTCACGGTCTTAAAGACTTTTTAATTTCGGGCAATATGCTCCAGTTGCTGAATTCGATTGAAGCCGTGGGTGGGGATGCGTTAATGCCGCTGGGGTCCGTCATTTGCCCTTCCCTGCTAGTTCGTGATTTGAATGTATCTGGAGCATCTTAGAGGAGGTTCCCGATGTTGAGATTTTTGTTTGTGCTTTTTGCGGTGGCTGCGATTTCGGCCTGCGCTTCCCGCTCGGTTTTGCCTGACGTGAAAGAAGTTAAAGTGAGTCGCGACAATCCGGGCAAGGATTGTAAGGAAATGGGTCCGATTTCCGGTACCACCATGACGGCCAAAGGAACGCAGGAAGAAGCGTTGGCCGATCTTAAGAAAGAGGCTGCTCATAAAGGGGCCAACTACGTGGTTGTAAAACAATACTCTTCCTACGGCACAACGGTTACGGGTACCGCTTACGAATGTCCCTGATCTGGGCTGCTTTATTTTTACCTCTGAACGACATTACAACCACGCCTGAAAAGGCGCCGGTCTTTGTTGAAATCGGCAAGCTCGAGGCCCATCAGGGCAAGAATATGACCTACGACATGGGCTTACGCGAAAAACAGCGTGAGCTTTATCCCGACCTCGATGCACTCCGCTCAGGAAAGAGCGCCGAGCAAATGTTCCAACTGGTGGTGAACCTAGCCAAAGCGCAAGAGGGTTGGAAGATCGTCAATACCGACGAGGCGAATTTCCGTTTAGAGGCGACGACCACCACCGCGTTACTAAAATTTGTCGATGATGTGGTGATTGAGGTTCGTCCGGAACCCGATGGTTCAACAGTACACATGCGTTCTAAGTCGCGCGTCGGACGCAGCGACCTAGGAGCCAACTACAAACGAATTAAAAAATTCCTGAGTCTTCTTTAGGACCGGCATAGGGATCTCATGGGCCCCGGAGAAACTCACCAATTGGCCTTGCGCACCTGAGGATTTCAGCAATTCATAAAGCTTCTGGCCAGCCGAAAACGGAAGCACTTGGTCCGCGGTGCCATGACTTTGAATAAAGCGTTTGCCCTTTAAGCCCGTGGCCATCTTAGTCCAACCCGGCTGATCGAGAAGAACTCCGGAATAAAGAATCAATCCATCGACGGTTTCGGGTTCATGCATGGCCAGATCGGTGGCGACCATGGCCCCTTGTGAAAATCCCCCCAAAATCAGCTTTTCTGGATTCAAATGAAAAATCAGCTCACTCACGAGCTTGCGCGATAGATCCAAACCGGGCGGCCGGATCTGCGTAAAATCGACACCCACTTCCAATTCGCGAAGCGAGATCGGAAACCATCCCCGGCCCGTCCATCCGGGTCCGATTGGCACCTCCAATGGCGCTTCCGGAAAGTAAAATGTCCACTGGCCCTCCGGATCAATCATATCGGCTAAAGGTGCGAGATCGCTGGCATCCGCGCCGAATCCATGGAGGAGGACTGTCACGCGGTTGGACACCTCCCCTTCTCGTTTTAGACACCTAAGCTGGCCTATCTTTTCAAACATGTCCCAGAATGAAACACAGATTGAGAAGTAGTGGAAGAGTGAATAACAATTTGTGAGAATGAATTCAGGCCAGGGGTGGCCGGATTACTACAGCGGTTCGTCTTGCGGAAAACCACATCATTTCACAGGGGTCTATATGGTGGAAAAACTATTCTACGAGACGAAGCCTTTTATCTTCTTAGCCATGGGCTGGGCCGCTATTCAAACCCAGACCATGATGACCGTCGGCCGCATTCCGGCCACCGTTCTTATGTTCTGCGGAATTTTGGTCCTGATCATGCGTCTGGCCTACCGCGGATATCTGGGCGATAAGACGCGCTCGCGCCACAAACGCAATTTCTAGTTTTACTCGCCGAAAATAGCGCGGTTATAATCAGGTCTTCCGCTTCCAAGGATGGGCGCCATGGACCAAGCTCCCGCAAAACCGCGCTTGAATCAGTTGCGCGAATACTATGACAAGAACGAGCAACGGCTCGCCATCGCCTTTTTTATCGGCGGGTTTATCTTTGATCTGATCACCTTGGATCGGATCGACTCCTGGGTCACCGTCGGCCAGCAGGTCGTGTACTTGCTGGTGATTCTCCTAGCCCTGATGCAGATGTTTTTTGAGGAGCTTAAGCCGCCCCTCGACACCAGCAAGATGATTTCGCTGAAGCGCTGGTATTACGACTACCGAACGGCCGTCATCCACTTCTTCTTCGGAAACTTGCTGAACCTTTACACCATCTTCTTTTTTAAAAGCTCTTCGCTCTTGGTTTCGTTCGGCTTTTTGATCGTCATCGTGTTCTTACTGGTGGCCAACGAATCGGCGCGCTTTAAATCCCTGGGCCTGCCGTTCAAGTTCGGACTTCTCGCATTGTGTTTCCTGGCCTTCTTCTCACATATCGTGCCGATCTTTGTGGGCCAGATCGGGATGATCGTGTTTTTGTTTTCGATGGTGGTGGGGTGCTTGCCGCTGGTGGCTGTGGGATGGTGGATTCAGACCTATGTGCCAACGGCGTTTGAAAAGGCGAAGAGCCAGATCCTGGTGCCCATGGGCGTGGTCTTGATCGCTTTCTTGGCGCTTTATATTTTAAAGCTGATTCCGCCGGTTCCCTTGAGCGTGCCGTTCGTAGGCGTTTATCACTCGGTCGAGAGGGCGCAAGATCCCGAGAAGGGGCTGGTGTTTAAGCTGGGGCACGAGCGGCCGTGGTGGAAGTTTTGGCACAACGGCGATCAGTTCTTTCTGGCACAAAAGAATGACAAGATTCATGTCTTCTTCCGAGTCTTCTCTCCGGCGCGATTTGCCGATCAGGTATTGGTGCGCTGGTATTGGCGCGACAACCGCCTGGGTTGGGTGCTACAGGATTCAATTCCCATCAAAATCCACGGCGGCCGCGAGGAGGGCTTTCGCGGCTATGGTGTAAAGGGCAACTACCAGCCCGGCAAATGGAAAGTGCAAATCGAAACCACGGACGAACGCGAAATCGGCCGGGTCTACTTCGAGCTCGAAAGCACCCCTGAACAGCCGCGCACGTTTCAGTATGATGTGATGTGAGCTCGGGCCGAATCGAAGCTCACCCTTCGGACTCAAATTTTTGCGTAACATCGCGCATAGGTGGACGAAGCCGTGGCTGTCGTTTGGTTCTCCAAACTACTATCCCAACCAACATCGCCGGGAGTACGGCCCACCAATAGGCGCGCACGCCGACGGCGAGGACCTGCGCCCAGCGCATAATCAGCGGCAGAAAGCGCATCAACACCAACGCGCCAACCACAATTAAAATAAGCTTTACGAAGCTCAGGCCTCGAAACATTAATTGCCCTTTAGATTTCCGATGGGGAGCAAGATATTAGCACTGCTCCCCCCCCGCACCACCGCCAATGACCAGCGGAGAAATACCGTTCCACTTTTCAACAATCTGCAACTGCACTAAGCCCGGATTGTCTTG
Organism: Bdellovibrionales bacterium; assembly: GCA_022842925.1. Lineage (GTDB taxonomy): Bacteria > Bdellovibrionota > Bdellovibrionia > Bdellovibrionales > UBA1609 > JALHOQ01. The sequence goes on from JALHOQ010000011.1 coordinate 7,762, forward strand.
CACGGCACGTCCACGGACGCGAATGGCTTCGGCCTCACCCTTAGCGCGAATGATCGCGGTCTGCGCTTCAATTTCCGCTTTGGCTTGGGTAAACTTAGCTTTGGCGGCCTCTTGCTCCTGCACCATCTTGGCTTCGATGGCGGCCTCAAGCTCTTTGGAGAGCTTCACGTCTTGGATAACGATATCTTCGATGATCAGCAAGTCGCCGATCTTGGCGCGCGAAGATTCAAGAGTCTTGGCTTTGATCTCTTCCCGCTTTTTCACAATCTGCTCAGCGCTTTGCATGGCTGTGACTTCTTTAAGCGCCTCGCTCACGCGCGGAGCAATCAAGCTGTCGAAGGGGTCGCCGTGATAATCGCGAAACATCTTTACGATCTGACCTTCAGGAAGGCGGTAAAGAACTTTCAGCTCGACATTGATTTGTTGTAGATCCGACGAATAGCACTCGGTGTTCGAAACAGTTGTACGCTGCCGCACCGAAATCGGAACAACCGTCGTCACGAAGGGCAACTTTAAGCCGAAACCCTCAGGGGCAAATATCGAAGACACCTTACCCATGGTCACAAGCACACCACGATGCCCGGGCGGGATAATGTAGGTCGCACCCATAATAAAAATCGCCCCTAAAAAAACCGCAAGTGCCACCAGTATAGGCGATCGGCCGAGTTTGAGATTTCTAAGTAATTCTTCTGTTTGTCGGTCCATCGTTTTTTATCCTTTTTGCTCGAGATGGGTAGGGTATAGGCCAATAAAATTGACCTGTATACTGCGATCGACGAGCCCAGGTGACGTACAATGTTCCAACTCGGCGGGCCGAGTGAACTAACCCCGCCGCAAAAACTGCGACAGCTCCGGCCGCTCAGGTGCCGTCGGCATATTCAGGGCCTTGCCGATCATCAAAACGCCTTCGAGGCGAACTTCATCCGGATTCAACTCCAGAACAGAATAAGTTCGAGGATTTACGCCCCACGCGCCGGTGCTCCACTTAGAGGCCACGCCGTGTTGCCATAAAAACAAAGACATAATTTGCACGCTGCTCGCCAAGGTCGCGAAGTCCTCATGCTCCCGATGTTCATCAAATTTCAGATTCGAACCCGCGGCCATACTCAACAAGGTGCCGACACTCTTACCCAGCGTTCGCTTGAACCCTAATGAAATGAGATGCGCCGGGCCCAGCACGTTGTCGCGCACGGCCTTGCGCTTCACGTCCGGCAATTCCCCGCCCGCGCTCTTTAACTCGACGGCCAAGTCAGCTAAGCGGGTCCGCGACTCGGCGCCAATCCACGTGTACACCCAAGGCCACGACATTTTGTGATTAGGAGCCCATAGACTAAGGCGCAAGGCCTCTTCCACCAGGGCGTCCGGTACCGGATCAGGGCTATAATTGTGCACCGTGCGTCTTGTTAGTACTAGCTCGGAAAAATCCATAGGCCTAGATTAGCCGACATGGACTGGCGAAACAAACCGAAATCCTTTTGGGCCGAACGCTTAACCCCCGAGCAATTCCGCATCATGCGCGAAGGCAGCACTGAGCGCGCCTTCACCGGCGCCCTGCTCAACAACAAAGACACCGGGCAGTATCTCTGTGGCAGTTGCGAGACCGTTCTCTTTGATTCCAAAACCAAATACGACTCCGGCTCCGGCTGGCCCAGCTTCTACAAAGCGGGAACAGAAGACCATAACGACCCGGTCGAGTACAAAAAGGACGATTCTCTGTTCGAATCTCGTGTCGAGATCCTGTGCAAAAATTGTGGCGCTCACCTCGGGCATGTTTTTGCAGATGGGCCTAAACCCACCGGCCAACGCTATTGCGTGAACTCCCTCAGCCTCAAGTTCAAAAAAGAGGACGAGGAATGAAGAAACGAGTTTTGTTTGTGTGCCTGGGGAATATCTGCCGCTCCCCCGCCGCCGAGGGCATTTTTATAAAAATGGTTCAGGATGCCGGACTTCAAGACGTGATACACATTGACTCCGCCGGTACCGGCGGTTGGCATGTGGGCGATGGCCCCGACAATAGAATGATTCGACACGCCAAGCAGCGCGGCTATGACCTCTCGCAGTTGGAAGCGCGACAGTTTTCAAGCCCCGACGACTTTCATAATTTCGATTATATCTTGACCATGGATAACTCCAACTATCGAAACGTCACCAGCCTTGACGTTAAAAAGGAGCATCACCATAAGGTGAAGCTTATGACATCATTCTGCCGTGTTCACAAAATCGGCGAAGTGCCGGACCCCTATTACAAAGAAGACGAAGGGTTCGAGCATGTTCTCGACCTACTTGAAGACGCGTGCACGGAACTGCTCAATCATATAAAAACCGAACTGGGGAGAAGCTGATGAATCCGTTCTGGGCCTTAAGAGTTCACGAGCCCACGAGCGGCATCGGTCACGCCTACACCAACCTCGAGCAGATCAAACTCGAACAGCTCACCCAGGGCGACGTGACCGTTGAAGTGCATTACTCCGGCATCAATTTCAAAGATGCGCTCGCCACCACGGGCCGCGGTAAAATAATGAAACGCTATCCCCTCAATGCCGGTATTGACGCGGCGGGGATCGTGATCGAATCCCGCAATCCGCAGATTAAGGTGGGCCAGAAAGTGCTCGTCGCCGGAGCCGGCACAGGTGAGAGTTTCGACGGCGGGTTCGCCGAAATCATGCGAGCCAATAGCGAGTCCGTGGTACCGCTGCCCGAAGGCCTCGACCTAAGAGAGGCCATGATCCTGGGAACGGCGGGATTTACCGCCGCCCTAGCTCTTCATCGAATGTTAGAGAATCACCAGAAACCGCCGATGGGCCCGATTCTTGTGACCGGCGCCAGCGGCGGCGTCGGCAGCTTTGCCGTGCAGTTGTTTTCGCAAATGGGCTTTGCTGTGCACGCCGTGAGCGGAAAGCATGAGGCGATTCGCTATCTCGAAACTCTCGGAGCCGAAAAAGTAATCCCGCCCTCTGAACTCGGGCTTGGCTCCCGGCCCCTGGAATCGGTCAAATACGGCGGCGTGGTCGACAACGTCGGCGGAAAACTACTCACGCAAGCGATGGCGCACACTCAGCTCTGGGGCAACATCTGCTGCATCGGCCTCGCCGACAGCCCCGACTTGCACGCCACGGTGCTGCCCTTGATCTTAAGAGGCGTGAGCCTCTTGGGCGTGAGCTCGAACAATACGCCACACGAGCTGCGCGTGAAGCTGTGGAACAAGCTCGGTCAGGAATGGAAGCCGCGCCACCTCGAACGCACGCTCACCCGAACGGTTGAACTCAAAGACGCCATGGAGGCCTGCGAGGACCTGATGCATCGGCGAGTTACGGGCCGAATCCTCGTGCGGATCCGGCAAGGGGAGTAAATATATGGCGCAGGTTTCGGCAGTGGAAGGGAACCGTCAGCTCCTCGACGGCGGCGCTATGTTCGGCAATGCACCCCGGCCGGTTTGGGAAAAATGGATCGCCCCGGACGAACTGGGTCGGATTCCGCTCGCCTGTCGGGCGCTGTTGATTGAAACCGACGGCCGCAAAATCCTGTGTGAGGCCGGAATCGGCGCTTTTTTTGAACCCAAGCTAGCCGATCGCTTCGGAGTCCAGTCGCCCGACCGCCATCTCTTAATCGAAAATCTGGCGGCCTTAGGTGTACAGCCCGACGCCATCGACTACGTCATTCTGTCCCATCTGCACTTCGACCACGCCGGCGGCCTGCTGCCGACTTATAAGGAAATGCAGGAGGGACGTAAAGAACTCGTGTTTCCCAAGGCGAAGTTCATTGTCGGCGAACAAGCCTGGGCCCGGGCCCTCAATCCTCACTCCCGCGATCGCGCCTCCTTCGTGCCCGAACTCAATCAGTTGCTCCAAACCTCGGGCCGCTTGATTGTGTATCCCAAAGATCAACTCCCAGCCGAAATCTCCCGACGCTTTGAATTTATCGAGAGCGAGGGCCACACCCCAGGTCAGATGCACACCCTTTTCAAGGGCGACACCAAAAAAGTCTTCTTTTGCGGTGATTTAATCCCCGGTCGCCCCTGGGTGCACCTCCCCATAACCATGGGTTATGACCGCTTTCCCGAAAAGCTTATCGATGAAAAGGCCGCAGTTTACCAACGCGCGGAGAAAGAACACTGGCTGTTGTTTTTCACCCACGATCCCGGCGCCGCCGCATCTGAAGTCAAATCCAGCGCTTCGGGCCGATATGAGCCCGTGCAAGTCCAGGAACAGTTGATCAGACAGGAAGTCTAAACCTACTTGGCCGATTTAAATTATTTGCTCGACGCAGGGTTTTTCTGACTAATTCTCGACTTTACCTTTATATCTGTCCCGACCAGAATGGTTTTCCGGGGGATAAAATGGGTATCGAAGATCGCGTGGAACGCGTTCTGAAAAAGCTAAAGCTTAACAAATTTTATCCGTTCCCGTTTGCTCGCTCCGGATTTTGGCAAACCATATACGGGGTTTACTGGCCGATTCTCAAGCCCTCCAAGCCCGACCACTTCCACCACCTCATTCTTCCCGACGGAGATATTCTTGTGGTGGCTGAGAATCGTCCTCAGCAGTGGTCTCCTGGTAAACGCATCATGGTTCTCGTGCACGGAACCACCGGCTGTTACGAGTCCACGTACATGCAGCGCATGTGCCGCCGACTGTGCAAAAAAGGCTATCTCGTCTTACGACTCAACCTGCGCTTCTGCGGTCCCGGCCGCGGCCTAGCCCGTAAGCCCTATCACGGTGGCATCAGCGACGACACTCGCTACATTCTCGAGTGGATCAAGCGCCAGTATCCGACTTCGCCCGTCACTCAGATCGGATTCTCACTTGGCGGAAATGTGACCTTAAAGATGGCGGGCGAAGACGGCTCACGACCGGCCGGCAATCTAGACAGTATCGTGGCCCTGTCGCCACCCGTGGATTTGGCAGCCGCCGCCGCTCGAATGGACCAGCGCGAGAACCGACTTTTTCAAAAAGTGTTCTTAAGCTATCTGAAGCACGACGTGAAGCTCATGGAAGATCTCTATCCGGAAGTGGGCAGAATCGAATTTCCAAAAGATCTGACCATCCGCAAATTCGATGAACTTTACTCGGCCCCTCGCAGCGGCTATGCCACAGCCGCCGAGTACTACACGAAGTGCAGCAGCATCCATTACATTCCCGAAATAAAGATTCCGACACTGATTCTCGCCGCCCACGACGACCCGGTCGTCAATACTCACGGACTTTTCGATCTTCCCCATCGCAGCAATATCGATGTGCTGCTCACCGAACGGGGCGGCCACATGGGCTTTCTCGGCTGGGGCACAGATTACAGCGAAGTCCGCTGGTCCGACCAAGCCGTCACCCGCTGGATGGAAGACACCCTCGCAATCTAAGGTATGCCGTTCCTATTCGCGACACGCCGTACCTCACTCCGACCTTGGTCCAACTGCCATTGCCTTAAGCACAATGCCGACCTACGCTTTTTTCATAAGCTTCGGGGGGAAGTTATGAAATATCTAATCGGTTTGATGATTTTACTCGGCACAGGCCAGGCTTTTGCGCAGGAACGGGATTGTTTCGCACCTTGGGGCGGCTACGTCCGTCACGGTTCAGACGTCATGGCTTATAAAGATCAACGACCCACCGGCGGAGCCCGCTGCGAATACCAGTGGCGGCGCTGTAACGACGGCTTTCTATCGGGCTGGTACCAATACAGCAGCTGCCAAGAAGACTACTCCTGCAACACGCCCGAATTCGGTTACATGTCGCACTATCAATCGGTTACGGCCTACATGAATTCAGATGTTTGGGCGCCCAACCGCTGCCAAAGCGAAATCCGCACCTGCATCTACGGCCGGCTCGACGGTTCCTACCGGTACAGCTATTGCCGCGAACATAATTAACGGCGACGGAGCCATGACCGCACCAGTTGAAAATAAACGGCCATGGCGAACAGCCCGCCCGATATCAAACAGGGCAAAATAAAGCCGCGAAACTGCCAAGAGCGGAACACGGGGACACCGGCCGCGGAGCCGGCGGTATAAAAGATGATGATCCCGATCCGCATTAGGTTCGCTATCCATTCGTCCTCAACCCCATCGATACGCTTCCGGTTCAAGAAGCGTACAATTCCGATCCCGAGGTCGGTCGTCACTCCTGTTAAATGGGTTGTGCGCACCACGGAGCGCGACACCAAAGTAATCGTGCCGTTTTGAACCCCGCAGGTGAAGCAGAGAAGGCTAACCAGCACGTAGCCGCGCAAGCTCGAAATCGGCACGCCCCACTCGCCGAACAAGTTATTAAAGCCGCCGACGGCGATCATCAGGGTGAGCACGAAGAGGAAGCCGAAGACGATGAAATACTTGGGCTTTTTTCGTAATTTCAGGCGCAAATCGACCAGAATTCCGCTCACCATAGACCCGAGCAAAAAGGTCCCCGGAATGATCAAAAGGCCCACGGCCTGGGGGTAGTTGTTGCTCTCGAATTCCAGGGCAAAGAGGGTGGCGAATCCGGTGACATGGGAGACGAAGCTATGGACTGCCATTAAGCCGCCCACATTCAGCAGTCCGGCCTGAAATGCCAGAATCATCCAGATCGCAATATTGCCTCGAGTATAGGCGGATATGTTTTCGCTGCCAAAAATCACGAGTTGCTCACCTTCGCCAATAAAAATTTTAAGGCATCCGCACCCTTATGTAAATCTAACGAGGAAAACGTTGCCACTGCCCCAGGCCTCGCTTAAGGTCCTTTTTCCATGCAAGAAAACATAAGAAACATCTGTATTATCGCGCACGTCGATCACGGCAAGACTACGCTTGTCGACCACCTTCTACGCCAGAGCGGGACCTTCTCCGAGCGGGCCCAGCTTGAAGACCGGGTCATGGACTCCATGGACCTTGAGCGAGAACGAGGTATCACCATTCAGGCCAAGAACGCGGCCATTCATTACAAGGATGTGCGCATCAACATCGTGGATACTCCCGGACACGCCGACTTCGGCGGCGAAGTGGAGCGGATCCTCGGCATGGTGGACGGCGCAGTTCTACTGGTGGACGCAGCCGAAGGCCCTCTTCCGCAAACCCGTTTTGTTTTGCAGAAAGCGCTCGAGCGCGGCCATCGCATCATTCTCTGTGTAAACAAAGTCGACCGACCCGAGTGCTCGGACGGCCTGCGCACCAAAGAAGTCGTGAATCAGGCCTTCGATTTATTTATCGATCTCGGCGCCAGTGAAGAGCAGGCCGATTTTCCGATTGTTTACGCCACCGCCCGTGCCGGCTGGTGCACGACAGATCCCGCAGAGGTGCCAGCTCTGATCTCGGGCGAGAAAAAAGGCTCTCTTCAACCGTTGTTCGATTTAATTGTATCGACCATTAAACCACCTAAAATTTTAGAAGGTGCCAGCTTTCAGATGATGGCGGCCAACCTCGGCTGGTCTGATTTTGTGGGTCGTTTGGCCATCGGCCGAATTCTCTCCGGAAAACTGACCGTTGGCCAACGGGCCTACCGCTTCGGCGTGGATGATGCCGGCAAAGAATTGACCGAGGGCTTTACCGTGACCAAGCTATTCCGCTATGCGGGACTGCTACAAACGGAAGTGAAGGAGCTTAACGCCGGCGATGTGGGCGTGATTGCAGGGGCCGAGAATTTCCAGATCGGCGATACGGTCGGTGGCGAAGAGTCGACCGCCCGCCTCCCCCGCATCGAGGTCAATAAGCCTACATTAGCGATGGTCTTTTCGGTGAACACGGCGCCCTTCTCCGGCCGCGACGGTGACGCCGTCCAATCGCGTAAGCTGCGCGAGCGCCTGCTGAAAGAAGTCCGCCACAACGTGGCCGTGAGATTTGAAGAAACCGAAGTCCCCGACCAATTCCGCCTTCTCGGCCGCGGTGAACTGCAGTTTGCCATCATCATTGAGCAAATGCGTCGCGAGGGTATGGAGTTTATGGTGGGTCGCCCCGAAGTACTGCTGAAAACGGAAAACGGCCAGAAAATGGAGCCACTGGAACGGGCAACCTTAGACCTGCCCGAGGAATTCGCCAGCGCCGTGACCCGGATGTTTCAGGAACGTAAAGGAATTTTAATGTCTTACGAGGCCGTGGGAACCCATTCGGGACCCAGCGGCACCCAAAATCGCGTTCGACTCGAGTTCGATGTTCCGACGCGCGGCCTTTTGGGAATGCGCACCAAGTACCTGACCACGACGAAAGGCGAAGGCCTATTCTCATCGCAGATGGTCGGCTACACCGAGTGGAAGGGCGAAATGCTTCACCGCTCAAACGGTGCGCTAATTGCCGATCGTGACGGATTCGCGACAGAATACGCTCTATTGAATTTAGACGACCGGGGCTTGATGTTTATTAAGCCGGGCGTCGAGGTCTATGAGGGCATGATTATTGGGGAATTTAACAAAGAGAACGACCTGAACGTGAACCCGACTCGAGAGAAAAAGCTCACCAACGTGCGGGCAGCCGGAAGCGACCATTATGAGGCGCTCAAGGGGACCCGGGAGATGACTCTGGAGCGGTGTATTGAATGGATTGAGCAGGACGAATGGATTGAGGTCACGCCCCAAAACATACGTATGCGTAAGAAGACGTTAAAGGGCAACTCACGCAGTATTGTTCGCCGGACCGACGACTAGGATCTACCTGGACCGAGTTTAAAAAACCTTGGAACCCACGCCAGCAGCGGATTCCCCTTGCTGAATTTACGCCCTGTGATAATCTTATCCTCAGAATTTTGGTCCCGATCCGCCACAGAACTCGTAAGTGCATGGTGCCTTCCAGTCTCTCTCAGTGGCTTGTAAGTTCGGCCAAAGAGGAGAAAAAATAATGGGTAAAAAACTCTACGTAGGCAATCTGCCCTACTCGACAGACGATGCAGCTCTCGAGAGCCAGTTTAGCGCTTTCGGTAAAGTTGAATCTGCTCGCGTGATCACAGATCGCGACACTGGCCGCAGCAAAGGCTTCGGCTTTGTGGAAATGTCTTCGGACGACGACGCCAACAAAGCGATCGAGACACTGAACGGCCAAGCTATGGGCGGTCGTAATTTGACTGTTTCTGAAGCTCGCCCGCAGGCCCCCCGTGAAGGTGGCCGTGGTGGTGGCGGCGGTGGACGCGGTGGCGGCGGCTTCGGCGGCGGCGGACGCGGCGGCGGCGGTGGTGGCTACGGCGGTGGACGCGGTGGCAACGGCGGCGGACGCTACTAAATAATAAGACTAGTTTATAAGCTGAATTTGACTAAAGGCCTGGTTTCGACCGGGCCTTTTTTGTTTACGTTTTCTATGGCGGCGTGAACCTCTATCATTAGTGGAATGAGTAAGCCCAATATCGAAGACAAGAAAATGTTCCTGCTCGCCTCCGCCTCGAGTGAACGAATCAAGTGGCTCCAAGATATAATTGAAAAGCATATTTCGCGGGCCGCGATTTTTGTCGCGCGCGATGGCCTCGACGCCGCGGCCAAATTGCAAAATGCCCCACCTCATGTCGTGATCACGGATATTGAATTGCCGAAGACCAAACCCATGAAACTTGTCGAGCACGCGATGAATGTGCGCGGAGCAGATTCGACGTCGATTATCGTCTGCGGTCCTTTGCCCAAGGAGGGCGAGTATTTGGATGAAATGGTGACTGGCAAGATCTGCTACTTTCACACGGAAAATGATGAGTCCGAGTTTTTGAAGGCCCTGATGAAGGCGTTGAACTTTTCGTCCCAGTCCACGCAGGCCGATTTCCATATCAAGTTCCTCGCGCCGGGCGAAGTGCTATTGAAAGAAGGCGACAAGGCGGATTTTGTATACTTCGTTAAAAAAGGACAACTCACAGCCTTTCGTGGACAAAAACCCGACGAGCAGGAGCTCGGAGCGATCTCCGTCGGCGAGTTCGTCGGTGAAATGGCCTACATCAACGGCGAACCCCGAAGCGCCTCGGTTAAAGCGGTCACCGACTGCGAGTTGATCGAAGTCGCTGTTGGAACTTTTGACAGCGTCTTATTCAAGCGCCCGGCCTGGTCAAAGGCGCTCATGATGACACTCTCGAAGAGAGTGAAAGCCGCCAATCAAACCAAATAAGGTACCAGGTTCTTTTTTCCGAGGCGTCGCGTCAGCTCTCTTGGTAAAACGACTGACGATAATTCATAGATAAATAATCGGCCGTCATTTTAAAGGGCACTTCGAAACCCGGTGGTAGTTCAGGATCGGATCCCGAAGCGATCAGATAAACGCTTTTGCCTTTGAGCCGGCGACCCAAATCCGTGCCGAGCAGGTCGGTGAAGCGATCAAAGAAGTTTTTCAGTAAACCGCTCATGGCGTACCAATAAACGGGCGTGGCAAACACGATGTGATCGGCTTCAGCCAATTTCGCGATAACCGATAAAAAATCGTCCGCGCGATTTGTTTGGTGATCGTAATCGTAGGGATGAATGTTGAGCGTTCGCAAATCGATCAACTCATACTCGGCGAACGGACAAAGCTGTTCGACAGCAGCGCGGGTATGACCATCACTGCGAGCGGACCCTAGAACCACGATGGTTTTCATTTATTCCAACACCCTTCGCGCCCAAGCATAGTGCGTCTTATACCAACCTTCGAATGGACGTAGCTGAATGCCGCCGTCGCTGGAGTCGAGAACCGTGTTCTCGTCGACATACAACAATGCGTGCGAAATTCGAGAAAAATCATCGCTAAATAAAAAGATCAGATCGCCGGGCTTAAGATCCTCCGAGGCCGGCAGCATGCGACCGGCTTCGCTCGCCTGACGGTCGACCCTTGAACTGAAGCGAAGGCCGAAGGCGTAGTTGTAGACCCAAGCGGTAAAATTAGAGCAATCGAGCCCGCCCATGGCGGGTATATGACGATGGGCATAGGGGAGCCCGATCCACTTCTTGGCCGCTTCGATCACGCGAATGCGCGACCACGCCAGCCGATTCGCCCCAGCGGGAAATTCCACCTGCGGATACGGCTGCGCGCACGGGCCGTAGGAACCACAGCAACTCAGCCACTCCGACTCCGCCACCTCGGTCTGGGGAAGAGAATCGCGATAAGCAAAATCGCCTGTGGGGGTAACCGACAGAGTGCGCTCCACAACAGGGGCGAGAAGCAGGTCCGTACAATCGAAGGCCCGAATGGCCTGCGCGGGAATAATAAAAAGCAGAGCATAGATCAAAGCCGTAACTGGCACGTCGGTCGCCTCCTGGGATTAGATAGACATCTCTTACGACTAAGTCGGTCCAATAGTCAAAAAGCTGAATTCTAAAAAGTGAATTTTACGGCAGGCTTTAAAACGAAAAATCCGAAACAACTGTCACGGCGGGATGCTCAAGTATCCACGATATCGGCAGGCTTTTTTCTGTGACCGCCTTCTTCATAATCGAGTGCTTTTTCTCGCCCTTAACCATGACCAGAATTTTCTTAGCGCGCATAAAGGCCGCGACTCCGTAGGTAAGACCCCAGGTCGGCTCACTTAAACCCAAATAGGTGCGGGTTTCTGAACTGAGTGGAACACAGCCGCCAATGAAACCACGGGGCAACCCCGGTTCATGAAAAGCCACATGTCCATTCACGCCCACACCGAGAATGGCGACCTCAGCCAAGGACTCGCAATTTCCGATCCACTCCATTTGCGATAGGAACGGCTCGAGTTCGGCTTGAAAAAACTGGCGGAACTCGCCTTTACGCGGACCTGTGATGATGTCGTCGATTTGCATCAGCCTTAGGGATTTTAATAACGCCGTCGGCTCCGCCGTCCAGCGGCGGTAAAGCGGCGTCGGGGTGCCTCCCGCGGGCACAAAAACACGTTGGCCTTTTTGAATCTCTTCATGAACCCAGGTCCAGGAATGCTTCACCCATTCGGTCTCGTCTTTTCCAATTAACACGCGCATAATAAAAATCATAGATGAGGTGACCGGTATGAAAAAGCAGAACCTGATTGTGGTCGCACATCCGGACGATGAAACCATATTCTTCGGTGGTCTCGTCCAAACTTACCGCCGCCGTCCATGGAAAGTGATCTGCGTAACCGATGGCAACGCCGACGGCGTGGGCATGCAACGACGCCTGGACTTTTTGTCGGCGTGCAAAAAGCTCGGCGCCAAAGAGGCCGAAATGTGGGACTTTCCCGACCTTTACGATGCCCGCGTCGATGTGGGCCGCTTGCAGCAAAGATTAAAACAAGAAAAGCCCGTCGAAGTCTTTACCCATGGAATTCTGGGCGAATACGGTCACCCCCATCACCAGGACGTATGTCTAGCGGTTCATCGCGCCTTCAGCGCTGAGCATAAGGTGTGGAGTGTGGCCTACAACTGCTTCGCCGACAAGATCGTCAAGCTCCCGCGCAAGGCCTATCAGCGTAAGTGCGAGGTCTTAAGCGAAATTTACTTCACCGAGACTCACCGCTTCGCCCGCTGGCTCCCCGCATACAACCACGAAGGCTACGTGAAACTGAGTCTGAAAGAGGTGGAAGCACTGTACGCTTTCTTCGCTCACGGCGAGAAGCCGCCCAAGGAAACCCTGAAAGTTTACAATTGGTTCACGCCCTACCTTGAGGAATTTAGAACCCAGGTGACGGCCCGCCCCTTTTAGAATAAGACCCGAACATGCCCGTAATCTCAGTGAGTGATGCCGTTCAGAACCTGGCCGCGGGCGAGCTCGTGGCCATCCCGACCGAAACCGTTTACGGTTTGGCCGGCCGCATGGATCGAGAGGACACTCTTCGTGCCATATTTTCTACGAAGTCGCGGCCATTTTTCGATCCTTTAATCGTTCACGTGGCGGACGTGGATCAGGCCCGCGCCCTATCGAGTGATTGGCCCGAAATTTATGACCTGCTCGTGCGCGAGTTCTGGCCAGGGCCGCTCACCTTGATCGCCCCGAAAACCTCGCAAGTGTCAGCGCTGATTACGGCTGGTCTCGACAGCGTCGGCCTCCGCAGTCCGCAACATCCTGTGGCTCGAGAAATTTTGCGAGGCGTGGGTATTCCCTTAGCCGCGCCGAGCGCCAACCGCTTCGGCCGCACCAGTCCGACTCGAGCCGAGCACGTGATCCAGGAGTTTGGTGATCGAGTGAATGTAGTCGATGGCGGCGATTGCGAGATCGGCGTGGAGAGCACGGTCCTTCTGGCGCGGCCTCTACATGAAAAATGGAATATTGAAATTCTGCGCCCGGGTGGTGTCTCGCAAAAACAGATCGCTCAGCTTCTCTTGCGAGAGAAAATCCCGTTCACCATCGGGCGCGCCCATTCCGTAGCGTCACCCGGCCACACCGCCGCCCACTATCAGCCGGAGAGTCCGGTCGTGATTGTCGACGGGGATATTTCAGATGAGGAAGTGAAAAGGAAATTGAAACAGATCGATCACGAGGTAACCCAAGTGCATCGACTTGCGCTGCCGGAGAACGCGATTCTTGCCGCTCGAGTGCTTTACGCCAAATTTCGCGAGTTATCAGCGAAGCAAGCTGTGATTGTCGTTGCGAAAACAGAAATTCACGCCGGTGAGGACTGGCAGGCCGTGTGGGACAGAATTGAGCGCGCGGCGATTCTCCACCTATAAACAAAAGTACGCCCAAAAAAGACGCATATTGCAACACGTCGGCACCCTCCTACGGCGGTAAATCTCCGTTTCCGTTTACGATTTGCAGACGTCCGTTCTTGCCACGCCGAACTATTTGATTTTCCTGCAATTTCCGTATAAATTTAGAATTCAAGATGGTGTGAACTTTAGGCTCAAACGATTGGACACGACATGACACACGACCTGACTGAAATGGATGCCTTTTTAAAAGAATTCGGATTAACGCTAAAAACCACACGTAAACAAATGGGATTATCTCAGGTCACCGCGGCCCAGAATATGAAGATCGACTATCGCCATTACCAAAATATAGAGGGCGGAAAGATCAATCTGCGGCTCGATACTCTGATGAAACTTGTGAAGTTTTACAACCTGGTCAACAAAAACGATGCCCCCTTCAATTTCGATGCATTTCTACAGCTGATCAATGGCTCTTCCTCTGGCAGCGATCACCATAACAATTGGGACGCATTGTATGATCATTTCGTCCAGGGCGGGCACGCCGGCTATCTCGTTGTTCGCTGTGATGGCAAGACCGTAGTAAAGGCCAACGAACGCTTGTTCGGCTCCTTAGGGGTTGGCTCGCAGCGGGATTTAGTGAGTCAACATCTCGCCCAGTTAATCAATGATGAAGGTTTACGAAGAGTGGAGGACTTCTGCCGCGGCTATCAACCGGACGAAGTCTCCAGCCCGTTTATCGTCTCCTTTAAAACGCAGCCACCCGCCTACCCCATTCCGATGATGGCGGTGCTGAAAGTGAAAAAGGAAAACAGTAACGGTGAAGATCTGCTCCATTGCATCTTCTTCGACCGTAAAACGTTGGAAGAGGAAGGCCATCGGCTGGCCGACATCCTCAGCGGATATAAGCAGTTTATGGAGCTTTACCCACAGCTGAAAGCCGTCTAATCTGACGAAATGCCCCAGCGCTGGGACGAGGAAACGCTTTTTACATCAGGTGATGAGTACTTTTCCGAATTGCTGAATTCGATTAGCCAAGCGTATTCCTCTATCGAAATGGAGAGCTACATATTTATTCAGGGCGTGCTCGCGGATCGCGTGACGAAGGCCTTGATTGAAGCCGCTCAGCGCGGTGTCCGCGTTCGGTTGATCGTGGATGGCTGGGGCTCACCCAGTTTTCTCTGGGACTATTGGCCGCAGTTGCGTAAGGCGGGCGTGAGAACCCGATTCTTCCGGGTGATCCCACTCATTCTCCGCCGCCTTCCCGGCGATTCCGAAGGATTCTTTCAACGCTTTCTAAATCGAGTGCGCGGACTCAACCGCGGTAATCATCGAAAGTTCTGCCTGATCGATCGCCAGGAACTCTACGTCGGCAGCTTTAACGTCAGCGACGTCCATTTGACCGAAGTTCATGGCGATAAAACCTGGAAAGACTTAGGAGTGCGGGTTCGAGGAAGCGATCTCCGTTTTGCCGAGCGTGCTTTTCAACGCACCTTTCGTGGATGGACCGCACTGAACTGGCCGATGCGAAGTCCAGAGCTTCTGCTGCTCAACGACACCGTCCTACATAAACGGCGTGCGCGCAACCACCACCTTCGTCGCATTAAAAACGCTCGCGAGCGGATATGGTTGGCGACGCCCTATTTCGTGCCTATCCGAAGCGTGGCGCGGGCCCTGATGGACAGGGCCAAACGCGGAGTCGACGTACGTATTATGGTGCCGGAAGAGAACGACGTCTTTATCATGCACTGGCTCAGCTTGCCGCTCTTGCAGAATCTCACCAAACGCGGAGTTAAAGTTTACATTTACAAGCCGCGCTTCGCCCATCAAAAGCTCATCATCGCGGACGAGTGGATGGCCGTCGGCTCGACCAACCTTAACCATCGCAGCTTTCTGCATGATCTCGAGATGGATGTTGTGATCACCCATGACGAGAATAAAAAGAAATTGGTCGATCTCTACCAAGAGGACCAGAAGGTGTCGGAACTCTTTGACAGATCCGAATGGGCGAATTTACCGTTTTGGCAGAGATGGTTTACATCGGTTGTCGTGTTGCTAAAATATTGGGCATAGTGGTTTTGGCTGTCGGCTGCGCTAGCAAGCCGCCTAAGCCAGCGTTCAATAATGACTGCGATCGCACACCCGTTGTGCGCGAAGACCTGAACCAGTTTAACGTCACGCCCGCGCCAAATAAAGTTACGGTATTGAGAATCTTCCGCAGCACCAGCCCCTATTGCCGCGAGGATCTGATGCGAATCGGGATGCTCTTCAAAAATGGAACTTGGTCGACCGAACACGTGCAGCTCGTTTTGATCGCTTACAAAAAAGAGGGCATTGAAAACCGCCAGACCTTCGACAAATTCGTGCGTCAAGATCTCGTGTCCCTTGGAATTCCACTCGAAGCCACGCAAATCGTCTTTCTCGACAAGAGCTACCCGACTTTAGCGCAGAGCAAGAGTAAATCGGGAGAGCCGGTGTTTGCCGAATGGAAGGCCGTTCCCTACGGGCTCGTCTTCGCCAAAGACGGGCGCCTGGCCTATAGCGGCCATTTTACGGCTAGCCCCGCCCTGCAAGACAATCACTATAAGTTCGTGACCGAACTTCAAACCGTGACCTGCGGACAAAATCCAAGATAGAAATCCTAGTTTTCCTTGCCCGCCTGCGGAGCCTGAAATAAACCCTGAAAAGTGAAAACATTACGGCAATACTACACGGGCTCATTGGTGGTCACCGTCGTCGGTCTCATTTTTGGCGGATGGATCGGTTACATTTATTCCGGCACTTGGACGGGGGCGCTACAAGCCGTGTTTCTGACGTTCATATTGAGCGTCCTTGAAACTTCGCTGTCCTTCGATAACGCCGTCGTCAACGCGACAGTGCTTAAAAAGATGACTCCAGTCTGGCGACACCGCTTTCTGACCTGGGGTATTTTGATCGCCGTTTTTGGAATGCGGATTGTTTTTCCGCTGGCCATCGTGTCGATTCTCGCCAACGTAAATCCTTGGGAAGCTCTCGTTCTGGCCGCCACCAAGCCCGACGACTACGCCAAAATCATGACCTCATCCCATCTGCAGCTGGCGGGCTTCGGCGGCAGCTTCTTGCTGATGGTCGCGTTGAAGTATTTCTTTGATCGTGAAAAGGACGTACACTGGCTGGCTTGGATCGAAAGACCGCTGACCAAGATGGGCAAGATTTCAGCGATCGAGCTCGCCTTCTGCTTGATGGTTTTTTATGTATTGAGTCTATTTTTGCCCGGCGATAACGAGAAGATTGTCTTTATCGTGTCGGGAATTTTCGGCATGGTCACTTTCGTCGCCGTCGACGGCATCAGCGCCATGCTGCAAATGCCAGAAGCGGGAAAGCGGGATGTGCACAAGGCCAGCGCAGCCATGTTTCTTTATCTGGAAATCCTCGATGCCTCGTTCAGCTTTGACGGAGTGATCGGCGCCTTCGCCCTGACCAATAACCTTTTCATTATCGCCGCTGGTCTCGGGACGGGCGCCATGTTCGTTCGAAGTATGACGATCCACCTAGTTGAGAAGAATACACTCAGTCATTTCCGTTACCTTGAGCATGGCGCGTTCTATGCCATTGGTGCCCTAGCTCTAATGATGTTATTTGGCGTGTATATGCATGTACCCGAAGTGATCACCGGTTTGATCGGCGCGATCTTGATCGGTCTTTCCCTTTGGTCGTCGATCCGATGGGACAAAAAGCAAAAGAAACAAAAAAGGTGATTTATGTCTCAGGATTGCAAAATTGATCCCGTGGTCCAACAAATCCTGTCGAAAGTTCAGCCCAACCCGATGAACGAAAATGGCCTAAGCGATGAGGACCGCATAGAGAAAATCGCCGTCCACTTCCGCCATATCATGCTGACACTGGGTCTGGACCTAACGGACGACAGCCTGCAAGATACTCCCCGCCGGGTGGCTAAGATGTATGTGAAAGAGATTTTCTCAGGATTAAACCCAGGCAACTTCCCCAAAATGACTAGCATCGAAAACAAACTCGGCTATGACGAAATGGTGACGGTTAAGGACGTTTCAATCATCTCCGTGTGCGAGCATCACTTTGTCACAATCGACGGTCGCGCCACCATTTCCTATATTCCAAAAAACAAAGTGATCGGCCTATCCAAAATCAACCGCATCGCCAAATTCTTTGCCCGACGGCCCCAAGTACAGGAGCGTCTGACCAAGCAGATCGCGGACTGCCTGGTGGCGGTTTTAGAAACGGACAACGTCGCCGTGAGCATTCGCGCCAAGCACTACTGCGTCGTCCAGCGCGGAGTCGAGGATGTCGCTTCAGAAACGGTGACGAGTGATCTTCGCGGTGCCTTCCGCGAAGACGCCCGGACGCGACAGGAGTTCTACAGCATTGAGGCGTCTAGATAGATGTACACCATTCACCTGGCCAAGGAGCCGTTCAAGTTTTCGTGCTCTCACTTCACCATTTTCTCCGAAAACCAAGCCGAGAGGCTGCATGGCCATAATTACCAGATGCGAGTGGATCTGACCCTGAACGAGATTGATCCCAAGCTGGGCATGGCCTTCGACTTTAATCAGATAAAGCCGAAGATTCGCATGCTCTGCGATGAACTCGACGAGCGCATTCTGGTTCCAGAGAATTCGCCTTTTTTAAAAATTAGCAGCGACGGCACCCAGTTAAATGTGTCTTTCGCACATAAGAAGTACTCCTTTCCTGAAGAAGACTGCCTGCGCCTACCCGTAGCCAATATCACGACCGAGGAGCTCTCGCGTTATATCTGCCGCAGACTGAGCGCCGCCATAGCCGGAGTGCCCAAATGGCTCGAACTTAGAGTCAATATTGAAGAGACGCGCGGGCAAAGCGTCACCTTTTCCGAGAGCCGATGAACTCTTCCGGCCACGGAATCCTACACATGGAAGTGACGGTACCGGGAAGCCTACGTGACTTTTTGCTCAAGAATTCTCCCGACGAAAACCGGGTCGATTTCTGGCTACATCACGGCTGCGTATACGTGAACGGCATCCGCCGCCGACAAGATATGAGCGTGGAGCCGCATCAGATCGTCCGCCTTCACTCCAATCCGAAAAGCTATCTATGGAAGAAAGAGCCGCTCAAAGACCGAATCGTTTTCGATCATCCTGAGTTTTTCGTCCTCGACAAGCCCGCCGGCCTGCCCGTTCATCCTACGCTCGACAACTATCTCGATAATGCGAAGTACGTTCTCGAGCAGGATTTGGGTTTTCCGATTTATTCCACGCACCGTCTGGACGTTCCGACTCAGGGTCTATTGATTTTCGCCAAGACTCCGCCGGCGCAGTCGCTGTTTAACAAGATGTTTGCGCATCGGCGGGTGGAGAAAATTTACCGCGCGCGCACTGAGCGCGCGGTGCCTTTGGGTGAACATGTTTTGTATTTGAATCCCGATACCCGGGTTCCGCGCAAGCATTCGTTCTCACCGCAAACCGGCTGGTGGGAATGTCGACTCGAGGTTTTAGTCAGCCAGGGGTCCGAAGAAAACTACATGAACACGATCCGCCTCATCACTGGCAAGACCCACCAAATTCGCGCACAGCTCAGCGCCCTCGGCGCGCCCATTATTGGCGACACGACCTACGGATATCAGGGAGGAGTTTCAGATTTGGCTCTAGAATGTTACTCGCTCAGTTTTACCTTCCGCACTCAGCCCATAACAGTCACTAGAAAAGCTACGTCCCCAAGCGGCCGGCGTTGAAAGCCATTCCCTTTCGACACCAGCCACTCGAGGACATTGACCCTTAGGAGGCCAAGTTATCTTTAAACAGTCCCCCTCCGTTTAAAGACTCCGAATCTCATTCAAAAATTTCACCAACTGGAGGCGCGTGCCGCCGCGGGTGTCGCGCTCCAGGGCCACGTCGACTTCCGAACCTTTGGCCGAAATCAAAGTCGACACGACTTTGCTGATTTCCATACGATCCGCCAGCGAGGCGCGGGCCAGGCCGACAGCCGCTGTCACGTGAGCGGCCGCGTACGCCGTTCCGCTAACCGTCGTATATCGATTTCCGGGTTTGAGAGTTAAAATGTCCTCGCCGGGAGCCGCGGTCAGCACATCCTGGGAATTGGTATTAGCCAGAAGAGTCCGCTTACCCTCTTTGTCCAACGCCGTGACGACCAAGATGTTGTCATAGCTCTTCAAAAGCTTGTCGACTTCCGAAGTACCAAACTGCGCCATATCGTCGCCGGCCCCGACCACAATCGGAATTTTCGCGGTCTGAGCGCGATCGAGATAGCTCTTCAGAATCGAAATTTCCGCGCGAACCAAATCGCCTTCAGCGCGGTGACCTCCGACTTGAATCTGCGCCGTCTGCAGGTAAATCACATGCGGCTTCAGTTTCAATGCGGCATCGAGTGCGCCGGCCAGATTCGCAATCGATGTTTGGCCGTTATTGTCGATGTAACGAACCGGTAAGAGCGTTACATGCTTCATCAAACCTGCGATCCCAACACCGTTACGTTGATTGGCGGCAATAATTCCCGCCGCCGCCGTGCCTGCGCCCTGACGATCGAAGGCAAAACCATCGCCATCGACTACGTCATAACCAGCTACATCGTCGACTAGTCCGTTTTTATCGTCATCCTCGCGATTCACACCGATGCGATCAGCTATCGCCCGCTGGGTGATTTCCCGCTTATTGACTTCAACCTGACCACAGAGGTCTTCGTGGTTGTAGTCGATGCCGGTCGACAAGATCGCGATACGCACATTCGCGTTGCCAAGTACGGTCGGCGACTTCAACACCTCAGCCGTAACTCCGACTTGATTCAGGGCCCATTGTTCCATGGCTTTGGGATCATCCTCATCCTTCTGATCGCAGGCCTCGACCTTCGGCATCGGGTCGATATTCGGGCTCGGTTTGAACAGAACAACGATCTCCGTGCAGCCGATTAATCCCGAGCTCATTACGGCAAAAAAGCCGACTTTAGATAATACGGATCGCATAATCAGTTCCCCTTTCCTGTTTCGTCAGAAATATAAGCCACTCGGTCGATACGGAATCCTTCCGAGTTAAACGTTGTGAACTTCTTCGAGCCGCCGCCGTCGCTGCCTTCCTCGGCATCGACCTGGCAAATATACTCGTCGCCCTTCTTTTCAACCGATGTGGCGCCTCGTCCCGAGCACTGGCTTTCGCTATTGCCCTTGAACGGCGAACGGTTGATCTTCTGCACGAGCGCATTCACAAAACGGACTCGAACTGTGTCGCCGGGAATTGCAGGTGACCAGAAGTCGTCGACCATGTTTTGCTCGATACGGGCGATCAGGCGATAGTCTTTGTCATAAAGATAGACACTGTCGTAAGGCTCTTCGATTTGCAGAAAATCGAAGTGCACTTTGACCGACTTGGCGCCTTCGACTTTGATCTCGTGACGAATATCGACCAGATCACTTTGGAAGCCGCGTTGATCGACCACATGCGCTTTTGTCTGCCAAACGGGAGCCATGCTCGGACCCGCGAGCTGAGCTGTGACCGCCTTATAGGCATTGATGCGTCCATTGGACTTTGCCCGGCCCACGAGGGCTTCTCTGACGTCGGCGGTTTCGTTTATTAGACGAACCACTTCGGCCGCGTTACCCGCAAGACTGGGATTCGCCGCCATCATCAAAGCCGCGACGCCCGCGACGTAAGGAGTGGCCATCGATGTTCCCGACATAATGGCATAGGGCGGACGGCCCGCATCAACCAATCCTGTCGGATAAGTACTAATGATCGCCACGCCGGGCGCGAACACATCGACCGACTCATGCCCGTAGTTCGAGAAATCAGCGGGAGCATCCATATTGTCGGAAGCGCCGACCGAGATCACGTTTTGGAATTTCTTACCGCGGAATTCGGTATTGCTGAAGTTCGACGGATAGTGCGGTTTGATGTCGTTGTTGGTGCCGTCGTTTCCTGCCGCGACCACGAACAGAATTCCCTTTTGTTCAATTTTGCGCAGTTCCGACTTGAACAGTTCGCCTTCGTCCTGAGTCCCGCCCCAGGAGTTCGACATGATATGGGCGCCGTTCTCACGGGCGTAACGGATCGCGCGATAGGCGTCGACCGTAGTTCCACCGCCGCTCGCGGCCATGAACTTCAAGCACATGATTTTGACTTTCCAGTTCACTCCCGCCACACCGATACCGTCATTCGCTTTCGCACCGATCGCGCCCGCACAGTGGGTGCCGTGGCCTTGGTCGTCCATCGGATCCGGATCACCGGGCACACCCTTGTAACTGGTACGGCCGCTCGACACGAAATCGTAACCGTAAACATCGTCAATGTAGCCGTTGCCATCATCGTCCTTACCGGCGACGCCGCCATTGGCCGGCGCTTCTTTCTCATTCACCCACATGTTTTCTTTAAGATCGGGGTGAGTGTAATCGCAACCGGTGTCGATTACGGCCACGACAACCTTGTCCGAGCCCTTGGTGACCTTGTTCCAAACCTGGACGATGTCCATATCCGCGCCGCGCACGCCGGGTAATCCGTAAGGCGCGCTTTGGCCGATGTTGTTCAATGCCCATTGTTTAAAGAACAGTTTGTCAGTCGGCCATTCGGCCTTACGCAATGAGGCGAGCGGTTGCAGGATGCGATTCGGCTCCACGCTGTTCACTAGCGGAGCCACACCTTCCATCACCGAGCGCAAACCTTGATCGCCCTGGTATTTCACCTGGTAAAACTGATCGCCCGCGTCCAGCACGGTGATCGAGGCCTTGAGACCTTTTTCTTCCATGTAGGCTGTGACGGCCTCTTTATCGCCCGAAAAAATAAACTCATTGGCGACGACCTCGCTGGGCTGGAACTTGGGGACCGGCTTTATCGCCTGCTTTTGATTTGTGCACGCGGCGGTCATGGCCAATAAGGCAATTAAAGTTAAACGTCTCATAGTTCCACCATCCTTTCATTCTGCACGCGCAAAATTCGCGCGATGCCTAAGAGCAGGTTGTTGCGGGTCAAAACAGCTTCGGTACCGGCAGGCTTGGCATTTAGGCCGCCCAGGAATTTCATTAGGTTCTGATCAAAGAGTTCCGACTCGATCGTAAACCGGCCCTCGATTTTCAAATTGGTCTTGTCCGACCAATCGCGAGAGACGTCGTAGGTGATGGTTTGTTTTTCGCGCAACAGTCGCTCCATATCCATGGAACTGGCGAAGTTTCCGTAAACCGTGAACGGCCCACTGATCTTCACTTGCGAGCCGAGCGAACAATCCACCCCCGGATCCATCGATCCACCACCGTCGCCGTAGTCATCGAAAACGGGCTGTGTGGCCTTAGCCGCTTTTTCGGCCGGTGATTTACATTTGCGAAATGTCTCTTCCACTTTGAACATCATGGTGACCGCTGTCGGCAGCGACAAGTGCACCATAACGGGGTAGCCGCGCTTGTGCTCCCAGTAATCCGTCCACTCACTCGACTTCACTTCGGCTTTAATCTGATTGTTGAATTCCACACCAGTGACGATCGGAAACCGTTTGAGTTTGGCGGCGAGTCGCTCGAACAAAAAGCTGCGGAGCATTTGCTGTTCAGTTTCGGCCGATGCTTTTTTCACGATCGTTGTGACGGTCGCGTAGCTTCCTGTGATGTTATAGTTCGTCTTTGTCTCTTCAGCTTGAACGCCCTGAGTCATTGCGACCAGAAAGCTGAATAAAATGAAATGCCGTGATGGCATTCTCCCCCCCTTTATGATTGCATCCCACTCCGTGATGCGATTTTGATATGAAAAAACTGGAGCAATATTGGTTCCAATTTGGATCCAACGCTGCATCAAGATTTTTCGTGATTGAATTCAGGAGTTTAAATTTGAATTTATTGACCTCATAAATTGAATTTCTTGCAGATAGTTCTCAAATGATTCGGAGCGTTTAGAAGGAAGTACAGGAAACATGCAACGTCATTGGTCAGTCGAATCACCAGCGGAATCCGTCGCGCGCTACGTGATTCAAGAATGCTCATTGCGCCATGGCGCGCTCTGGCTAGGAAGCCGCGCGGCAGATGCGGCGCCCGCGGTCGATGCCGAGACTCAATTCGAAGGCTTGGCCGAACATGGTGTTCTGTTAACCGAGCGATTGCGGGAGCGCTTGATTGGCGTGAACGGATGGAGGGAGCTGGTCCGGCGCTTCCAATTAAAAGGCGTACGCGAAGACAGCCGGCTGGGACTTCTCGGTTGGCTTGATGCTCGCTATCCTCTTCACCTCACGCATAATCCGCCGACCCCTGAAGAAATGTTATCCCTACAATGCCGTGGCGAGCGCGTGGTCACTCTCCACCTCGAAGACAACGGCCCGATCGGACGGCACGCCGGACCTTTTGAATTCCTGCTGCATGATCTTGAACACGCGCACAAATTTTTTGGCGATCGGTCTTTCCCTGGGCAAAAGCGCTTTTTTAATCTGCTGCAAGAGGCGCTTGAAGCGGGAGTTTTTACGGAGCTGAGCCGGGATCGTGGTTTCGCCGTAGAATTCGAATACCTAATGGCCGACATGAATAGCCATCCACTCCACCTGATGAAATATCTGAAGGCCATCGTCCTCGAAGCGATGCCCGATAAAAGCGTGGCCGCACTCGACCGCTTTTGCGACGAACTCTTTGGCGTGTGGCAGCTTCCGCCACAAGTGTCTGAAGCCGCGCGCAAGATCAACTATCCCGCGCTCGAAAACAACGAAGCGCGATTGCGAGTCAGCGACTTTTTCAACTACAATTGAGGTTTGTATGAGCGTGAAACTGGTTTTTCCAACCTATATCTACACGGGCTCGCTGGGCGCGGCGGGGCGCAAGCTCAATAAACAGCTGAATAAAGAAATCCAGGTCTTGGCCCAAATCGATAAGGCCGGTCAGACCTGGAGCAAACGGAATTATATTGGTGGCTACTCCAGTTACGGTTCGATGACTAAGCTGAACCAAACCTCACCCTACTTCGGCGAGCTCGAGCAGCGCCTTCGCTCGCACGTCAAAAAATTCGTGCGCAAACTGAATTGGGATTTGCTCGGGCGCAAACTCGAAATGACGACCTGCTGGGCCAACTCTATGGGCCATGCCACCTATCATACTTTGCACTCCCATCCGCTCAGTGTTTTAAGCGGGGTCTACTATGTGGACGTGCCCGCCCACTCGAGTCCTTTCAAAGTCGAAGACCCGCGGCTGTCGTTTTTGATGAACAGTCCTCCGCGCAAACCCACCGCGCCCGCCAACGAACAGAATTATTTGCTCATTCAACCGAAAGCCGCTGAATTTGTTCTGTTTGAAAGTTGGGTCCGCCACGAAGTCCCCCCGCACCGAGGCCAAAAAAACCGCCTGAGCGTGAGCTTCAACTATGAATTCTAAGGTACGCCGTTCCTTTTCGCGATTCGCCTTGTCGTTAAAAGGAACGGCGTATCTCTTGCCCAAATGTCGATACCTTGTTTAGCGTCGGTGTGAGCTTGCAGGACTTGATCGGCGTGACCTGGGGCTTTCGCAATCCGCAGAAGGAAGAAGACAAGCTACAAAAAGGCGGAACGGAATATGAGGATTGGCGGTTAAATTTCGCGTTCAAACAGTTTCATGTGAAATTGAATTACGCCCGCTTCAAGGGTTTTTTTATCGAGGACTCACGCGAAGTCAATCCGAGCTGGAATGAAGGCGACCCTTTTTATCAAAAGCCCGAGCTGATTTCACAAAACATCGGCGTCAACTTCACCTGGATTATTAACCCCGATGATTTCTCGCTCGTGGCCGCCTACGACCAAACCGAGCGGCAAGAGAAATCAGGTGGCAGCTTCCTGATTGGGGCGGCCGCTTCGGAAACTTTGTTTGAAGACCAAGACCAAATCATTCCCACCAATGTGCAAGGCCCTTTCGGGCAACACCAGCATATCACCGAAGGCCGCTTTCAATCTTTCACGGTTAAAGCCGGTTACGGTTACACATTCGTGTTGGCTAAAAAATACTTCGCCGCTCTTTCAGGGCAGTTCGGCTTCGGACGTCAGTATATGAAAATCAAAGGCACTGACTTCTCGGACTCGACCTGGGCCCCGGCCAAAAAGGGCGATCTGATTGTCTCGTTAGGATACAATGGCGACGACTATTACTCAGGCCTCTTCGCCTCGGGCGATCAGACCGACTATAAGACCGGCGAAATGGAAATTGCGGTGAACCAATGGATGGTTCGGGCCTATTTCGGCTTTCGACTGTAATTCCCCTATGTTAGAATTTGAACTATGTGTTTGCGGTTTACCCTTCTAACGGCTGTGTTCATGTTCACCGCTTGTAGCGGTGGCGGCGATAGCGGCGGAAATTTTATTCCGACCGTACAGCTCCAATGCGCAACGGCCGCCGTTGCCGGCTGTTCACAAAATGGCAAGACCGCATGGGTGGGCCTAATTCAAACACTCACGGCCGGTGACTGCGATGACACCTTAGCTACCCTCGACTCTTCACAGCGGCAGCTTCTTTTTACAGTCTCCGGTAGTGTCGTGAGCTCCCAGGCCGGCGCCTATCTCACCGGACGAGTCAGCGATTGGATCAATAGCACGGGCGGGCAGCAGGATGTTTTGAATCCGGGAACCTATGAGGTTTGCGCCTTTGTCGACCTGAATGGCAACGATGTGATCGACACCAACGAACCCGTCGGTCGCGGTCAGATCTCGACGGGCGGTTCCGGGACTTACATTTTGAGTACCTGGTCGGCCGCGTTTAACTAGCGCCGAATATAAACCGGGACATGCGACGAGCGAACCAGCCCGCGCGCCACACTGCCGAGCACGGCGGCCTCTAAGGGGCCTGAGTGCGTGAGCAACGCGATCACGTCGGCTTTTTTGTCGGCGGCGCACTTGTTAATGGCTTCGATCAGTGAACCATTGGAGGCCGAGAGAGAAATTTCGGCTCGCACACCGGCCGCGCCCAAAGTCGTCTGCAGGCGTTCGAGCTGCTTACGCCGCTCGCCCAACTCGCTGTCGAGATAGCTCTGCACGCTGACCCAACCGCCACCGACCGCGTACACGCCTTGCTGAATCATGGGATCGAGCGGATCGGGTTGCTTATAAAACAAAGTTAACCCGGCGCCGGCACCCTTCGCGAAGGTGCCCACTGCCATGATAAAGCGTTCGCTTTCTTCACTGAGATCCGTGGGAACCAAAATGTTGTTCACGTTCTTCGGCAGCTCATGCTGCGGGTTGATCACCATTACGGGAATGCTCGAAGACAGAATCAAAGTTTCGGCATAGCTCCCGAGGGTCCAACGTTCAATGCCAGAGCGGGCGTGAGTGGAGAGAAGAATTAAATCGGCGCCCTGGTTCTTCGCGTGCGTCTCGAGCGCTTTCACTGACGGCCTTAAACCCGACTCACTACAGGCCACGACGTCGATTTCGACCGAGTACTTCTGGCCTACTTCCTTCGCCTTTTCGCGCGCGAATGGCAAATAGCGGTCCAGCCACGGACCCGAGAACTCTCCCGTCCAATTCAAACTTTCCGGAGCCAGGATATAAACTCCGCGGAGGTGGGCTTTCACTTGCCCGGCCGAGGCCTTAGCAAAGTCGATCACTCGTTTGATATCGAGGTCGGAAAAGGGATCGATGGCAAAGAGCCATTTTTGCCCGCTCTGAGAGCCGGATGTGACATTATTTCCCATTTTTCACCTACCCATTCGTTTTCATATAAACAAAGCAAACCAAATGCCGGGCTAGCTGCTGGCCGAAGCATACTGGCGCAGAACTCGCTTCCATAAAAAGGCCGTGAGAGTAAAAAGGCAAGACGCGAGCACCACGGCGTGAAGAAGAAGCGGACCGTTGAGTCCTTCCACCAGTATCTTCGAGGGAGCGCTCGCGATAAAAGCCACGGGGACCGCCGTCATAATGATCATTCGCAAATACGGGGGATAAAGAATATCCGGACGGGTTCCCAAGCGGAACAGGTTGTACCAAACAAATTGAATATTGCCCGCTTCATGTAAAATGATCGCGAGCATACCGAAGAGCAGGCGCATGCTGTAGTAAATCAGAAGTCCGCAAACCACCATCACGGCGAATCCCACAACCTGCGCCCAGCCAATCGGATTCGGTAACCGACTCAAGCCCCACGAAAGATAGGTCAGCACCAAGGCGAGATTGACGAAGTAGAACGAAGACACCTTTCGGCACGAAATCATAAACTGGGAGTTGATCGGCTTAACCAAATAGAGATCCAGATCGCCTTTGCGCACCATGCTGGAGAGATGTTCCAGATTTTCGTGAAAGAAAATCATATAAAGCCCGTCGACCAAAAAGAGTGTGCCCATAAAAACGCGGACCGCGTTGATATCCCAACCGTGGAGCGTCC
>JALHOQ010000012.1 GCA_022842925.1 Bdellovibrionales bacterium
AAACGCAAGATTCGAGAACAAGAGAAGACCAATTAACGTGTTTTTTGATAATATCTTCCTCATGTCACCCAGTTTAACGCTTTCTTGCGTCTCACGAAGATAATCCAGCGGCCTGCAAATAAACGCGGAATGGTTTGAAAGTTCGCGATTCGAATTCGAATGTTTCATTGAGACTATCTAAAAGTTTGGCAGTAATCGGCCTTTTCCTTTACTCTTGCGAAATCTCTAGTGCTACACTTTAAACCTCTACAGCGAGAGGCATCATGCGCGGATGGATTGAATTTTTCGTACGCAATCACCTGTTCGGCAACCTATTGACCGTGTTCGTGATCGGGGTGGGCATAGCAGCCGCCTTTCAGATTAAACGCGAGGCCTTTCCTAATATTAAATTCGACATTCTGTCCGTAGTTTCGATCTTTCCTGGAGCCACTCCGGAGGATGTCGAAAAGCTGGTGACTAATCCCATCGAGCAAGACCTGAAGGAGGTCGATGGGATCAAGAAAGTGCAGTCGGTTTCGGTCGAAAATCAGTCGACGATCATCATTACCCTTGATCCGGACCAGACGACCGAGGCCAAGGGCAAATCGGACGTCGAAGATGTAATCGACAGTTTAGAGGATTATCCAAAAGACGCAGAAAAACCAAAGGTGATTACCGTTGAAAGTAAGCGTGAGCCTATTATTGAAATTTCGCTGGCGGGCCCAGTGGCTGACGACCGTCTTCTCACCATCGGCGAATCGATCGAGAAGGAAATCGAATCGCTAAAAGGGGTGGCCAAGGTCGTCATCCGCGGAAAGCGGGACCGGGAATTTCATGTAGAGGCCGATCCGATCAAGCTGGCGCGCGAACGCGTGACGCTGGATGAAGTGATTCTGTCCTTAAAGCGTCAAAATCTAAATGTACCAGGCGGCAGCATTGAAGCGAGGGACGGAGACCTTAAGACCCGCGAGAAATTCGTGCGCACGGTCGGTGAGCTGAGAAACATAAAGGACATCGAGAACACAGTGGTGCGGGCCAACGATCTGGGCCAACCGATCACGGTTAAGGCCGTGGCCAAGGTCACGGAAGGCCTTGAGCGAGCGCGAATCCTGACCCGCACCGACGGCAAGTCCAGTCTCAATCTAACCGTGCTTAAAAAAGAAAATGCCGACGCCATCGATATGGTGGATCTCGTTCGCGATCGCATGGAGCAGCTCAAGCCGCAGCTGGCTCGGGAACAAATCGAAATCGCTTATATCGACGACTTTTCCATGTACATCCGCCGTCGACTGGGAATTTTGACGAGCAACCTGGCCATCGGGCTTTTGCTGGTATTGGGGTGTCTGCCACTCTTAATCCCTTTTAGGTTTTCACTTCTGATTGCATTAGGCGAGCCCTTTGCGTTTCTCGGTACAATTCTACTTATGCACTACTTCGGGTACTCGATTAACCTTATCTCTATGATCGGTTTGATCATAGTTTCGGGAATTCTGGTCGACGACTCCATTGTCGTAACCGAGAATGCCGTCCGGCTGGTTGAGAAGGGTTGGACGCCGATTAAGGCCGCAGTCGAAGGGACCATGCAGATTATTGGCCCCCTCACGGCCTCTGTTCTCACGACCTCCATGGCCTTTTTGCCTATGGCATTTATGTCGGGCATCTTTGGCAAGTTTATTGTTTTCATTCCGATTGCGGTGTTGCTGGCCCTGATGGTGAGTCTGTTCGAAACGTTCTTTATTCTCCCTTCGCATGTGGCCCATTGGATTAAATCCAAGGAAGTGACGCAGGCCCAGGCCGCTGCCAAGAGACCGAATATCATGGAGCGCTTTCTCGGGACCACGCGTTCTTTTTGGGATGCGAGAATCGTTCCGCTGTATTTAAAATTCCTCGCCGTTTCGATCCGCCGCCGTTATCTGGTCATGTCGTCCGTGTTGGGCTTTGTCGGCTTTTCGATCTTCTTCGCGGCCAGTTCCATGCGGGTGGTCTTGTTTCCGCCCGATGGAATTGAAGTCTTTTTTATCCGCACCGAGGCGCCTCCGGGTACGTCTTTGCACAATCATGCGCTGGCACTCGAAGCCATTGAGAAAAAGGTCGCCGCGCTCGACAAGACCGAGATGATGAATTTCACGACCACGGTGGGTCTGGTGCAACAAGATGTGAATGACCCCAATACTCGCCGCGGCCCTGAGTTTGGCCAAATCGTGGTGTATCTAACGCCGGAAATGGAACGCAAGCGCAAAGCCGAGGAGATTATCGCGGATCTGCGTGCGAAGGTGGGTAAACCGCCCGAGTTCGATAAGCTGCTTTTCGCCCGAATCAATCCCGGGCCACCGACCGGCAAACCGATTTCACTGGGCGTGCGCGGTAAAACCTATGAAGAAATCCTACCCGCCGTAACCGAGCTGGAAAAGATTTTGGCTCAGATGGACGGTGTGATGGACGTGTCGAACAGCTATCTCTTGGGCAAGGATGAGCTGCGCTTGATTGTGGACGATCGTCAGGCCCGGTCGGCCGGACTGAACGTGGATGTAATCGGCAATTCGGTGCGCGCCGCTTTTGAGGGCATCGAGGCCACCAAGGTTCGCTCGCTCGACGAAGAACGGGCCATTCGTGTGTCGTTCCCCCGCGACTACCGGGAAAGCGCGGAGGCCATCAAGGCGATTGCCGTACCGAACCCACAAGGGGCGCTGATTCCGCTTTCGCAAATCACCCGCGTGGAGCGTCAGCGCGCGCCGCTTTTATTTCAACATGAGGACAATCAGCGCGAGGTGAGGGTCACCGGCGACGTCGATGTGAAGAAAACATCGGCGCTCGAAGCCAATGGCAAGATCCGCGAGCTCATTCCTGAGTTTAAAAAGAAGTTTCCTGCCGTAACCGTCGCGTTCGGTGGCGAGGACGAGGACACGATCGAGAGTTTTCAATCTCTGGGTCGCGCCTTTATGCTGGCCCTGCTTGGAATATTTTTGATTCTTGTTTTGACCATGAAGAGTTTGATGCAACCATTCCTAGTTCTTCTGACCATTCCGCTCGGACTGACCTCGGTGATCTGGGTATTTTTCGTGCACCAGTTGCCGATCAGTTTTATGGGTATGCTGGGCGTGATCGCGCTCGCGGGGATTATCGTGAATAATGCGATCGTCTTTATCGATTTTATTAATCAGCGGCGAGCCGAGGGCATGGACCAAATGCAGAGTGTGCTTGAGGGCGCAAAAGACCGCGTGCGTCCGATCTTTTTGACTTCGATCACGACTGTGGTCGGGATTCTGCCCACCGCCTATGGCTGGGGTGGTCTGGATATGTTCGTTGTGCCGATCGCAATGGCTCTGGGCTGGGGAATTTTTGCGGGTTCGATATTAACCGCGTTCGTGTTTCCGGCCTCCGTCGTGATTCTGGATGATGTTCAAGGCCTATTCAAGAAGTAGTGTTTCCCCGTTATCGGGTGCGAGAAAACGGTCGGCCGCGACTTTTAACTTCTCGCGGGCTATGACCAGAGCCTGGACTGGATCGTCAATCCCCTCGTCGGTCAGGGGAAAGGTGCCGAAGTGAGTGCCTTGGCTCAGCTTGGAGCCCAGATCCAGGTGGGCCTGAACGGCCTCTTCCGGATTCATATGATGATCTTTCATAAACCAGCGGGGTTCATAGGCCCCAATGGGAAGAAGGCTTAAATCCATTATACCCAGGCGTTCGCGGATCTTTGTGAAGTGCGTGTGATAGCCGGTGTCGCCGGCAAAAAATACTTTGTGCTTCGCGTTTTGGATCACGAAACCACCCCATAGAGTCTTGTTGCGGTCGAACATACCCCGTGCCGACCAATGCAGAGCCGGAACAAGGGTGATCTTGAGCCCGTGAGCCTGATGGTCTTGCCACCAATCGAGTTCGACGACATTGCGGGCACCGAAGTTTTTTAAAGCCTTGGCGTTGCCGAGTGGTACAAGAAAAAGCGGATCGTGGGCGTCAGTCAGACTCCGAATGGATCCGGAGTCCATATGGTCGTAGTG
The DNA here is from genome assembly GCA_022842925.1 of Bdellovibrionales bacterium. GTDB lineage: Bacteria > Bdellovibrionota > Bdellovibrionia > Bdellovibrionales > UBA1609 > JALHOQ01. The sequence goes on from JALHOQ010000012.1 coordinate 3,978, forward strand.
ATTATGGCTGATCACAACAACGTGGATTTTCGGCAAAGCCGTAAGAGCTACCCCCGGCTCACGAACGCGTTTGGGGCCGGCCCATTGCACGGGGCTGGTGCGCACCGAAAAGACAGGATCGGTCAGCACATGGGCTTCGGGAAATTGAAGCAGGTGAGTGGCGTGATTGATAAACGTATTGGCCAGCTTTCCCTCTGCCACAGTTTCAGGGATGCGGGGAGCGACTTTGTTCTCTCGAGTCTTGGGCCACGGCACTTTGCCGCCGCTCAGCTGCCATTTTAAAAAGGAACCAAAACCCTTGTTGCTTTCGTGCTCAGGGTTAAAAAATTTTTCGCCGTTAAAGTGATCCGTTCTAGGATAAGACATGGCCGCGCAATTCAGTGTGGAGGTTAGAAAAGCGAAAAGGACAAAATTGCAGTTCTTCATTTAAAAACCATTGAACCACAGAATATTCCCGATCAGAATGATTTCCATGTTGTGGATTCTACTTTTCAATCTGGCCTGGAGCGCTGAACTTCCTTTAACCCAGGAAAAATGGGTATCTCTGTCTTTTAGCAAAATTCCTAAGAACCACGTTCAGTTTAATGACGGGGAAATGCGCGTTTCGGTGGATCAATCCGCCGGTCCTTTAGTGCAAAAGCTCGAGGCTCCGCTCAAGGTGAGTTCTTTTAAGGTGAAGGGCGAACTGAAGGGGCTTAAGAAAGTCGAGACTGGAGCCTTTGACGAGGACTCGGTTCTGCGCATCGGGCTTGTGGCGGTCGGCGAGCGAACCTTGAATGCAGTTAAACGCGTCTTTGCCGCTGATTGGATTAAAAAGCTATTCGCCTTGGCTCCGCCCAAAACAGGTTTAGATAAAATCTATTTTTTCAATCTGACCAACCGACCTGAGTTGGTGGGAAAGAAGCGCGAGCATCCCAAGTCCGATTTGATGTTGGAAAATGTTTTTCATTCCCTGGTCGGCGAAGGTGCATTTGAAGCCGAGTTTAAGTTGGAGGCACCTCTCGAAGTCGCGGCTTTGTGGTTGAGTGTGGATGGGGATGACACCAAATCCAAATTTGATCTTACGATCCGTCAGATTCTGATTCAGGCGTCAGAGTGAACGAATCTGATCCAAGAAAATAAGCGAACCGAGTATCAAGACAAAGTAGCCAAAGCCCTTTTTTAAAGTCGACTCTGACACCTGGCTCGAAAGAGCATGGCCTACGAAGATTCCGCCAGATCCAAGCGCGGTGATGGTGAGCAGCAGACCCCAGTCGCTGGCGTTCACGGGAGCGCTGACAGCAAATCCGAATAGGGAATTGGCGGCGATAATGGCGAGTGAAGTGCCGATGGCGAGTTTCATCGGCAGACCGAGTAGCAGGACCAGGGCCGGTATAATCAGAAAACCGCCACCGGCGCCGACAAACCCGGTGGTTGCCCCCACCAGAAATCCTTTTGTGGCCACAGAAACCAGTTGAGCGCGTCCGGGGCTTGCGACCGTGGGCGACCGCCGAATCATCGCCTGCGCTGCGAGCAGCATAATGACCGCGAAGGCGAGCATCACGAGGAGGCCTTTGGTCATGGTGAAACCGGCCACGGAAAACAAGGTATCGGGAAGTGCGGGAAGCAGAAAATGGCGAACGAGGTAAACGGCGAGAAAACTGGGCAGGGCGAAAAGAACTCCGGTCTTATAGTCGATATTCCCGTTACGGGCATGGGTCACGGCTCCCACCAACGCCGTGCTTCCAACCACAAAGAGGGAATTGGTCGTGGCTGTGATCGAATCCTGTCCGAAGAGGTAGTAGAGGATGGGAACGGTCAAGATGGAGCCGCCACCCCCGATCAGGCCCAGAGAAACTCCCATAACAATCGAGGCGAGATACCCGAGCCAGACCATATTTACTCCAGTTACTTTTGGAATTTCATTTTTTTATCAGCCAGTTTGAACAGAAACATTCCCGCCAGCATACTCGCCACAAAGAGAGCCGGCCGCGAATCCAAACTGGCGAGCGAAGTGATGGCGGGACCGGGGCAATAGCCGGCCAAACCCCAACCCATTCCAAAAAGGACCGAGCCGAAAATCAGGGCCGGAGTAATTTCTTTTTTGGTTGGGACGTGCCAGCTTTCTGAGAACCACGGGGCGTCCTTCTTGCGGATCCACCTGTAGGTTAAAAAATGAACCGCAATCGCTCCGATCATCACAAAAATAAGTGTGGGATCCCAGGCGCCAAAAAGATCGAGAAAGCCCACTACTTTTCGCGGCTGAGTCATTCCCGATAGGCCCAGGCCGATGGCGAAAATAAAACCGACGCCCAGGGCGGCGAGCTTGTTCTTCATATACCTCTGCTTCATAAGCCCCCCAGTTGGCGTAGAATTGTGACCGTGGCGATGCCAGCAGCCATAAAGATCACGGTGGCGACGAGAGATCGAGGGGACATCCGGCTAATTCCGCAAACTCCATGCCCGCTGGTGCAACCACTTCCTAAAATCGTGCCGAATCCAACGAGAAGCCCCGCCGGGATAACAGTCCAGATCTCGCCGTCGAGTGCCCCAGAAAATGTGTCGGCGTAAACGGCGCTTAAGGCCAATCCACCAAGGACAAGGCCACCGATAAAGTAAAGGCGCCAGGCCGTGTCGCCTTTTTGCGGAGTCAGGGTGCCGTTGATAATTCCACTAATTCCGGTCACCCGCCCGTTCCACAGCAGCATGAGCGAAACCGCGATCCCGATCAAACCGCCGCCGAATAACGCCATTATCCAATCCTGATTCATTTTCTCTCTCCTTAAGTGAGTCTGACATAAATCGCCGTTTGCGGGAGATGTGCCAGCACACAATTTGATTAATTGTGAAGGGTGTCGTGATCCTGGAGAGCGATGAGGCCCTCCCGATTTAAGATTTCAATATCGCGACCGTCTTGGCGAATTAGGCCTATTGCTTCCAGTTCCGCCAAGGCCTTAATAATCGTCGATGTGGTGCTGGCGGTAAAATTCGCGATCTCCTGGCGGGTCCATTTATGGTCCGGGTGCAGCTCCTTAAGATAAACCAGCGCCTGAGCTGTGCGCGGCAGAATCTGATTTTCGAGGATCATGACATGTTGCTGCTCACAGCGTCGCAACTCCCGCGCCAGGGTCTGCACGATTTCTTTATAAAGACCGGGATGGCGTTCCAGCGTATTCATCACCGCCTGCCGTGGGATCAATTGAACCGTAGTCGGTTCGAGGGCCGTGGCCGTACCGTGGTAGCCCTCAGTGGCGAATAGGGCCCGGTGGCCAAAAAACTGGCCTTCGCGAAAAAAGCGCAAAAGGTGCTCCTTGCCTGACGTTGCGCCCAGCAAGACCAAGCCGATTAAGCCCTTGTCTACGAGATAAATCCCTCGTGGAGATTCGCCCTCGCGATAGACCGGCTCTCCGCGACGAAATGTGAGGGTTTGAGCCTCGCTCCAGATCTCTTTATAGTCTTTAAACACCTTGTTAAACTGCCATGGCGCCTATGTATTTTCAATTGTGCTTTGCGCAATCTGTGAACTATGTTCTGGCACATCAGCATCGAACTGATCCGGAACTATAATGATATTGAGAAGTGAGGTGCACGATGAAGCCAGCCGTAAAAGAATTTTTTGATAAAGCCACCTGGACATTAACCTATGTGGTTTATGACTGGAAAACCAAAGATGCGATCATAATTGATCCCGTTTGGGATTACGATCCGGCGGGCTCAACCCTGACCACGACATCGACCGAGCGCGTGATTGAATTTGTGAACGAACACAAACTCAAGGTTCACCACATTCTGGAGACCCACGCTCACGCCGACCATGTGACGGGCGCTCAAGTGCTAAAGCGGACGTTTCCGGAGGCGAAAATCGGAATCGGGGCCAATATTCGTGAAGTTCAAGGTGTTTTTAAAAAGGTATTCAATCTCCACCCCGATTTCAAAACCGACGGAAGCCAGTTCGACCTTCTTCTTGAGGAAGGCCGCCCCCTTATGGCCGGGACATTAAAAATAGAAACTCTTTATACTCCGGGGCATACGCCGGCCTGTTCCAGCTATCGGATCGGCGATGCCGTTTTTACCGGAGATGCCTTGTTTATGCCCGATTTTGGAACTGGTCGCTGCGATTTTCCGGCGGGAAGCGCGGATCAGCTTTATACATCTGTTTCTGAAAAGCTTTATGCCCTTCCCGACGACACCCGGGTCTTTACCGGACACGATTATCAGCCGGAGGGCCGGCCCGTGGAGTTCGAATCCACAATCGGCGAGCAAAAGAAAATGAATATCCAGCTCAACGCTCAGACGACGCGAAAAGATTTTGTGGAAATGCGGGTCGCGCGGGACCGGCAGCTTGCGGCTCCCCGGTTGCTCCTGCCGAGCGTTCAGATCAATATCGGGGCCGGCCGCCTGCCAGAACCGGAGAGCAACGGATCGAGCTATCTTAAAATACCCGTGCGATCGAAGTGAATTGGGGCGAAAAGTACTTTCAGCATTGACCTGCTCCTTGGACTCTCTTATTGCAAGTACGGTCGCCCCGCACGGTCGCCGGGAGAGGATTTATTTTACAGTCGTTCTACCAGTTGAGCTTCGATGAATTGCAGGCCGCCTGCGATAGCGCGAGCTATTTGTTCAATTGGCATTACAAGAAAAATCAACGCGAAGAATGCCGGCATAACAACATTTCTAAAAAAACGAAGCTCTTTATGTCTGGTGTGAGCCTGGATGTGCCCACTATCGAAAGAGTGGAGCTGTCGGCGGACAAGACGGTGAAGTTTCTGTTCAAACTTCACGATGGTGGCCGGGTGGAAACGGTGCTGATTCCGTTCCGTGGCAAATACACCATTTGTCTTTCCAGCCAGGTTGGCTGCGCCATGAATTGCGCTTTTTGCTTTACTGGTAAACAGGGCTTTAAGCGGCACTTGGGCGCGGAGGAAATCGTTGGTCAGTTAGTTGAGGCCAAACGTTGGTTAAGTGAAAACCGCCCCGACGATCACCGCATCCTGAATATCGTATACATGGGGCAGGGGGAGCCGCTGCACAATTTTGATAACGTCAAGAGGTCGGCTGAGATCTTTCTTTCCCGCCATGGACTGAGCTTCGCCGACTATAAGATCACCATCAGCACAGCCGGTTATTTGCCGGGGTTGGAGCGGTGGCAAAAAGAGATGCCGACTGTCAATATTGCTCTTTCTTTGCATGCGACCGATCGCGAGCGGCGCAATGAACTGGTGCCGATTAATAAGAAATTCGATTTTGAGAAAGTGATCGAGCTAGCGGATGCCATTCCCCGAGGGGATCGACGCTTTGTCACCTACGAGTATGTGATGATCGACGGCTTTAATGATTCCGATCACGATGCGCGGGCTCTCGGGCGGATGTTGAAAGGACGTAAAGCCTTTATCAATCTCATTCCTTTTAATCCGTTTCCTGGTGCCGTGTACCGTCGCTCTCCGGATGGGCGCATTGCTCAGTTTAAGAACGTGCTGGATGGTTTTCATATTCCCACCACGATCCGCACCACCAAAGGCGATGAGATCCTCGCCGCGTGCGGGCAATTGAATTCATCTCCCTTGGCTCGTGAGGGGTCCGCCCCTTAAAGTGGGCTCAAATGAGCACATGGTTTCAAGGTTTAAATCCGGAGCAGCAGCAGGCGGTCGCTCACAATGAGGGGCCGCTTTTGATTTTGGCGGGAGCCGGATCGGGCAAGACGACCGTGCTGGTTTCGCGCACCGGCCGCTTGATCGCGGAGGGGCGCACGACGCCTGAGCGCGTCTGTGTTTTGACCTTCACCAACAAGGCCGCGCGGGAGCTGAAGCACCGAGTGGCGAAGAAGCTGGGCGAGAAAGTGGCGGCCAAAGTTTGGGCCGGAACCTTTCATGGTTTTGGTTTGCGGTTTTTGAAGGAGCATCATGTCGCCGCCGACCTTCCCAAAGGTTTTGGCGTAATCGATCAGGGCGACGCTCAAGCGGTTTTAAAGGATTTGTTACGCGATCACAGTGACTACGAAAAAGCGCGCATGAACTTGGACGTTTTGATGGCGTGTATTCACCATATCCGCACGAAAGGCCGCGACGATAGCTTTGACAACTCGCCCGAAAGCGCGGCGAGCGTTGTCTTGGCGCCGAAGTATATGCGGAAGCTACGGGGTCTGGGCGTGGTCGATTTTGAGGAACTATTATTGCGACCCTTGCAGATGATGCGCGAGAGCGAGGAACTGCGGCAAAAAATGCAAAGACGGTTCGATTTTATGATGGTCGACGAGTTTCAGGACACGAACCACACGCAGATGCTGTTTGTCGATGAACTCAGCGGCGGACATCGCAATCTCGCCGTGGTGGGCGACGATGATCAGTCCATATATGGTTGGCGAGGCGCTGAAATTCAAAATATTTTGGGATTTCCCAAGCGCTACAAGGATTGCCACGTCATTCGCTTGGAGCGAAACTACCGGTCCACGTCCTCCATTTTAAATTTGGCCAATTCGATTATCGCCAACAGTGAGACCCGTCACGATAAAGTGCTGAAGCCAAGCCTGAACAACAAGGGAGAGTTGCCCGAACTTTTCGTTTATGAGAACGAAGAGGCCGAGGTGGATCAGGTGGTGCGCGAAGTGATGGAGTTTCAAAAGAAGGGCTATCGGTACAAGGACATCGCCATTCTCTATCGGTCCAACTCCCAAGGCGGTCTGATGGAAGGCGGGCTAAGGCGCTCTCAGGTTCCCTACAAATTGAGTGGGGGAACAGCGCTGTTCGATCGCAAGGAGGCCAAGGATGTTATGGCCTTTATCCGCTCGGCGATCTCTCCCAATGAGATTTCGTTTCGCCGAATCATCAATCTTCCGGCCCGTGGCGTGGGTGACAAAACTTTGGAGGCGATTGAAGGGCTTCCCGGTAGCGCCAGTTTTTTCGCCAAGGCGTCGGAGTGGGCCAAGGCCAACCCAAATGAGAAGGCGAGCGAGGGTATTTTATCACTGTTCGAGTTTTTGCGCGGACTGAAGGCCCAGCTTTCCGGTGGATCTCCGAGCGCGGAGGCGGTTCTCGACCATGAGCTTCGCCGCATCAAGTATCGCGAGTATGTGAACCAGAGCTACCGTGACGCCAAATCCGCCGACAGCCGCTGGCTGTGTGTGAATATTATCGGGCGGATCATGGATGGAATGTTCGCAAAAGAGGGCCGCAGTCTGGCGACGGTCGAAAAATTTATCGAACGGATGGAATTGCGGGACTCGCTGGAGGATCAGGATGATCCCGATGCCAACGAGGTGCAAATGATGACCTTGCATGCGTGTAAGGGTCTGGAATTTCCTCTGGTGTTTCTACTCGGATTGGAAGAGGACCTGCTTCCGCACGCACGATTAGGGCAGAACACAGACGAAGAGCGACGGCTGTTTTATGTGGGCGTGACCCGCGCGCAGAAGCACTTGATCATGACCCGGGTTGAGCAAAGAAAACGCTATGGACAAATGCGCCCGGTGGCGCCGTCGCGTTTTCTGCTCGAAATTGACACGGCCTTGATTAAGGAACTCCGGGGTGGGCGACCCTTCGCGCCCGGGGACCGGGAGGCGATGCTCGCGGGACTTTATCAAAAGCTGAACAAGCAAATGGGCCAAAAGGACATCTGAGTCCCGGTGGTCGGTGGCGAACTTTTAGTGAATCAGGATGAGAAAAACCCTCGCGGCTTCCCTTTATATTCGCGTCTAAGTCTCTGATATTATCTCTAAATTCCTGTGCCTGGACCGTCGAAAAGTAGTCGAGGGAGATCATCCATGGGGTCTGTCAGTCGCATCTTGATCTTAATGAACCTGTTGCTTTATATGGGGCATCCGGCCGCGCAAGACTTGGCCGATGAAGCCACGGATGTCGAAGAGATTCGCGCCGAATCCGAAGCGATCAACGGAATTTTAAAGGACACCAAACGCAAGGTCGCGCAAAAGCGTTCGGAGAACGATAAGAAGTTCGATAAGGTTCGCAAAGTTCGCGATCTCTCCATTACCAAACGCGATAAGGCAGCGGAGGAGCTTAAAAAGGCGGAAGAGGAATTAAACACCCTCAATACCGAGGGGGAGTCGCTCCAAGCCGAGCTCGAAAAGATTCGTGAGGAAACCGACAAAATCCAGTCCGGTCTAAGTGAGCATCGCGAGGAAATCGCAAAGAACAAAAAATCGAACGAAACTCTTAAGGCCGAGCGAGAAGCGAAGCGCAATCAGCTCAAAGAGCTGCATCGCCAACAGATGCAGTACGTGCGCGAGTCGGCGGCGGCTCAGGATAGGGCCCAGCTTTTTGAGCGTCAGGCCAAAGAGGAAATCGAGAAAGAAGATCTCGCCATCCGTGAGCTTGAACAAACCAAAGCCGAATTCGTAAGCGAGAAAGTTTTATTGGACCAAAAGGTGGCGGCGATTAAAGAAACTCTGACGAACCTGCGTAAGCGCAAACTCACTGTGCAGCAGGAGATCAACAACGCCCGGGCCCGGACCTTTAAGCTGAAAGAGGAAGTGCGAATCGGCGAAGCTGAGCGCCGTCGAATCCAGGACGAGCTTGAAAATCAGGTTATGTACGACGAAGGCCAGGACCGCTAGAAAGTGACCACCACATTCAGTGTCGCGCCCGCGTCGCCCTTAAACCGGTCGGTTTTGGCGAAGAGCAGGAACGGCGTCAGCGAGTAGCGTAGCCGATCGCGAAAAATTTCCTGGGCGTAGCTCGGCGCGATCATAAAAGAGTCGAGGTGAAAGCTGGGTCGACTGCTCGAGCCCCAAATAAAAGAAAGTCCAACTCCCTGAGTCTCACTCAGCGCATAGTCGAAGGTGATCCCGTGGTTGGTGGTGAAAAGGTTCCCGCGCTGGCGGTACTCTTCTTCGTTTTGAAATGACAACTCCCAGCGCTTGGTCAATGGAATTACAAATTCCAAACTGACGAATTCGCCTGTGCCCTTAAGTGCGTCGGCAAACAATTCGAGCCGCGGGATAATTTTGAACTTTCGGAATCGGGCGGTCGTTTCGAAACGCAGCACATAACTCATCTCCAGGGGATCTTTCAAAACAAGGCGCGGCTGGAACGTGGTTTTGACGTTGTAAAAGTTCTGGAAAAATCCGACAGAGGCTCCGTATTCGCGGCGTCGCGGGCGAATATGGACTCGGCGCTGTTGTAGATCGCGGCTTTCTTCGGCCTCATCGTAGCTTGTAAAGCGGATCGCCCAGCGCTTTTCAAGATTGGGTAAGCGGATATTCAAATTGAAATCGGTGGAAGCTCGGGTTTTCCCTCCTTCCGAGTGGGTCACGACCTGACTTAACCGGGCGTTCGATTGATTGTCGAGTCGGGTGTAGCGCTTTCCCGCGAGCAGCATGTCGATCGCATCGGCCATGCGGTCAACCTGGCGACCGATATCGGCCGATGTGCCGAGGAAGTGTTCCTTTATCGTTCGACTGCTGTCATCGGGTTCGTCCACCCAGTCAGTTTCATCGGTGATCAAGGATGCTTCGGCGGCCCACGAGGGCGCCGCCCAAATGGTCAAAAAAATGCAGAAAAAAAGTAGTCTCATTCCCGGGAACACTTTACTTTAGAAGCGTGCAAAAGGTGAGTTTTTCCTTCAGTTTTCGTGCGCTCTTGATTTCGGTTTTCGCTTTGCCGTTTCTCGCTTGGGCTCATGTTCCGCGCGAGGGTGACGTGCGGGCGGCCATTGGACCGTTTTGGTATAAAACCGACCTGCGCGATCATTCCTTCGATTCACCCACTCAAGGTGGCCTAGGCATTATTGTGGAAGGGGACGTGGACCACAATGGCGGCGTTGAAATCGGTGCGTTTTATAACCGCCAGCTGTTTTCCATTCAGAAGGACGGCAAAGAGCTGAGCGAGTACGGGAAGCGCATGTATATCACCATGGGCTACCGGCACTGGTTCAATACCTACATCTCGAGCGCGGTGGCGTTCTTTTCGAGTTATGCCATGGGTGAGTCGCAAATTATAAAAAGCGATTTCGCCCAAAACGCCCAGCCTAAGACGTCGGCTAGCGATGTGACGGAGTATGGTTTCGATTTTTCTTTCCAGTATGAGCCTTTATCACGAGACCGCTTGGCGCTCGTTGTGGACGCGCGCTATTCACTTTCGCTCACGTCGAAGCCGGGTGAGGCTTCGAATTTCTTTGGCCTATTCGTGGCCTTTAAATACTATATTCAAGGTTCAGAGCGCTTCCAATAATTGCCGCTGTCTCATTCTGAGACGAACCGTCAAGTTTCTTGAACCATGGCCATGATTTATTCGCTGAAATCCATACAGCTGGTTCTGCGGTGGAACGTGGCTTGCTCATTTATATGCTGAAGAGGAGTCCATTATGAAACGGATCGCACTCACAACTGCCCTGACCCTGGCCGCTTTGCTTAATGTGGCCTGTGACGATAAGAAAAAAGAAGCCACAATGCAGGAGAAGATCCATGCTTGTATGTGGGACTCATCGGGCAATTGCCAACGCGCGGCCGCCGCATATGCAGCGGCACCAGGGGTCTTACCCATTGCCAACCAAGTTTTGGCGCAGAATCCGGGCCTTCTAAATGGTGGGGGTGGAACAACTCCCGTGGTACTCCCGCCGGGAACCGGTACCAACGTAGGAACTGGAACTGCGATCCGCACCGCGAGCGCCGATGACGCCGCTATTCGCGCCATGGCCGCCAAAGTCAACGCCGCGATCAAAGCCGACAGCAACAATCCGAATTCCATTCACTACGATCCGCCGCAACAGGTGCGCGCTCCCGCATCCGTTAGTGCCGCCGATATCAAGCCTGCCGCGAGCGCCCCACCGGGTGCCACGCTGAACTTTGACGCTTACACGGGCGATTCCCCCGACGGCGTTCGTTAAGAACTACAAGAGAGAGTCGAACTTCCCGGTTGGGTCTTGGCCCAGTCGGGGCGCTTTTCGGCCAGGTACTGGTACTTCGGATTTTCTGTGTACGGGTCCTTCAGCGCCGCCATCAGTTCGTTTAAAGGGCCTAAATCCCCCTGTTCCGCTTTTTGAATGACGTTAAACAAAATGTAGTTGCGCGGAATTATCCATGGATTGTGATTCTCCATCATTTGCTTACGCGCCGGTTTCAGCACGTTCTCAAGTGCCAGGCGGTGTTCGTAGCGCTTGAGCCATTCGCGAATCTGACCCTCGCTTTCGGGATCGGGAGTTTCATAGAGGGCGGGGGAAATGTTCTCCCTCAAATCGCCCCCACGACTGAGCGCACGAAAGAAGAGAGTCATGTCGGTCGGGGTGCTTTGTAACGTTTGATCAAGGTCGCCTAGGAGCTTTAAGTCGGCGTCGCCTTTTAGATCCTTAAGTCCCAGTTTTCCAGCCATCATTTTTAAGAAAGACTTCTCATAGGTGTAAACGAACGCCTTAAGGCCTTCCTCGAGAGCGGCCGTATCGGGCGACAAAACCGTAAGTGCGTCGGCGAGCCGCTCGCAATTCCATAGCGCGATCGAAGCCTGCCGCCCGTAACAGTAGCGGCGGCCGGGAAGATCTGTGGTATTGGGAGTCCACTCCGGTTCGTAGCTGTCGAGAAATCCGAATGGACCGTAGTCGATGGTCAGACCGAGGATCGACATATTGTCGGTGTTCATTACTCCATGCACGAATCCGACTCTCAGCCATTCCACCATGAGCCGCGCGGTGCGCTCGCAAACCTCGCGAAACCAAACCGGGACCGCATCGGGTGAGTCGGCATCCATCTGGGGAAAGTGCCGGCGGATGGTCCAGTGAATGAGTTTTTTAAGAGTCTCTTTCTCGTCTTGCGCGGCGTGAATCTCGAAGTTGCCGAAGCGGAGAAAAGTGGGCGCCTGCCGGGAGGTGATGGCGCCGGGTTCAAACTTTGGGTTTCCGTCGTAGAACATATCGCGTAAGACTTGAGCGCCCGTGGCGACAAGAGAAAGGGAGCGCGTCGTGGGCACGCGCAAATAGTGCATGGCCTCACTAGCGACGAACTCTCGAATCGAGGACCGCAGCACAGCTTTGCCATCCCCACGGCGAGAATAAGGAGTTTGACCCGAGCCTTTGAGTTGAAATTCCCAAGTTTGGCCGTCGCGATCGGCAAGTTCGCCCAGCGTAATTGCGCGACCATCACCAAGTTGCCCGGCCCACCGGCCGAACTGGTGGCCCCCGTAGCGAACGGCGTAGGGCGTGATGTTTTGAGGAAGACGATTGCCGGCGAGAATTTCGAGGTCAGGCCGAGGCGCGCCGGGACGCGGGGGAGAATCGCCGTTCAGCAAGGGATGGGAGAGTCCAAAGTGGTACGCTAAATCCTCCGACCAAGCCAACAGTCTCGGCTCCGGCACGGGTTCCGGATGTACTTTAGAGTAGACCTCGTGCTCGGGTATTTCCGCGAGAAACCGATTTGAAAACTGAGCTTCACTTAGGCGCATCGCCTAGTCCTATGCTCTCTGTCGCGCGCGGTCTAGGTTTTTCGCGAGGTTCAATGTCCAAGAACGTTCAACTGCCAGTTCCGCCATTGCGTCGTGCAGTCCGGGCGGCCCCCAATCAGTTTCAAAGTCCAGTTTCCGGCGCTGTTCTCGCCATAAAAGGCGTTGCTCACAAAGATATGGGAATCGATCTCGGTGTCGAGAAGTCCGCTGTTGATATTCATCAGAATGCTTTTCGTACCTGATGGCGATGTCAGTTCTACTCCCAGAGCACCAACGCACTGGGTGGCGCTCAGTCGGATCTCGATGGTTTCGACTTTGTAGTTTTCGCTGACTGTTAGAACGTTGCTGACGCCGGCGGGCGTGGCGGGGGGAACAGCTAGGTTATTTAAATTGCCGGAATCGTACTTCCAGGTGGCGCCCGTGTTCGTCTCTTTGAAAGTTCCGAGGGCCGAAGTGTAAGAGCGCGCCATGGCGACGGCCCGATCGACATTGACGCGACCGAATCCGTACCAGTTGTGAAACTTGAAGCCCGCGGCATTGGTGATCCAGTTCTGTTCATAAACGTGTCCAGTGAGATTGGCCGAGGCTTGCGGATGATTGATGGGCCCCTGGACGGCGTCGATCTGATCCGCGGTTACGGCCATGATATGGCGAACGTCCCGCCAGGTGAGGTTCGGATTGGCCGAGAGGATGAGGGCCACGGCGCCCGTTACGATCGGAGCGGCGCTAGAGGTGCCATTAAAGGTTGCGGTGTGAGTGAAACTCGCGTTCGGGGCAGCTCCAGCGTTGAAAAGGTTGCGAATGGCGGCAAAAGTTTTGTTGCCACGGGTGGCGCCGACGAAGTCGGTGGTCACGATCGCGGGCTCAAGGTGAACGGCTTGGTTTGTCGGAGAGGCGTTCCATCCGTACTCGCCGCCGGGAGCCGAGATCCAGAGGCTAGCGCCGGGTGTGGAATAGCTGGACGAGATTCCATCCGCGCTTAAGGCTCCGACTGTAATCAAATACGAAGACGAAGTGTCCTCCGTGAAATTGGCGTTGCCGAGGTAGGCGGACGTGGCGGGCGCGTTAGGATAGCAGTCGGTGAGCGGGCCGATGTATTCATTGCCCGCGGCCTTGACCATGACAGAGCCCTTGCCGCCGCGTCCGTTTTGCACGGTCAAGCGCCAGCGATCGCGAAGAGCCTGATCGTACTCGATCAACGCGCACTGCACATCGCCCCAGCTATAGTTGAAAACATCAAAATCGCCTTGATATTGGTCGACGTGGCCCGCGGTAAACAGCCCGGCGATGGCCAACTGCTCTTGCGCTTGCACAAAGAGAAATCCAGCGATTTTGGCCATCGGCGCGACGCCACGTCCGCCAGTCCCCAGCCATCCCGTCTCAGCGATAAGCCCGGCGACGCCAGTCCCATGCGAGAGCTGGGGTGCGGCGATGTCGGGGGTAGAACTGCCGTTCCAATTCAAAACTTGAGCGAAGTTGTTCAGGTAGTTACGGCCAGGGATGACGTTGTCCTTTAAGCTCAGATGGCTTTCGAGAATTCCCGTGTCGGAGACCGCAACCTTGATGCCCTGACCGAGAGTGCGGGAGCGAATCGTCTCCTCGAGATGGATATCATGTCCCGCGATTCCGCCGCTCGCGGCAAAGGCAGTTTGGCCGGTGTTCTTTAAGTGCCATTGATGCTGTTTAATTGGATCGCCAAGGACCGCAACTCGGTAAGGTCCGGACGCAATCCCGTTTACGGACAAAGAAAACTCGTTGGTGGTTTCGGGAGCCGGAGGAACGCCGGCGATTTCGCCGCTCGCGTTGTTGATACTCAGCCACGACGGAAGATTTTCAGCCGAAATCGCCGAGCCGCCTGAGGCCCCGGGCACCTTGAAGCGAAACTGCAGATCCTGAAAGGCTTGAATGTTTCCGTTCATGTCAGCGACGCCGTATTCATTGGTTAAACTGACGCGTGGGTTTGGTGTGCCAATTGAACTCGAGTCCTGGCTCCCGGCTTTAAGGGCCTTGAATCCGTTCTTGTTACAAGCGGCAAGCGTAGACATCAACAGGAGAAGAAGAGCCGTGCGCAGAATCATCGTCTACAACCTTTTTTTCGAGTTTACGATTTCCAGATTTACGGTTTCAACAGCGTCATCTTGTTTCAGTATTTCCACGATTTGGGCGAGCGAGGTGTCTTCGGTGGTGGAGTAGTAGGCGAGGCGCAGGTCGTCGTCGATGTATTTCAAGGTCAGTTTATAACTGTTGGCCAGGTCGAGAGCTAAGGCGGCCTCTTTGAGTCGTACGATAATGGTGCCGGTCACGATCCCAAGCATTCCGTTAGATTTCTTGGCTACGACAAGAAGGCTTTCGTCGTCCGCCGTTCCCGGCGGTCGGCTGCTGGCAAAAATGACGTAGCCCAATTTTTCCGACACCTTGTGGCCCATGTCGGGGACATAGCGGGCGGCGGGGACGGCGCGAAGGCTTAGGAGTTCAAAGCGACCATCGGCCACGCTGATTCCGCCCTTGGGTCCACCCACTCGATAGCGTGAGATAAAGTCGCTCTGGCGATCGGCACCGGCTTGAGCCGATTCGGTAGGCTCTGGTAGACGGATTCGGGCGCGGCTGGGCTGCGGGCGGGGCAGGACTTGATCCAGCTTGCGCGGAACTCCCGCGGGCGCGCGAGGAGCCGGGGAATTATTTATGGTTTCCTTGGACTGAAAGGCCGGCCAAAGCCAAAAGGACAAGGCAAGCAGTAAGCCTGCGACGGCCGCAAATGTGTAAACGCGTTTCGACACGAGTGATACCCCACCACAAATCGTCCGAAGCACGTCCCGCTATAAAAAGTGTAACCCGGAAGCCGGGTTACACTGAGTGCAAACCTACTTTTGTATCAAATTAGGATGGAGTTAACCGGCCTTGCGACGTGGACCCGCGAACTTAACAAAACGGGGATCGCGGGTATGGGCGTGAAACTCGTGTCCCGGGGCGTGTTGGCCCTGGTGATGGCCCTCGGATCGGGCCTGCTCCATTTGTTTCTGCTGCGCCTGTTTTTGTTCCAAAATCTTCCACATCCCGGATTTTGCGGGAGCTTTTTTGGCTTTGGCTTTGGGTTGGGCCTTTTTGGACTTAAGGGGAGCTTTTGCGGTCTTCTTCGCCATGGATCCTCCTGGTCTAGTTACATCGGAAATCCCCCATTCAAAGTGTAGCAACAAAATGAGACAAAACTGGCCGACTTGCCTGTTGGCAAGTCGTGCGCACGAACTTGTTTTGGCTAAGATTTTGCTCTTCTTGAATGAATGCTCGCCAAAGAACTTAAAAGTGATCCTCGGTGTCCGCGCTGTCCGAACGGCGGAATTCTTGTCCGGCATGGCCGCTTTTACAGAAAATCCGAACGGAAGTGGATCCGACGTTGGCGCTGCAATTCATGTCTGAAAACGATTTCGCGGGCAACTCATGAACTCGAATTCGGCCAAAAGAAACGGCAATTCAACTATGCGATCTATTTTCTTCTGTGCTCGGGCGTTTCACAAAGACGCCTGAGTCTCGCCTTGAAACTTAACCGAAAAACCATTGCTCGAAAGCTCAAGTTTCTAGCCATTAAATGCAGACTTAGACAAAATCGCTTCTGGCTTAAATACTTGGAGGCTCCGATTGAACGAGTGCAGTTCGACGAAATGGAAACAAGTGAGCATACGAAACTAAAACCTCTGAGTATTGCCCTGGCTGTTTGCGAAAAATCGAGAAAGATTTTAAACTTCCAAGTCGCTTCGATGCCTGCCAGAGGACATTTGGCCAGCCTCTCCCGGCAAAAATACGGCCCGAGACCGGATGAAAGAGCCGAGGGTTTGAACCGATTGTTTGATAATCTGTCTCCCGTCCTAGCCGAACAAGCTCATTTAAAGTCCGATCAGAATCCACGCTATCCCGCGTGGACGAAGGGGACTAGCTGGCAGCATTCGACAATCAAAGGGAGCCGCGGCGCTAATACAGGACAGGGTGAACTCAAGAAGGTTGCTTTCGATCCCTTATTCTCGCTCAACCACACCTGCGCCATGATCAGAGCCAATGTGAACCGAATGTTTCGGAAAACCTGGTGCACCACGAAAAAAGCTGAAGCTCTGACCGACCATCTTTGGCTTTATATGGACTTTCACAATCGGATCCTCACTTAGAGAATCCGGGTGCCCGCGATTCGGCCTCTATCTCTTTGGTGCGCTCGACTTGCCAACAGGCAAGTCGGCCAGTTTATGGAGTTTATGTTCGAGGCGGGATAGTTCGGACAAGAGAATGGAGGCTCGATCATAAGCCTCTATTCCAATCGTCCCCCACGGCCATCTGCCCGCGGCATCCCGAAGTTCCAGGCGACGCCATTCTTCCCCGTGCTTAAACTCCACGTCGGAGTTCAAAACCTGCGTCAGTCGCTTTGCCCGGCGGAGTTCACCTCCGGCGCGGCGGAGGAGCCGTTCAAATTTGCCGGCCAGATCTTCAGCCGTGAGTTCTTTTTCGGCTTCTTCATCCGCATCTTCATCTTTGTCTTTAGATTCGAGCTCTTCTGGTTCCACATAGTGGCGAAAAAGTTTTGCGCCATAAGCGAGCAGAGATCGGATCGAAGTGATTTGCTCAATTCGCAAACCATGATTCTGCAAGAATATGGCGAAGCCGGCCTTCATAACGGATGGATCGAGCGGCTCATAAAAAATCTGTTCGAATTCTTCGGCCCCTAGGGAGCGGTAGAGGGCCTGCACCATATCGATAAAATTTCCGGGCCGAAACGGTCCGATCGGATGGAGCTCGCTTTGGCGTATATCGCTGGACCCGAAGTCCACGCTGTAAAAGCACAGCTGCCGGTGTCCGGCTTTCAATGAAACATTATAGCGGGGATTCAGACGTTTGATTTCATCGGTTTCGCGCAAGGCGGCTTCAAGTGGCGAACCGCAAACTTCTACCTGTAGGTCCCAGGTCTGCGCCAGCATTTCCAATTTGCGTTTCTCGCGGCCCTTGACGCCTCGAAAGTAACTGTTCACCCGGTCTCGTAAGGAGGTCGCTTTGCCGACATAGAGCACCTCGCCGTTTTTCGCCAACATACGATAGATGCCAGGCTGGTCGGGAAGGCCAAGTCGCTGCGCGGTTGAAATCCGGTAGGAGTAGCCCCGCGGTTTTTTTTCGATGGGTTGAGCGAGAAAATCCCTTAGGTCTTCGACCGAGGTCACTCCTCGCTTCGTTAACTCATCACACGCTCCACGCCAAATCACCTGAGTCGCCTTAACGAATTCTCCCGAGCGGTTGGGCCCCAGCATCGGATGGCCAAAGAAGCCAGCCACGGCGCGGATATTTTGACTCGGAAGCATGGGATAAAGACGGCGAATGATCTGATGGGTGCACAAAATTGGAAAAGGGAGTTTTTCGAGAAGCTGTTCGAGAAACGGGGTTTCGAATTGAGCGTAGTGAATCAGCGCGGCGTCGACCTCCGGCCCCGCCTGCTGTAGCCACGGCTTAAAAACACCGGCGCACCAACTCTCTGGGGTCGGCTGCCCTTCCAGATCCTGCTCGGTGTACCCGGTGATCTCCGTCACCTTTCGCGACAAGCGGTGCTCTCCCGGCAGAGAAAAACGCTGACTCGATACCGGAGCCAGGTCGCAGTTGAGAGCCGAGGCGAGCGACCAGCCGAAATCAATCAGGCGCCCGGTCGGTGGTCGAATGCCGGTGGTTTGTGCGTCAAAAAAGAAAAACGGCTGTTCACGGAGATCCATCAGTCTCCCAAAACTTCTGCACATCGGCGAGGATCTGCTTGGACACCAAGGGCTCGGTCCCTTCGCTCAGCCAGTCGCCCGGCATAGCTTTAAGGTAATTGGCCGAAAGAAAGCGGCGGTCCATCAACACGATCAGTCCGCGATCGCGACTGGAGCGGATCACACGTCCCGCGCTCTGTACCACTCGGGTCATGGCCGGGAAAGTATAGGCATAGTCAAACCCCTCGCCCCCTTGCGCATCAAAGTATTGGCGCAGACATTCCCGCTCAAAATCGAAGGCCGGAAGAGCCGGTCCCACGATCAGCGCGCCGATCAGCATGTCGCCGGGGTAGTCGACTCCTTCGGAAAAGACTCCGCCTTGAACGGCGAAGATCAATGTCGGGGTTTCCGGGTCTTGCAGAGCTTCTAAGTACTCTTCGATCTGCTTGCGCCGCATTTCCCGCTCTTGCTTCAGAACGCGGAACTCCGGCGCATCGATCTGCGAGGCCACCGCATTCAGAAAATCGAAACTGGGAAAGAACACGAAATAGTTTCCCCGTTTCAGTCGCACCACCTTTTCGATAATTTCGCGGATTTTGCCATAGTTGGAACCGCGATCACGCATTTTTGTGGACACCTGCGGGATGATCAGGAGTTTTCTGTTCTCTGGCGGAAACGGCGAGTGAAATTCGGCCGTAGAAGCCGACTGCGGGTCAAGCCCCAGGGTTTTTAAGTGAAAATCGAAGGGCTTAACCGTAGCGGAGAAGGCGACCACGTTGGCGAATTCCTCATAGCGTTCGGCTAGATGTTTTGAGGCGTCGCAGCAGGTGATGCGCAAGCGGCTTTGTTCGCCGAGCGGAGTTACGGTCAAAAGAAATTCTGGACCGGTGCTCTGAGCAGCGGACACGAAGTCCGAAATCAGGTTGCAGAACTTCAAAACCGGATCGCCCGTCTTCAAACCCAAATCGGATTCGAGGTAACCGCGAAGCAGCTCCTGCGCTTGGGCCTCGAGATATGAGAGATCGAGCTCGCTCATTTCGAGCTTCGCCGGCCGAGTATTTTCACCCGCCAGGGCTCGCACAGTGCCGGCGCAGGCATTGCGTAGGGCCTTTATTTTGTCCCATAGGGGCTCTGGCAAGTAGGTCGCGCCTTCCATCAGTCGAGTCATCTCGCCGAGCGAGAGCTCGGCCGAATAGTAGTCATTGGCGCGAGCGGCGAGGTTATGGGCTTCGTCGATCACCAGATTGCCTTTTCCAGATTTGCCGTAGCCATTGAAGCCGATCCGACCGAGAATATTTCGCGGCGAAAAGACATAGTTGTAGTCGCAGATCACCACATCGGCTCGCGGCACGCACTCCAGCTGCAGTTCAAAGGGGCAGACCTGATACTGGTGTCCGAATTTGCGAAAAGTGGATTCCTTCAATCGTTTCTTCTTTAAAATCTTTCCGGTCACATCATGGGTTTGCAATTTGGTGTAGTAATCCCGCGCATATTCGCAGTAGGTGGGGCTGCAGAAGACTTCGTCTTTCAGACACATCTTGCTTTTGGCATGAACGGTGATCGACTTGATTTTAAGGCCCGTGGCCTGCAGGCGTTCCACCGCGTCTTCGGCGACGCCGTGCTGAGAGTTTTTAGCGGTAACATAGATCGTTTTCTGCCCACGGGCGAGGGACTCTTCGAGCGACGGATAAAGGACGCCAATGGTTTTGCCTAAACCGGTTGGAGCTTGCAAAAGGACGCGAGTCTGATCGCCCAGCCGTTCCTTCACATGGGCCATCAGTTCGCGTTGGCCGGGGCGCGGATCGGCGAATGGAAAGGTCATGGACGGGCTGGACTTTCTGCGCTTCGCTTTCAGCTTGGTAAAGGCGTCTTCGATATCGCCAATCTCTTTGAGGCGACGCTTCAGCCATTCCTCATAGCTTGTCCGTTCGAGCGGAACAGGTAGTGGGCTCACGCGCAAAGTGCGCGCGCAAACGACCAAAAGCACCAGCTCCGGTTCGCTGTCGGTGGCCAGCCAATGCAAGTATCCGTACGTGCGCAGCTGCAAGATAAAGGGATGTAAAGGGTCCGACTTTAAGCGCTCGAGCAAGCCCTCGGGCGCGTACGTGGATTTGATTTCTTCGATCGTCACCGGCGGGCCAAAGCTGAGTCCGTCCATTCGGCCGCTAACTGTGATTTTGTAGTGGTCTTGTTCGAAGGAATGGGCCACCCATTTTTCGGCGACGTAGGCCCCGCCCTGGTTGAGCCGCTCGGCCTGAATATTCTGATGAATCTGCGTTCCCACCATGGGGAGAGCGCCGAATCCCGATTCCGATTCAATATGGCCGAGGCGGGGCGACGGTAAGGCGAAATCGGTGATGGAGAGCTGGAGCGTGCGTTTAGTCGCAGTCATAACGTCTGCTCCCTTTCCCAGCGGCTCCGGGCCTCTCGCATATGTTCGCGCGCGCGGCGAATGGGCGGCCACCAGGAGTTCACTAAGTCGTCTTGCTCCTGGGGGTCCAAGCGCAGATGGTAGAACTCGTCTTGGCCGCGGGCATTGCGAAGCAATTTCCATTCGCCGTCGGTGGCGAAAGCGCTGCCGAGCGCGAAGCCGAAGGCGAAAGGGGCGGGGCCTTGATTCAGATCGCGCCCCTGCGACTGCTCCGGTATCGGATACCCAAGCGTCGACAGCAGTGTGGGTAAAAGATCCACCAGGCTCACGAGACCGTCATAGGTCTTGCCCTCACTCATGTCGGGATGACGGATCATCATGGGAATGCGAGCCGTGTGCTCGTAGAAAGTGGAATGGCTGGCGCGCCCGTGTTCAAAAATCTCTTCGCCATGGTCGCTGACCAAAACCACGAGGGTGCGTTCCGTTTTCTCGAGCCGGTCTAAGAGCGCGCCGAGCTGGCGGTCGAGTTCCTCGACGGCGACGGCGTAGCCGCGCTTGAGCAGATTGGCCTGCTCCTCGCGTTCCGTTTTTTCTGTAAGCCGTTCGCGGGCGCCTTCCATCAGGCGGAGTTGGAATTGACCGAGGGAATGAAGAAACACATCAAAGCGATCCGCATCATGCACGGGTGGCATGGGGAGTGGCGCCTGCTGGAGTCGCTTGTAATATAACCGTTGCAGTCGATCGCGATCGAACATGGCCTGGAGACGACTGTCCTCGCCCGCAGTGAAATACGGCAAGTGCGTGATGTAGGAGTGCAGAAAGTGGAAGAAGGGAACGCCCGTTGCGGCTAACTCTCGGCCATAGTTTTCCACCTCAAATTCTTGACCTTCAATGAAGCGGCCTGGTCGCGCGAACAAGGTCGGCGATTGTTTCTCAAAACCTCGACTGAAACCGAGTTCGAGACTGAGGTGCTTAAGCGAGAGCGGACCGAACCAATGCGTGCGGTAGCCCACTCCCCGTAAAATTTCGGCCATAGTTTTGTAGCTCGGCGAGAGCGCTGGCGTACCGGTGTCGGTGCGTTCAAATCCCGTGATATGAATTTCGCTGCCCGTAACATGATGTCGATTCGGATAAAGGGAGGTGAAGAGCGTCATGTGGCTGGGCGTAGTGTAAAAGGCATTGGTGTAGGCCCGAGTCAGCCGGACGGACTTCGCGGCCAACCGGGCCAAGTTGGGAGTTGCGCCACTGGGATTCCCATCTATCGCGTCCGCGCGAAGAGTGTCGGCGGAGATCAGCACGAGGTTGCACCCGGGGCAGGGCGGAAGATTCAGTCCCTCCGTGACGGGTTGAACTCGTGGCAAGTTGAAATGGCGGAGCTGCCATCCGAGTTCGCGATGGGTCAACGCAAGGAGGGCCACCGTGACCGCGATGAAAATCGATCCCATCCACTTCACGCTTTTCTCCTTGCGCTCGAGAGTAGCCACTGAAAGAACAGAGTGTGGATTAAAAGACCGATGGCGGAGGGCAATGCGGCCTTCGGATGAAAGATCAGCATGATCGTGGCGGTGACCGCGAAATTGCGCGAGGCCACGCTGAGCGCCAAGGTCTCGGCATCGGGACGGTTAAAAAAAGCTCGCGCCGTCCACCTAACGACACCGAACACGCCAAAGTCGAGCACCAGAAATATCACAACGAGAATAAAAAGATCCGTACTCAGAAGCATGCGGAATGGAACCCGGTTCAGCGACGAGCCCACCAGAATAAACATCAGCGACGCCAGCACCAGGGAGTTGGCGACCGGCAACCCCTTTACGCTGGCCTTGGCCAGCCGGGGCGCAAGCGCGCTGACTCCCGCGCTTACGGCAAGGGGCAAAGCGGTGAGTAAGAGCAAGTAAAGCAAAAGAAATTTAGTATCGATAAAAACTGGGGATAGGGCAGTTAAGGCCAGCATGGGCACGGTGACGAAGGGTCCAAGCAAGGTCGAGACCACGACATTCAACAGCGCCAGCCCCGAGTGCCCTCCGCGAACTTGGGCGAAGAAGGGATTGACTAGCGCGCAGGGGGCGAGCGTGGCCACGGCCACGCCGAAGGCAAAATCCTGATCGCGTAGGAACTGAAGCGCCCCGGCCGTGATCATCACCGGAAAAAACACAAAGATTAAAAATTGGGCGAGCAAACACTGAACCCACGCCGAGCGGCGAAGGCTCAGCCGCACGAACTTTCTCTTGTCAATCGCCAGGGTATTGAGAAACAACAACAGAAATAAAAGGAGCGAACTGGTCCAAGTGAGCGTCAACGACTGATAAGGGAACAGCACTCCCAAGATGGCGCCGGCGAATAGCGGTGCGGAGAAAAACTTAAGCAATGCGAGCCCGTCCTTTAAAACAACTGTTGGTCATCATAATCGCCTCTTTCATTTTCGGTATAAGTATTTCGACCCTCGTTCGCCGCCATGCGACGCCCGCGCGGACAGCGGTGCAGGCGGGAAAGTGGAAGCTCTATTGGTTCGTTCCGGACGGGTTACGCGCCGACCCCGAACTTTTTAACGTGTTTGAATGGGCGGAAAAAGGGCTGCTGCCGAATATCAAAAAAATGATGGAACAGGGAACCTACGGTTATTCCGTGCCCGTGTTCCCGAGTCATACCCCGATCAATTTCGCTACACTTTTTACGGGCACCAAGCCACTTCGCCACGGTGTGGCCGATGGACCCATACGCGTTCGCGATTATCCTCTCGCCATTATTCCTCGCTCCGGGTTCAGTTCGATCGCGAAGATGATCGATCCCTTCTGGTACACGCTCGAGCAAGCCGGAAAAATCGTGACCCTTTTGTCCGTGCCCGGCTCCACGCCCCCTGAGATCACCCAAGGCCAAGTGATCAAGGGCCGCTGGGGCGGATGGGGAATGGAATTTCCAAATATGACCTTTCATAGTCATGCCGATCGGGAGCTGCGCCAGGCCATCGGCTGGAACGACAAGGTCTTTCAAGTCGAGAAAAAGCTCACCGAATTTGTTAAGGCGACCGCGCCCTCGGGCTGGAAGGTCATGCCAAAATCGTTCAGTCCACCGCGGGAAGTGAACTTGCGCAATTGGGACGCCGATCTTTTTGCGCTGTTGATCGACACCCGCGATGACGGCGTCGAGAGTTACGATCAAGCTCTCTTCTCGGCTGACAAAAAGAATCATCTGTTTACCTTGAAAGAGGGGGAGTGGAGCGATTGGTTCAACTTGAATCTCTCCTACAGTGTCCAAAAAAATTATCAAGAGGCCGTGCCGCAGAAGCTGGAATTCGAGCAGCGCCTGGCCACTTTGCAATTCGCGACCGCGGCCCGGGTCAAAGTCATTCAGCTTGGAAGTCGCGACATGTTCCGACTGCGCGTGCTCTATGATGGTTTGAATGAGAGTGTCACCGTGCCGAGTGGACTGGCTCAGGCCCTGCGCCAAGAGGCTGGTCCCATGGTTGATTTTGTCGACAATTTTCCGCCCCAACTGGTGTACTTGGCCGAAGACAAAGCCGCCTTTCAAGATGAAATGGAAATGTCGTTCCAGTGGCATGAGCGGGCGCAGAAATATTTTTTTGAAAAATCCGAACAAGATGTTCTGATCCATTCCATCTATTCGCCCAATCAAATGCTCACCAGCCGCTGGTGGATGGGGTACCTCGATCCGCGCGGGCGAGTTTACGATTCGATTTCGGCTTCCGAGCGCCAAAAGCTGTGGGAAGAGGTCCGAGAGATGTATCAGAAGGTGGATGCGATGGTGGGCGAGGCGCTACAAGCCCGCGGTCCGGATGCCTACGTGGTGTTTGGTTCGGACCATGGCGCCCTGCCTTTGAATCATGAGGTGCGACTTAATAATTTTTTCGCCCGCAAAGGCTGGCTTGAGTTTGTTCGCGATGCGCGAACGGGCGCTCTAAAGATTGATTGGGCGCGAACCCGGGTCATCTTTTTAAACATGGCTCATATTTACGTTCACCCGGCGGGATTGGGTGGCAATTACAATCCGGGGAAGGGACCCGAGTACGAAAAATTGCGTGACGAGGTTTTAACTGCGCTAAGCGAGCTTCGCGACGAAAGCGGCGCCGCCCCGCTCGCCGATGTTCGCAGGCGCGAGGCCGCCTTCGAGTGGGGGTTGCCCGCGGAACGCGTGGGCGATCTCGTGATCGCGGCTCGGACCGGCTACAGCTGGGTCGAGGATGTGGATGAAGAAAAAATGATTTTCACTCCGTCCTTGAAGTCCGGGTATAAACAAGCGGTGCTGCCGGATCAGGAGCCAGGCCTGTGGACCCCGTTTATGATCGTGGGCCCCGGTGTGCGCGCGGGTCACCGCCTGTCGCGCAACATCAGCCACGTCGAGCAGTACCCGACACTGATGAAGCTTTTAGGGGTCCAGCCACCGTATCGGCCCGACGCAGGACCGGTTGAAGAGCTCTTTAGCCAATAGTCGGGCCTGCATTTACACTTTCGAATCGATCTGCCAGCATAAAGAGATGCAAGTCGGACTCCTGGGCATTCTTGTCATTGTCACGCTCACCGCGGGCGGAACTTTTTTTGCCACCTCGAACATGCAGACGGCGTCGAACGGTCCGGTGCTGCTCACTCCAGAGGTCAAATCCTACATCGACTCAAAATTCGCCACGGGTTTTGGCTCCCAGGTGCAGGATTCGCAAAAAGTCACAGCCCGGATTGCCGAGATGGAAACCAAAATCTCCGAGATTGAACGGATCAAGGCCAATTACGAAAACCTACCGGCCCGCGCCGAGTCCGTCGAGAGCGCCATCGTGGAGCAGCGACGCAAGCGCGATGAGAACATCGCTCTCATCCGCCAGAATGAAATCAATAATCTTCGCAACGAAATCGCCACTATGTGCGCGGGAGTGACGATCAAAAGGGTTCAAGACGGCGGCACAGGTAACGCCGGCAACCCCTCCAGCTACCAACAGAATATCGGCTTAGGTGGCGGTCGCGGCGGCGCTGCCAAAAATCCGGCCCTGCGGCGAATGCGCCAGGGCGGAGGCGCGGGGGCTGGCGCAGCCGGCGGTGGTGGCGACGGACGCCGCAGAGGCGGCGGCGGTGCCAACAAGGGCAATTAAAATCCTCTCCGTTCTGTTGTTTACGCTTGTCTCGGGGGCCACCTATGCCCTGACACAGGAGCAGCTCACAGCCTTGCAAGACTATCTGACGGAACGCGCGGGTGGAGGTAAAAGCGGTCAGCCCATGCGCGATGCTCATCAGAAACTCGAGGAAGTGGAACGGCGTCTTTTACCTCTGATCTTCGTATTTAAGCGAACGGGCCCGCTAGTGGAGTCGCGCGCACAGGAACTGGAAATTCTTCAGAATGCATTGAACACGGGCGAGCTCGATTTCAATCCCTATGAAGGCACTGATTGGCTCAAATCCAAGAGCCGCGAGACCGTGCAGGTTTGCTGCATCATCCGCAATGACCAACGTCTGGCTCAGTCCATTCAAGAAAATGCAGCCCGCGGCTTTCCGCCCATGACGCCGCAAACTTTGGAACAAATCACGGCGCAAATCCGCGAGGCCAATCGCGAAGGCGGCGGCGGATTAATCATCGAAGACGATCCGCCGTCGACGTCCAATCCGCGCGAAATTCCAGCTGGCCGATTCAAGCCCAGTGCCCGATCCGGCTCGCCTTCGACTCCCGCGCAGAAAATGTTGGATAATATCGGTTACTCAGACAAGCCGGCCCCTGCTCCACCACCTCCGCCTTCACCCGCGACACCCGTTCCCGCGCCGACTGGAACGGCGGCGCCGCTTCCAACCACCGACACACCGACGGCGACTCCTCCAACTGACGCCGCACCACCCGTGGCGACGCCGCCTCCCGCACCAACGCCCTGACAAGAGTTTTAAAAATTAGGTTTAACTTCCGGGTATGTGCTTAACGCTCCCTAAGGGGCCTCTCTTCAAACGGCCGCTCGGACGAGAGACTTTTTAAAAATGCCACCAGTTGCGCCCGCTCGGCCGGCGTGACCACAATCGGTCCCAGCCCGCGAAGTGGTTTGCCGCGCGCATCGAGATGAACCGAGGGCGTGTAAAAGTCCACGGTTTCCTCCAGAGTCTTGAGCGCGCCATTGTGCATGTAGGGTCCGGTAAATTTAAGGTTGCGCAAGGTCGGTGTTTTAAATTTCGGCCCGAGCACGGCATCTAAATTGGCGACAAACGGGTAGCAGCGCACATTGAGTTTCTCGTCCGAGAAATTGTCACCCGAGTGGCAGGAAGCGCATTTGAACTTGTTGAAGAACAAGTGGCGGCCCGTTTGTGCGTCGGCTGATAGCGCGTTGCGATCCCCCTTTAAAAATCGATCGTAGGGGGCTTCCGGCGCCTTTAATGTGCGTTCATAGGCCGCAATCGCGGCGGCCAGGTTGTGAATCGTGGCCGGCTGGCCATAAAGGGTACGAAAAGCCTCGCGATATTTTTTGTCGCCGTTGACGCGCTTTAAGGCTCCGTCGATGTCATTGCCCATTTCCAGCGGGTTCGCCATGACGTGAATGATTTGATCTTCGAGGGAGCGCGCCCGCATGTCCCATAATTGGGGACCCGTACCGGCGCGATTTAACAGCGTCGGCACATTGCGGTCGCCCTTCTGATGAAAGGCGCCTCGGGCCAATGCAGTGCCATTGGTAAAGGCCAACTCCGGCCTATGACAAGTCGCGCAGGAAACCCTTTGATCCTTTGATAAACGCGGCTCGAAAAAAAGTTTTTTGCCCAGCTCCTCGGCAGTCATGCCAAAGGCCAACGGACTGACCAACAAAAGGCAAAAAAGTTGAACTCTCATGTTTCGCTAATGTATCGTGACTGGGGCATCGACGCTAGGGGGCTTGGTTTATGATGTCGCTTCTTGTTGCGTGGCTGATTTCGGCTGCCGCGGCCGACTCAGTACAGCCCATTATACCTGGGCTACAGCTCAACGAAAAACTGCGCCTGATCGCGACGGACGGGTTTTACAAAAACGACCAAGTCGAAGTGCGCATTCAGGTCGTTCAGTTGCCGAGTGCGGCCGTGGCTCGCAAAAAGGCCGAAGCCGAGATCTATAATCTGCAGAATTTGTACAAACCGCGGAACAATCCCTATCAGGGGCAGGTCTCAGAGTTGGTCGAGTGCGGGAAGGACTTGATGCCCAAAACGGAGCGCATCCCAATCAAGGGAGGGGGCGAGTCCACTCTCCTCACGGGAGGCGTCTCCGCCCGCAAGACATTCGGCGTTTGCGCGCCCGATGAGATCGCCTACTGGGGTGGGTACTTTGAGTTCTATCATGCCCCGGTGGCCTCGGCGGTTGAGGTTCGGCTTTTTCTTAAGAAAAATGCAGCCGCGAATTTGGCCGCCGGCCGAGCCAAACTCTCGCGCTTGAGCCGGGAGCTGTTTCGATGAAAAGCCGGATAAGCGACGGAATCGTGATTCTGTTTTTGGTCGGGGTCATCGCCACTAGTTTTATTTATGCGGGAAAGATCGGCATTTCGCTGTCGCAAGCGCACGCGCGGCCTGATGTTCGGGCCGATGGCAAGATCAACACTCTGATCGTGAGTGTTTGTTCTCTTCGCCGCGATTTGCTGAGTGAGTACGGTCATCAGGGGCCCGAGGTCATGCCGAATCTGGAACGGTTTTTTCGCGAGAGTTCCATTGTGTTCTCCAATCTCTTCAACGGCATACCGTGGATTTCTATCATCGCCTTTTTCGATCGCTTTTTTCCTGAGCTCGAAGATCGCGGCTATATCGTGCCTGGCCCCTTCACCGAGTACCCGTATGTCCGAATTCCCCTCAACAAATCCCGCCAAGCCTACGAGTTTCGCGACACCAACGACTCCAACTGGGAAAAGAACTATCGCGGCGATTTGCGCTGGGTGAAGGACTCCTTTCCGTTGCATCCGAACCGACCGTTCACCCTGGTTGTGCATGTGAAGTACATGCATTACCCGTTGATCGATTTCTTTAACCCCGACAGCGAGTGGGATCATTATTTGAACGACGAAGAGAAAGCGCGGCTCAACGAGTACCTAAAAAATCCGTCTATCTATTACAGCAAACTCCCTTTTTTACTGATGATGACCAGCGATCCGCTTTATGCATTGGCCCACCCGGCGGTTCGCGCGCAGAACCCGGGCGACGATGCGGCCACCAAGACTCGCCTGCTGGGTCTCGTGACGAATGAGCGTTTTATTCAAGAGTGGAAGGCCAGCCCGGACTACGAAGTCGATCTGCGTATTTTAAAAAAGGTCTATGCCGCCAATGCCCGTTACATGGATGCTAAAATTATCGGCCCGCTCCTGGATCTCTTTGGCGACGAAAGATTGAAATCCAACACAGCTATACTCTTTACCGGCGATCACGGTGAGGCCCACATGGAGCGCGACAAGCTGACCCATGCCACATCGGCCTTTGACGACGCCCTGGCGGTTCCCGCCGCGGTTCTCTTACCCGGGGATTCGGGGCGGCCGCGCCGAGTGAAAGAGCAGGTGCATATGCACACGCTCGCAGATTTCATGCGCGATGTTGCGGTGGGCACGGCCACGACGGAGAACTGGGAAGAAAAACTGGCCGAGCTCCACGAAGATGTTTTTCTGATGCGGGACTGCGCCAACTCACTTCATGCCGTGCGCTTTAAGAATCGCTACAAATACATTCTCGATTGGGCTTCGGGCCGCCGCTCGCTCTATGACCTCGAGACAGATCCAGAAGAGCGGAACGATATCGCCGCGACCGCCCCTGACAAGGCCGCCGAACTCGAGGCCCTCTATTGGGCGAACCTACCTCGATTTAAATGGATTCCCCTCTGGCGTTGCGCCCCTTGGGATGCCAACAGCGTCTCTTTCTGAGACGTTTTATAATGTAGCACTTTCGAATTCATAAGCCGATGGTACTATTTAAGTATGAACTTCCCCGCCATAAACCTCGTCCTTATTGCGGCTTTTCATTTCTATTTGAGTCCCGTGGCTCACGCCGGCGAAGCGGAAGCGCTTCGTTCCGCGCGCTGCTCGGGCGCAAATGCTTCGAGCTATCGCTGCCAAGCCATCCGCAACTTTTATCGCGGAGCTTCGGGCTTACCATCAGGGGCCGGCGCCTGCGAAGAGCGGCGTAAACGGGCCGAAGAGTGCTGCAAATCTTGGAGTCCCAGTTCCACCTGTATGGGGATGCTCGACGATGCGGGCCGCCGCAATTTAGAAGGTCTGATGGGACCGACTCCCGCACCGGGAACCGATCCTGAAAGTGTTTATGGTGCGATCACAAAAGATCGCGTGAAGAACGAAAAAGGTCGCAATGGGGCTGAGTCGATGGAGGGCCTGTGCCGGGCGTCGATGGATGCTTGCGTAGACGGCTGCAAAGATGCCTCGACGGCGCCCGCTGCGGGCAGCAGTGGAGTGCCGGACAATCCGACCAACCAAAGGAGCTGCGAAGGCTTGAAGAGTTATGCCGATGGCTTTAAGGCCCAAGCCGCGAATTATCAGAACGCGGTCGACGAGGGCATTCAGAACGCCGGAAAAGCCGGTGCCAGCCCCGGCAATGCGGGTGGCGGCGGCGGCGGCGGGTCGGGCAGCGGCGGTAGTGGAAGTGGAACCCAGCAGCCCAAAAAGGGCGAGGGCGGCGGCAACCCGATGGGCGATTTGATGAAGGCTCTTGGCGGAATGATGAATCAGCAGCAAGACAATCAGCAACAACAGCAGATTCCCCCGCCTCAAGACTGCTCAAGCAATCTGGCACTGGCCGGCTGCCCGGTGCCAAAGGCGGAAGGTTCCGACTCCTGGAACAAGAAAGCCGGCGAAGCGGATATGCGCGAACCGGAAGAGAAAGCGGACGGCGAGAACTTCAACGTCGCCTCAGGTGAAAACGGCACGAATGGTTTTGATGGCAACGGCGAAAAGAAATTCTCGACACCGCCCACGGTGAATCCCGTTCAAGGCGGTGGTGGCGGCGGAATTCCTGGTCAAGGTGGCGGCGCGCCCGCGGCGGCTGGTGCTGCTGGCGGCGGCTATGCCATGGCAGCGAAAAATCTCGCCGACGTGATGCAAGGGACCCGGGGCGGGGGCGGCTATGCGGCCCAGAACCAGGCCATGCAAATGCAAAACGGCTCCGCGGCCGGAGGTTTCACCTATGGTGCCGGAAATGAAGGCGGCATGCGCGGAATGGACTTAAGGCAGTTTCTCCCGGGCGGAAAAAATGATCCAACCCGCAAACTGGCCGGTGGTAACGGTCCCGGACTGGGAACCGGCACCCAAATTCAGTCGCAATCGGTCAATATTTGGAACCGAATCAGTGAACGCTTCAAGA
>JALHOQ010000013.1 GCA_022842925.1 Bdellovibrionales bacterium
TGCGCTTTGTCGCGATCTGTTTAGCTTTTCTGTCGCTTGGCGCAAGCCTAGTCGGTTATGTCGTGCTCTACTTTGTGCTCGATCAGAAATCCGAGCCCAAAAAAATTCAGAGTTCCGACAACAAACCCGTCACGCCCCCGGTGACCACATAAATATTCGTATAGCCCGCGGCTTCGAGTTCGCGGGCGATTTCGGCCGAAGTGCCACCATCCTGGCAAAGCAATAGGATCGGATACTCCAGCGGCGTATTTTGCGCCTTCAGATGCCCGGCCAATTCAGGAGCCTCCATCGCCGTCGCGCGACTCAGGTACTGATCGAGATTTGGCGCAATCGGTCTTTTTTCAGTACGCAAATCAAAAAAGAAAAACTGACTGGGACTGAGAAAGAGATTCTCCAGCTGAAAAAGGCCGATCTCCATTAACGTTTTCCTCCCTCAGGGAGGCGGCTATAGTGCCGAAGCGTGATCAAAGCCGCGACCAAAACGAGAGTTCCGGCGTTGGCGAAGGGCGCGCTGGAATTGATTTGATAGAGGTAGCCGCCGATGGCCGGCCCGATGATCCGGGCGACCGCTGAAAGACTTTGTGAAACACCGAGGTTGTTGCCTTGCACAGTATCGCCGCTCAGGAGACTCACGCTGCCATTCAGTGACGGCGTTGCGAAACCGTTGCCGAATCCTAGCAAAGTCACGGCCACGGCCATAAGCGGAATCGTATCCGCCACGCTCATTAAGTAAAACGCGGCGGCCGTGAGTGCCAGACCGACGTAGAGCAGTTTGCGCTCGCCGAACTTAGGCATCCATTTTCGGATCAAATAGCCCTGCGTGAATACCAAGATCAAACCGATATAGGCAAAACCCCAACTGGCCTCGGCCAGGGTCCACTGGAATTTGTCCTGCACATAGAGGAACAGCGAGGCCTCGATCAACGCCATGGCGAGGGTGTTGATAAAAATCAGGAAAATCACCGTGCCGAGTACGGGTGTACCGAGAGCTCCGAAGATTTTTTTAAATCGCGACTTTTTCTCGGACGCGGACTCCTTGCGCTTAAGCGACTCCGGAAGATAGCGAATCGCGAGAAGGAAGTTCACGAAGCAGACCGCCGCCGCGACGAACGCCGGACTCGACGGATTGTCCATCACATGGGCCGAAATCCCACCAATAAAAGGACCGAGCAGAAAGCCCAGGCCGAAGGCGGCGCCGATCAATCCCATTCCCTTGCTGCGATCCTTAGATTCGGTAATGTCCGCAATGTAAGCCATGGCGGTTGAAATATTCCCGCCGAATAAGCCTGCAAATCCGCGCGCGATCATTAAGCCGGTCAGTTCGGCCGAAAGACCAAATCCGGCATGGGCGACGGCGGAACCGAAAAGACTCACCAGAATAATCGGACGACGGCCGTAGCGATCACTGAGCTGTCCCCAAATCGGCGCGAAAATAAACTGCATGAGCGAATACACACTCATCAACAAGCCGACTTGCAGCGGGCTGGCGCCATATACTTTGGCCAGATAGGGATTGAGCGGGATAATGATACCGAAGCCCACTAAATCCATGAAGACAGTTAAAAAAATAATGGCGAGACGCTTGTCTTTCACAAGCCAACCATTAACACTTAAAGTCTCAAATGCTCACTCTTTTTTTGCTTCTCATCACCATGGGATTCAGCGCCGCGGCCGAAGTTCCACAGGCTCCAGACGGATTGGATTTCCGCGTCGATGCCAACCTGACCTATTTTTCGTCGCAAACCAATTACCTGCCCGGCGGGGGAAGCAGCCAAGATCTGCGTAACGGCGGTTACTTCACTGATATCATTGGCCGCCTGCAGTACACTCAGGATTTGAGTAAGTCGCAACGGGTGTATGGCGGATTCACCTACAGCCAAACCGAAAGCTATGACGGAACCAACACGCGCACCAATAACGGTTTCAACGAGATTTTAACTGGTGGGCAAATGTGGTTCCGCATGGGTTCCTATAACTTGGTCGCAGCGGGCGATCTCGTGTATCCGCTTTACCGCGTGAGCCGCGACGCCGACGATGTTCCGCTGGGCGAAGGCGCTATGAAGATCCGCGCCGGCGCGTGGTTTATTTACCCCATGGGCAAACTGAGCCCTTTCGTAAATATGGCCTACGAATATCGCGACGAGGGCCGCTCGCACGCCATTCCCTACTCAGTCGGCGCCTACTACAAGTTCGGTCGCTCGTTTTGGGTTCAGGGTGAGTATCGCGGTTTCGAAAAGTTGTTCGACAACGCCGACACAGAGAACCGCACCAACCGCGATCAGTTTTTACAGCGCGTGAGCGGTGGAAGTTATAGATATTTCGCGCTCAATCCGGCGATGAGTGAGCTCGCGGCATCGACCGGATACTCATTTGGCACGATCACGGTCTATGGTGAAGCGGCCTATATGGTGAACGGCGCCAATGTAGCCGATGGCATGACCTTTATGGCGGGCTTAGCTTATGTGCCCGGCGGACGCATCTCTGGATCCGGCACTGCGGAGGAGGAAGACGAAGAGACGTACAATCCCAATCGACGTTCGCGCCGGATGGAGCCGATTGAAGAACGACTTCCTCCCGATGACGACGGCTTTATGGCCGAACCCGATCCGCGGGTTCCTCCTGAGCCCGCCGCGGCCCCGGCCGAGAATTCGGGCCGCAGCAGCGGCGACGTCCAACTGCAAATGCGCCGCGCTTCACCCAAGGCGAAGCCCGCGCCGAAACCCAAGCCCAAAGCGAAGCCCAAGCCTAAGAGCAAAAAGGACAAGATCGATAAAATGCTGCGGAATACGGAGAAAACGCTGCAGGATCTGTGAGCTGACTCGGCCCGGGCCGAGTCGGCTAGCTCGGCGCTTTACAAATCCGCCATTTTCTTTTGGATCGACTCGGCGATTCGCGCCTTGAGCGCGCTCTCGTCTGTGAGTGCGGCCGACTCGCGAATTTCGGCATGAAGCTTCGCTTCGATTGTTGGGTTGGGCATAATCTTCGCGCCCTGATCGATCATCTGCAGGTGGCTTTGGATAATCGCCTTGAGGTTGTTTTCGAACTGCATGCGAACTTTTTTAAGCTCGGTGATCTCGTTGTAAATGCGCTTGAGTGAATCGCGGGCTTCGCGCACGATGACGTCGGCCTTTTGACTGGCGTCATTTATGATCAGCTTCGCTTCGCGCTCGGCATCCACGTGCATTTTCTCGCTCATTCGGGTGGCGGTGGTGATGGTGGATTTGAGCAGCTCATCGCGCTCGCGGTACTCGACGACGGCCATTTCTTTCTCGCGCAGATTTTCTTTGAGAGAGTTTCGCTCCTTAATCAGAGCTTCCATCTCTTCAGCCACGAGGCGCATAAAGTCCATAACCTCTTCCGGGTCGAGACCCATCATTTTGCGGCCGAACGATTTATGAGCAATGTCGATTGGAGCGATGCGCATAACTACCCCCTGCCTAATAGCTTAAAGGCTCAGCGCGCAATTTTGCAATATGTCATTCTGAAGTACGCCGTTCCTTTTCACGACTCTGCGAGTCGCGAAAGGGAACGGCGTACCTAACTACTCCTGAGCAAGCTCACGGTCGCGAAGGGCGGACTTCTCGAACGAGTAACGAAGTAGGCGCTCGATTTCGAGTTCGCGCATGGAAGCGAGCCCGGCCGCCGTGATCCCTTTTTTGCTGGTGACCCGGCTTTGCAGCTCTTCTAAAGATTGCGTGCCCGAGCGCAGCGCCAACTCCGATGCACCTAAGAAGGTGTGAATCGTCAGCTGCTGCGCGGTTTCGGGATCGAGTCCGTGCTCCTCGAGCCATTCCTGCCAGTAAATCATCAGCTCATAAACGAAGCCGACCCCGGCCGAAGATGCCACCGAAAACGCCTCAAAGGCATCGCCCTCATCCAACTTTATGGTAAAGCCCAGCGGCTTGAACATCCGATCCATAAACGAATCGGCGCGAAGGCTATCGCCCAAGGTGCAGTACGCGAAGCTACCTTTCATAACCTTGGCCGGCGTGTTGGCCATCAATCGCACTAGGTTTCGGCATTGGGGCAGAAGTTTTTTAAGTTTACGCAGCTTAACCCCAGCCGCGAGACTGATCACGAGTTGGTCTTCGGTGAATGCGGACGAAATATTCTCGACCGCCGTTTCCAAATCCTGGGGTTTTACCGCCAGAATGACGACGTCGGATTTTTCAACCACGCCCTCATTGGTTGAGCACACCTGCACCTTGAACTGCTCTTCAAGCCGTTGCAGTTTGCCGGGCGTCCGATTACTTACGAAAATTTCGTCGGGCTTGGCCAAACCCTTGCCCAGCCAGCCTTCCACGATGGCGTGGGCCATGTTCCCGGCGCCAATAAATCCCACCGATTCTTTCATAATTCACCTTTCACTCGCGCGGCCCGAATACATCCGAGCCGACTCGAATCCAAGTCGCGCCTTCTTCAACCGCGACCGCAAAATCCTGGCTCGTACCCATCGACAGCTGATCCAGTGGATGCACGGCTTTGAGCGGCGCGGGCAGCGCGGCTCTCAGCTCCCACAACAACCGACGGGCGCGATGGAAATAGGGACGCACGGCCTCCGGATTCTCCGTCTGCGGCGGCATCACCATTAAACCCTGAAGTCGTAAGTTTTTAAAGCCTACTGTTTTCTCCACAAGGTCGCGCAGCTCTGCTTCCGAAGCGCCGCCCTTGCTGGTCTCCTCGGCCACATTAAACTGAGCAAAAACTTTTTGCGGCCGCTCTGTCGATAGGGTATCGAAAGCGGCTGCGATTTCGATCCGATCAATCGAGTGAATGTAGGCGAACTTTCCCACCAGCATTTTCACTTTGTTCGACTGGATGCGGCCGATAAAGTGCCACGCGACCGGCATGTTCTCCAATTGCTCCAATTTCGTAACTGCTTCTTGCGCATAATTTTCGGCAAAGTCAGTTTGGCCGGCATCAAAAGCCGCGCGAATTTTCGCGATATCCTGACCTTTGGAAACGGCCAGCAGGCGCGCCGATCCGGGTGCACGGCCAGCGCGAACTTCACTTTGCAAAATTCTCTGCTTAACTTTTTCGAGGCGGCTGCCTACGGATGTGCCATCCATTTTCTTCGAGAACTCTTTCCAACCGTTCCAGCGGTAAGCCGACGACATTACTCCAAGACCCCGTGGTAGAGGACACAAATTTGCCGGCCCGGCCTTGGATGCCGTATCCACCGGCCTTGTCCATGGGCTCGCCAGTGGCCACGTACTCCTGGATCTCGTCTTCGGTCAGCGAACGAAACTCGACCTCAGTCTGCTCATAGCCCTGCCAGAACTTGCCTGAATGCGACTCCACCAGTGCCATTCCGGTAATAACGCGATGCGCACGACCCGACAAAAGTCGCAAAAATGCCAGCGCCTCCTCGACCGAAGTCGGCTTGCCTAAGATTTGATCACCCAGGGCCACGATCGTATCGGCCGCGAGGATTAAATAGCCTTGTGATTTCAGATCTTTATTCTGGTCCAGACAGGCCTGCGCCTTCTGTGTCGCAAGATGAGACGCGTTCTCCTCCGGATTCAAATTTTCTTCAATATTTTCCGATAGTTTTACTGGAGAGACAGTGAATTCATACCCGGCTTCAAACAACAGTTCACGGCGGCGTGGGGATTGGCTGGCAAGGACAAGATTTAACA
This sequence comes from Bdellovibrionales bacterium, assembly GCA_022842925.1. GTDB lineage: Bacteria > Bdellovibrionota > Bdellovibrionia > Bdellovibrionales > UBA1609 > JALHOQ01. The sequence continues at coordinate 5,640 of JALHOQ010000013.1, forward strand.
TCTCTCCATGTAATGCGAACCGAAAGGTTTCTAGTCAATGCTGAGTTTTGAATTTTTCATACTTATCTCGGGTTTAGCTCTCGCCGCCCTCAGCGTTTATCTTTTTGCGAGCGCGATCTTCACCAATAACTCCGATGCGGAAGCGTTAGCCTGGGCGTCGGGTGACGAACCCATCCGGTCGAAGAGCGGCTTGATTAACTTTTCGCGACCGCTGGTTCACAACTTCACGCTGCAGCATGCGCAAAGGATCAAACGCAAAGCCTATCGCGAAAAAGTTCGCCGCACTCTCCTGACGGCCGGACTCAGCCGAGAGTTGAACGAAGACGAGTTTATTGGCCTTAAAATTCTATGGGGAATTTTTCTTCCCATCATGCTCGTGATTATGAATTTCGCCTTGCAGCTCGGCATGCCCTTATGGTTCGCGCCGTTCCTCGGACTGATTGGCTGGAATTTTCCCGACTTCTACGCCACCAATGCGCGCAAGCAACGTTACGTCGCCGTCGTAATGGATCTGCCGTTCTTTATCGACCTGATGGCGCTGAGTACGGAAGCAGGCCTGGATTTAATGGGTGCGATTCAACGCATCGTCGACAAGGCCGATGACAGCGTCTTGGCCGAGGAGTTCCGGTTGGTCCTCAAGGACATCAAACTTGGCAGCTCCCGTCGTGAGGCTTTGGGCCGCCTCGCGGACCGCCTCGACATTCCCGAGATCACGAGCTTCTCCGCCGTTGTGCGTGATGCCGAAGACTCCGGAGCCAGCATCGCCGGCGTGCTGAAAGATCAGTCGATCCAGATGCGTCTCGAGCGTTTTGTTCGGGCGGAAAAAGCGGGAGCGCGCGCCTCGCAACTGATGCTCTTCCCGCTCATGTTTTTGATTCTTCCCGCTGTGTTCACGATGGTGTTCTCGCCGGTGGTTTTACAATTCTTCTACGGGGGCAAATAGTGAAGCTCCTCGACGCACGCACCAACCAGACTCTCGTGCCCCGGCTCGAAGTGGCAAAGTCGGCGTGGGCCTGCATGCGCGGTCTTCTGGGTCGCGAAAATCTCGACGCCGACGAAGGCCTGTGGATCACACAGCGTGGAAGCATTCACACTTTTTTTATGAAATTCCCGATCGACGTGGTTTTTGTCGATCGCGAACTGACCGTAACCAAAACCGTCGCGCAAGTCGAACCGGGCCGGTTCGTATGGCGCGGATGGAAATCGTATAGCGTGATCGAACTCCAGGCCGGGTTCTTGGAGCGCCATCCGATTCGCGTGGGTGACAAGCTGCATGTGGATTCTTAGATTCTTGAACGGCCCTTTGGCCGGACAAATCGTGCCGCTCAACAAACACTCCACTCTGCTGGGGCGAGCGCCGAATTGCGACATCAAGATTCCAAGCGGTAATATTTCAAAAGAACACACCCGCATCGAAGTCTTTGACGACAAGCTGATCATCTCGGATGCGGGATCACGCAACGGCACATTCCTCAACGGCATTCAGATTCGCTCGCAGAAAGCCAAATCCGGCGACAAGATCGCCATTCACGATATTTTCTTTGAGGTGCAAAAGGTCCCCGACGGATGGGCTCAACGCTACCAGCAGCCGTACCCCGTTTACGGTCAGCCGCATGCTCAGCAACAGCAAGCCTATAATGGCAATGCCGCTTATCAACAGCAACCGATCCAAGGTGAACCGATCCCGCAAGATGAGATGCAACAGGAAGATTTCGCCGCCAATTTTCCACGTTGGGCTTCGGGCGCCCAAGGGTACATGGAAGATGTGGTCCTGCCGGGAGTTTATAAACTTCCCGAGATGTTCGAATTCAAATGGGTGCTGGCGGGCTTTATGGCTGGGTTTATCCTCCTCGTCACCGCCCTGTCGTCCATCCCGCTCGTGCAAATTCTAAAGGTCAGCATCGAAGAAGAAAGCCAGCAACACGCGATGACGATCGCCACGACACTGGCGCGAATCAATCGACCGTTTCTGACTGCGGGTCAGGAGACCAGTGCGAACGTCGAAATCGCCACATCGCGACCGGGCGTGGCCAAGGCCTACATTATCTCCAATGTCGACGGCAATGTGATCGCCCCCGCTTCCGAATCGGGAAAATATCCGAACATGGATTACGTGCACGAGGGACGCAAGGGCAACAAGGAAACTGTCAGTCAGGTGGACGACAACACGGTCGTGGCCATGGTTCCCGTAACCGCCTACAATCAAGACGTCGGCGCGCAAACGGTCACGCATTGGGCCGTGGTCTATTACGATATGAGTTCGCTCGCCGTCGACGACGGCCGCGTGTTGTCGTTGTTTATCACAACTCTTTTCATCTCGCTGATTCTCGGCTTCATTCTTTTTTACTTTCTCTACAAGTCCATCGAATACCCGATCCGAAGTATCAACCGCCAGCTCGATACCGCGTTGAAGGACGGACTCGACACGATCAACGTGACGTACCAGTTCCCTGCCATTCAACTATTGGCCTCTAATATTTCAAGCGCGCTCAATCGCATTCTCACCGGAGGCGAAGGCGGCGGCAACCGCGTGATGGAGCACGACCGAAATCGCGAAGTACAAAACCTTGTGGAACTGATCGGCTTCGCCGCCATCGGAGTGCGTGCCGCTGATCTCTCTATCGCCGCCGTTAACCAAACCGCCGAGGCGCGTCTCGGAATGCCAGCCGCGCAACTGACCACGATCAACGTCAATGAGATTTCGGATCAGGCACTCAAACTCAGCATCAAGGATTTGATCGAACGCGTGGACCAAAATCCGGACGACCTGGCCTCCAACGAGCTCGAGTTTAGCGGCTTGAATTTTCAGATTGTGGCCCAGTCGGTCTTTGGCACCGGAAAGATCGCCTATTATCTAATTGTGCTGCTGCCCACGCAGGAGGGTGAATGAGTTCGGCCGTTGCCGTATCCTCAGCCCCTGAGACTAAATGGACCGTCGTGCGCGGGCCGATGAAGGGCGTGGTACGACTGATGAGCCAGTCTCAGTTTACGATCGGGCGCAGTACGGAATGCGATTTCGTGATCGTGAACGACCCGAAATGCTCGCGTAAGCACGTGACCATCTTGATCACGCCTCAAGGTTGCGAGGCGATCAGCCAGAATGATAAAAACCTGCTCTTAATCAACGGCCAAGAGGTGGACCGAGCCCGGCTTCGCGACGGCGACGTCTTGACGGTTGGTGAAACCGAAATTCAATTCAATGCCACGAGCACCGCGCGACGGCCGGAGATGCCGGTCGCGATGGCTCGGCCTTATCCAATGCCGGGCCCTGGAAGTCATCCTGTTCATATGCAGCCTCATCCCGCGGCTCCACCGCGACGCCCGCGCCGGCCCAAAAATTCGAACAACCGTCTCGTCATATATTTTGTGATCGGTCTTTTCTTCCTGTGGATCTTCACCACCGACGGCGGCAAAAAGAAACCGACCATCGACATTCGCACGGATCAAAAGATCCAGGCCGACATTGAAGCCGCGAACAAGCTTAAAGAACAAGCCGAAACACAGGCCGCCAAGCGCCTTGATCAATCGGTCACCGTGCGCCAAGCCCAAGAGAATTACGTGCGTGGCTTTCGCGATTACAAAAAAGGCCAATATGATCGCTCGCTCACAAACTTCCAGGCCTGTCTCGCACTCCACCCCGACCATGTTCTTTGCAATCGCTATATTCGCCTGGCTCAGCGCAAGTTCAATGAATTGATTCAGTATGAAGTCATTCTGGGCCGCAAGTACCGAGATCAGAATCAATTCCGCGCCTGCATGTCGTCTTTTAAGAACGTCATGTCGATGGTCAAGGATTCGAACAGCCCCATATATAAAGAGGCCAAGTCGAACTTTGAAGCCTGCAACTCCTTTGTGGAGGGGCGGTTCTAATGGCGAGGCTGATTGTGAAACATCATGGCCAGGAGATCGCCAATCTGAAATTGGAGTTCGGCACGGAATATGTCGCGGGCCGAGCCGCCGACGCACAGATTCGTTTGAAAGAGGAGCGCGGAATCTCGCGCCAGCATTTGAAGTTTTATGAGCGCGACGGCCATTGGGTTTGCGAAAGTCTAAGCAAATTCCTCCTGATTCAACAGGGCAGCCAAAGCATGGAGGTCCTGGAGCTCACCGCGACCTGCTCGTTCACACTGCCGCCCTATGAGTTCCATTTCGACCCTGAACAACAGCCGGAAGCGGCACCCGAGTCCGAACAACCATTGAAAAACCTGCCCGTATTCGTTCAGCCGCGAATCGGCGGACCGGCGGGTGGACCCGCCGCCCCGATAAACTCGAATTTGCCTTCAGCCCATCCGCAGACCACGCACGTTCCCGAAGACACGGCGGTGCGCGGGAACAGTGAGGCGACGGTCGCCGGAGTGACGACGCTCGTGCCCTATATTCGCATCAGCTATCCGAATACGGCCGACGACGAAGTGCTTAAGCTCGAAGGCAATCTCTGGGTCGCGGGCCGAGAGCGGGACTGCGAAATCATGGTCGACAGTCCGCATATCAGCCGGAAACACTTCGAATTGGCGCGCACCAAAGAGGGTTTCTTCGTCACCGATCTCGGCAGCTCCAACGGCACCAAAGTAAACGGTCAGCGCATTCCTTCGCACGAACCGACCAAGGTCGAGAGCGGCGACGAAATCGCCGTTATGAATATCCGCATGAACTTTGAGATCCGCGACAATCAGTTCGCCAATCGTCTGGACTCCCTGCCGGTCCCGGCTTTTGACCCGATGTTGGCGGCACCGCCGATGGAATGGTATCCCCCGCCTCAGCAAATGGCCATGCCGATGGTCTATCCGCAAGAGATGGGTGAGGATTTACCGGCGCTACGCGACTGGAAGAACATCCGCCCCCGGCACATCAAAAAGGTCAGTTGGAAAAAACATAAAGTCCGAATTCTTCTCGTGGCGCTTCTCCCGCTGGTCCTTTGGGGCGCGCTTAAAAATGATAAACCAAAAGAGCTCCCAAGAGATCCGGCCAGCTCCACGACCAGTATTTCCTACGAGAATCTGAAAGCCGAACAAAAGGGCGTGGTCAAAGACTCCTTCCACCTCGCGCGCAATCTCTACGTGCAGGGCAAGTATGCGTTGTGCTTAACCGAGCTGGCGAAGGTACATGAAATCATCCCGCAGTTTGAGAACTCAAAAGAACTGCAATCCTTCTGCGAACAGGGCTTAGAACTCGTGCGCCGGCAAGAGGACCTGGACCGCAAAGAGCGCGAGAAAGTTTTTATCGAACAGCAAATCTCGGGCTATGCGGAAAACTGCAAACAAAAGCTGACGGTCACCGCCACCATCGACGAAACCCGTCAGTGCCTCGCCGACGCGATCGTGCTTGCGCCTGAACACCCCCTCGTTCTGGAAATGATCCATTCGGCGCAAATGCGAGAGCAGGAACGAAAATCTCTCCAAGAAATGAAGGCCGTCGAAAACGCCAAAATGGAAAAGGGCATGGCTCATTACAACCGAGCCCTTAAAATCTATAAAAATGGCAAGCTCGCGGCCTCAATCACCGAATTTGAGAGATTCCTAAGGACTGAATATCCAAAAGTGGCAGAGAAAAAGGAAGACGCCCGCCGCCAGGTCGCCTCGATTCGCCAAGAGTTAAAGGCGAAAGTCGAAGCGCTGGTCGCCCAGTGCAAACAGTTCGGCGAAAAGAACAAGTACCGCGAGGCCTACAGCGCCTGTTCCAAGGCCGTTGAGGAAGATCCGGGTAACGAGGGTGCCCGAAATTACCGCGACAAACTGACGGCTGATCTGCGACGTGAGATGAAGGTGATCTACGAGGACAGCGTGCTTGAAGAAAGCCTGGGCAACGTCGACAGCGCCAAGGAAAAGTGGAAAAAGATCATGTCCCACGACATCGACAGCGGCGAGTACTTTCAGAAAGCCAAATCGAAGATCCAAAAATACGGCGGCGGTTTCTGATGCAACTCGACGAACGCAGTTACGCAGGCCAGATCTTTCGCCCGAAACCCGAAACGTACTTCGAAGAGGACGGCTCATTCGGGGTCGTAGCGACGCCGTGGGGGCCCCGGGCCGCCGCAAAACGGACCATCGAAATCCTCAAAGACTACATCCTCTCCGCCCGACAGGATATGGAGGCGACGTCGCCCTTCCAAAAGCTGACGTGTCTGTCGCCACTCGCGAACACCTTAAGAGTCGGAGTCATGCTGGCCAACGATTCCCTGTATCGCGAAGAGAACAAAAACGAGCACATTTCGGGAGTCGAACTGCTGGTTTTCTCCCATCAGTTCGGCGAACTCGCGTTCGCGCAGGTGGGTCATCCGAACTTTTTCTTGGCCCGGCTGGGAATGCCGTGGATTCCCCTAAGCGTACAATTCGATCTTTCGACCGAATTGAGCCGCCCGCCCGAAATACTGCCGCCGCTGCCGCAGAATATGATCGGCCTCCACACGACCACCAATCTCAACGTGTCCAGCTTCAAAACCCAAGCTCAAGACCGTTTGATTTTCCTGAGCCACTCCCACGTCTCGCACCCGATGAATACGGTGACTTTCGAACGAACCTCCCTCGACAAAATCTCTGAAACCTTGGCGCAGCGGCATCCCAATCTGCCCTTCTGGCTGGGCGTGCTTGCCCTAGCCTAAAAGCCAGACTCGACTTACCTTGGGGTCGGCATTGAATTTGCCGCTGCCCCGTTTGATAATTTAAATAATGGAATTGGTTTACGGTCCGGTTACCTCGCATCGCTATGGCACCACTCTGGGTGTGAATCTGCTTGGTCGCGAGAAAGTCTGTTCTTACAACTGCGTTTATTGCGGCCTCGGACCGACTAGCCTCACCATGAACAAGGTGAGGAAGGACTACATCTTTCCCTCGCTCGACGACCTTCGCGATGCTTTCCGTCAGTATATTAAGAAGTCCGTACCGGTCGACGCCGTGGTCGTATCAGGCAACGGCGAACCCACGCTCTACCCCGAGTTCGACGAAGCCATGCGGATGATTCATCACCTGCGTGAGGAGCATCTGCCGGGCAAAAAAATAGTGGTGCTAACCAATGGCGCCCACCTCGATAGCAAAAAGGCCGTGGCCGGACTCGGCCTCGCCGACGAACGTGTGATCAAAATCGACGCGGGCAACGATTCCCTGCTGCAAAAGGTGAACGATCCACTTATTCGGATCAATATGGCCAAATTTTTGAACGGTGTGCACAAGCTGAAAGACTGCACTGTGCAGTCCCTATTTTTCACCGGCGACATCGACAATACGCTCAACGAAGCGATCGAAGATTGGATCGAGGTCCTCGGCATGGTTAAACCCAAAACCATTCAGATTTGTACCCTCACGCGCCCGTCCAAAACTCTCCCTTCGCTAAAGGCGGTTGACGAGGACACCCTATATTCGATCGCTTTTAAACTCAAAAAGCGCACCGGCTTAGAGGCGAACGTCTTCCCCTTGCCTCAGGCTGGGTAGTTTCCGCACGAAGGGTTCGAATTCTTTTAAGGTTAGAAGGTAATCCACAGCGGCCGGTCCCGCCGGCCATTCCCGGTCCACGTCCCAGCGTAGCCCACCGAGAAAGTTCAAGCGGCCGATTTCCTGATCCAGAAGATTTTGACTATAGAGGCGTGTGAAGCGCTCCTGTGCCGCGGATCGCTCCTCATCCCCTTCGGCTGTTTGCCAGGAATATAAGGCGAGAATGCGTTCATCCTGGCACTCCGACTGATACGTTTTCTTGTCACCCTTCGCGTGCAAAATTAAACGCAAGCAGGAATTGCGCGGAAGCGGATAGAACTCCCCCAAGTGTTTGGAGGCGACGTAAGTTCCGGCCGGATCGCCGATCTCGCTCGCGAGACGCTTTACATCCTTCCAATTCCTCTGCGCCAGAGCCCGGCGGAGATACCAGCGTGTCCATGGAGGATTGCCCTTCACCGGCCGGACCCGCCCCTCGCGCCAGAGTTCGCGCGCCACCTGAAGCTGGTCGGTCCAGAACGGACTGACGCCGCGGAACTGTGGCGCCTTTGTGCTCACCAGTAAATTATTGACGTCCCGACTGAGAGAACTCCACAGTGGGTCCGCCGCTTTCAACGGCATGTTTTCGAGCTTGTCGGTGAGGGTATTGTAAATCAAGGGTCTGCGGTCATGAATGTAAAGGAACTGCTTTTGTCGGATCGCCCAGCGCACTCCGGCGCCTTCCAGCCACTCGGCCCAAGCCGACTCCGAAAGAATCAAGCGCTCCTCGTTCCAATTGGGCTCAGGTTGAATCAGCGCCGAGACGAGCGTTTTTGGCTGTAACTCGGTTAAAGAACTCGCCGGCGGTGTTTCGTTAAGCCAGCCGAAAATGGTGTGACTGACGTCAACCAACGAGACGTTGCGGTCAATGGCCCATTGTAATCCCGTATCACGGACTTTGCTCACCGGTTTGATAAAGAGCGCCACTTGGGTGCTACTGGACTTCAGACTGAGCAGAGTGGGCTCACCCGTTAGAGACGTCATCGGACGCTCCAGCGAATTCAGACCCATAAGCACAACATGTGTGCGATGCCATAGTTTTTCCGCCTTCAGATAGCGGACTAGCACATTGAGGGATTCCATAACCTCCGCCACCTGTCCCATATGGCTCTTTTCGCGTGGATCACCATCGTCCGAAACCGTGGCCCATTGCGGAAACTGAAGGTCGGCAAAGAAAAGGGTCGCGAAAAACGGCCGGCCATCGCGCTGTTGCTCGAGCCAAGACACAGCCAGTTTACTGACTTCAAGTGCCGGTCGAAAGGGCTGTGCAACGCTGGGTTCAAGGTTATCGTCGAAGACCTCAAATCCCTGAGCCAGGCCGGATTTTCGCCAGATCGGCGCCCCGCCCGAAACGAAGAAGGTATGGTAGCGCCGAAGCGAGGCCACTTCACTTAAGGTTCGAAACCGGCCTGAAAGGAAGTCGCTGCCGTTGGTGCGCACGCCATGGTCGAAGGGATAAAGGCCCGTTAATACAGAGGCCAGTGCCGCCTGACTTAGGGTGGACGGAGTGTAGGCATGAGAAAAACGCACTGATTCATCGCAGAACGTGCGCAGACCTTCGAGACTCGACTCGCCCAATTCTTCCGCGTCGCAATTGAGAGAGTTAAAGCCCAAGCCCTCGACCGCGATGATCAGAATCGACGGCTTGGCATCGCGCGGGAACTCACAGGCCTGTATTCCAAATACGACAGTCAGAGCGGCGCCGAGCTGATAGACTCGCCCCATCAACCCCCGCGCCTCTTGACCATTTCCACTGCCGGCAGAGATAATTCCTCCCTGGAGGTCCACATGACCCAAAACTTTTTTTCTATCGCGGTTATCGGCCACAATGTCACTCTCTGGCTGCTTGTGATACTCAGTGTATTGTCGGTGGCCTTTATTCTTGAGCGTTTTTTTACCTTGGGCCGCGTAAAAAAGGAAAGTGCGAAAATTTCCGAGCAGCTACGTGAAATTTTGCAAGGCAACAACCTCCCCGAGCTCGAAGAACTGAGCAAAAACAAGGATGCGCTTGAAACGCGAGCCCTCGCCTATGGCCTGCGCCATGTACGCGACCGAGGCATCAACGGGCTGGAAGAGATTTTCACCTCCTACGCCAGTATCGAACGCCCCGCGCTCGAGCGCTATTTGGGATTTTTGGCGACAGTCGGTTCGAACGCGCCGTTTATCGGACTGCTCGGCACCGTGTTCGGAATTATGAATGCGTTCCATGGGCTGGCCACATCCGATGGTGACGCAAAGGCCGTTATGACCGGAATTTCGGAAGCCCTGGTGGCCACGGCCATCGGACTGATGGTGGCGATTCCCGCGGTGATCGCCTACAACCATTTTCAGAAACAGGTGAAGGGCATCCTTCTGAATCTCAACAGTGTGAAGGATCTTTGCCTCGCTTACGCCAAGTCCGGCGTTAAGAAAGGTTAACTGTGGCGGCTAAAATCTCGGGCGAGGACGACGAACCCATCAGCGACATCAATATCGTGCCGTTCGTGGATATTATCCTCGTCGTGCTGATTATATTTATGGTCACCACCCCTTTGATTATGAAGCCGTCCATTTCTGTCAATCTGCCTAAGGCCGGCAGCGGGGACAGCACCGCACCGAGTGAGCTCACCATCTCCATCTCGGCCTCCGGCACCCTCGCATTAAACGGTAAGGCGACCGATGAAGCCGGCATCACCAGCTACTCGCAAGAGCTTTCAACCAAGCGGCCGGATGTGCAGGCGATCGTTTCGGCCGATAAGGACGTGCCTCACGGCCGCGTGGTGAGCATTATCGACGCGGTTAAGGCGGGCGGAGTAAAACGCTTCGCCATCACCATCGACAAACGCTAATTTCCCGGAAATCCTTTATCGAGATCGAAGTCGTCGGCGGCGCCGATATCTTCCCGGCGAATCGCTTCCTCTTTCACCTTGTTGGTGAACACTAATTTGATATCTTCATTTTTTAGCGGGTCGGCCGGATTCCAGACCATGCAATAGGGAGTCTTCGTGACGGCCTCAGAAATCAGTTGCGCCCCCTCAAAGCACACGCCGTTGCGCTTATTCTGACAGCGACCCCAGAAGAAATCGAAGCGGCCGGTGGCATTGAAATGCTTCGGTGAGCCCGTATCCCCCACCACCACATAACCATCGTGAATCATATCCGTGCCATCGCGAACATTGCCGCACTTTTTGCCCACGAGCTCCTTAATAAAAAACACTTCACCCGAGCGATGATGTTTGGTCGAAGCGGCAATGGTACGGCAGGGATTTAAACAGTTTTGCACGTTGCCGTAGCCGTTCTTGCAGCGCGCGATTTCGAGCGGCTGATCTTCATATCCGTAGTTGTGCAACCAGGGCACGCCGTTCTTTTTGTAAATGCACGTTCCTTCCATTTTGTTGCAGGTAAAATCATCGTAATGCTCGAGCAGTGGCACATAGTAGTGAGAAACCAGCTTCAACGTGGCCGATTTACCGGGCAGGCATTTTCTGTGAATGGCGTTCGCTTCCACTTGATTGTCCTGGATTTCGCTCTGGGCATGGCAACCCATCGAAAAAAGGAAAAGCAGGATGTACAGTACGCGCATGAATTCCCCCTGTTTCGCTTGACCTCTTTATTGTCTACGGTCGAAATGGGGTGAGCGAGTCCAGATCCGCGGTTTAAGTAACGTTAAATAGTCCAGGAGGACAGAGATGCAGACGCAGCAACAACAGGGGCGCCCACAGCTGAATCCGATTTTTGTCCCTCAAATAGTTTGGATCGCGATTTTATTTTCCGTTGGTATGTTGTGGTTTCTGTCCACTCAGATGACTCTGCCAGAAGGCGTTTCCGCAGGCTACGAGACGACTTTGCCTCTATTTGCCATAGTCGCCGCCGGCTCGGCTATCGCGAGCTTTGTGCTACCCTCTTTCATGCTGAAAGGCCTGATTCGAAGCAGACCCGCGACCAGCGATCCCGCCGCCTTTGCTCGTCAGGCTTTTTTTGTGCCCTTTATGATCAAGCTCGCGTTGCGAGAGTCGATCGCCGTTTTGGGCTTTGTGCTAGTCGCCTCCGGGGCACCTCAACAGATTTTTCTCTATTTCGGTTCAGCCGCCGCGATCTTGCTCATGATGGCGAAGCCTAGCATTGAACAAATCAAAGAAATTGAGCATCAGCTGCGGATTTCGAACTCGACTCCAAATTAAGAGTCTTTAAGAAGCGCTCGGCAAAAATCTCGCGCACGGCCTCGCCGTCGACGGACCGGCGAAGTTCAGCCTCCAAAGAGGTCATCACACTCGCCGAAAATCCGCAGGGATTGATTCCCTTAAAGGCCTTGGGATCGTTAAAAATATTGATAGCGACTCCATGATAGGTCACCCACTTACGAACCGCGATTCCGATCGAGGCGATTTTCTTCGCGCCAATCCAAACACCGGTCAACGAAACTCCGCCGACCTCCGCCGTGCGGGCTTCGCAACCCCTTAGGCCGCACTCGCGCAAAGAGGCCACGGTCGCCCGCTCCAGCGCTCTCAGGTAAGCGTGAATATCCCGAGCCGGAATTTCGGGCCGCGCCTGGCGCAGGTCTAAAATCGGGTAGATCACGATTTGATTGGGTCCATGATAGGTCGCGCGCCCGCCGCGAGAAGTTTCAACGGTGTCGCCGGTCCAGCCAGACAAATCGTCTTTCGCAGTGGCCCGACCGAGCGTGACCACCGGCGGATGGGTGCAGATGATGAGTCGTTCCGTTTCGCCTGCGGCTACGGCATCGACCGCCAGCAGTTGCCGGCGGTTCGCTTCTTCGTAAGAAACCAATCCCCAACTATCTATGATCACGCGTTGGCACGGGGGCCAGGTCGCGCGGATCCTTGGAGCGGTTTCTGAATGATGTGAATCGCGTGTCCTAGAGTGGCCTCCGCCGCCTCCATCATGGTTTCGCCGAGAGTCGGGTGCGGGTGAATTGTCAGGGCTAAATCCTCAACACAAGCGCCCATCTCGATGGCCAAAGCCGCTTCTGAAATCAAGTTGCTCGCTTCGGGGCCCACAATGTGCACACCCAGCACGACGTGAGTCTTGGCATCGGCAATGATTTTTACAAAGCCCTCCGTCTCCATCATCGAGACGGCGCGGCCGTTCGCAGCGAAAGGGAACTTGCCGATTTTGAGATCGGTATGCCCCTTGGCGCGAGCTTCGGACTCCATCAAACCGGCCGAAGCGATTTCGGGATCGACAAAAATCACAGCCGGAACGGTTTTCGCGTCATAGGCTCGGTTATGACCAGCGATGACCTCGGCCACCAGCACGCCCTCGTGCGACGCTTTATGCGCCAACATAGGCTGGCAGGCCACATCGCCGATGGCGTAAATGCCGGGAAGATTGGTTTTGCGCTGGCCATTTACGGTGACAAAACCCTTCGAGTCAATGGTGAGGCCGATGGCCTTCAAACCGGCTTGATCCGAATTCGGACGGCGGCCAACAGTCAGAAGAATCTTATCAGCTTTAATGGTCTGCTCTTTACCTTCGACATCGACGGTGACTTCCACTCCGTCTTTGGTTTTCTTCCAGCCCTTGGCCTTCGCGCTCAACATCACTTCGACGCCGTTCTTTTTTAGGCGGCGAGCCACGACTTGCACGCAATCCGGATCGGCCAAGCCGTTCAGTAGTGCGGGCGCGGCTTCGAGCACAGTTACGTTGGAACCGAGTTTGGCCATGTAGGAGCCAATCTCAAGGCCGATGTAACCGCCGCCGATCACGACCAAGCGTTCGATTTTCTTGTCCTGGGCCAGGGCGCCGGTCGAAGACAGGACGTCTTTTTCGTCAATGGCGAAACCGGGAATCTCGATGGGACGCGAACCGGTGGCGATAACGTAGTTCGCGGCTTCAATGGTTGTGGTGCCTTCTTTGCCCTTAACGGTGAGAGACTTCGGTGAGGTGAATGTGGCTTCACCCATCATCACAGTCACGCTATTGCCCTTAAGCAACTGCGCAACGCCACCCGACATTTTGTTGCAAACGGATTGCTTCCACTCCTGCAGCTTTTTGTAGTCGAGCTTTACGACTTCCGGCACCTGAAAGCCCATGGTCGGTCCATCGTGCATCATGCGGTGATGAAAGTGCGCGGCCGTAATCATGGCCTTGCTGGGAATGCAGCCCACGTTCAAGCAGACGCCACCAAGGAACTCCCGCTCGATCACGCAGGTCTTCTTACCCAGCTGAGCGGCTCGAATCGCGGCCACGTATCCGCCAGGCCCCGCGCCGATCACACATACATCAAACTTCTCTGTCGCCATTTCTCCTCCAAAGTACCAGGTTCTTTTTTCAGAAGCGCTGCGCTACTAAATCATGTCCAACATCAACTGGCTCGGATTCTCGATCCGGCCCGCGAAAGCCTTCATAAAGTTCGCCGCCACCGCGCCGTCAATCAAACGGTGATCGCAGGTGATGGTGAAGTTCATAAACTGGCCGCGCGTAAACTCTTTTCCGTTCCACACCGGTTTGTCTTGGATCTTGTACATTCCCAGAATCGCGACTTCCGGATGATTGATGATCGGCGTGGCATAAAGTCCGCCGACACTGCCAATGTTGGTGATGGTGATGGTCGCGCCTTTCATGTCTTCGAGGGCGAGCTTACCTTCGCGCGCCTTACCCGCCAGCTGCTGAATCTCCTGCGAGATCTGCAACACGGTTTTGAAGTCGGCGTTTTTAACCACGGGAACCATCAAGCCGTTTGGCGTATCGGCGGCGAAGCCGACGTTGAAATACTTTTTGTATACGATCTCGCTGGCCTGATCGTCGAGGCTGGCGTTGAACATGGTGAACTCGCGGCAGGTCGCAATCAGCGCCTTCATAACAAAAGGCAAATAGGTCACCTTCACGCCATACTTCTCAGCCGCCTCCTTGGCTTGCCCGCGCATCGCCACAAGCTGATCGACGCGCACTTCTTCCATCAAAGTGAAGTGCGGGATTACCTGCTTCGCCATCTGCAGATTCTCGGCGATTTTTTTGCGAACGCCCCGAAGTGGAACCCGCTCTTCTAAAGCGCCCTGTTGCGAAACAAACGCGTGCTTCGGAATTTGCACCGCAGTTTTGTTCACCGGCACCGGCATATTGCCAGATCCGTTGCTCCCCTTGGCCTTCAAAACGTCATCACGGGTCACGCGTCCGGCCATGCCCGAACCGGCAATCGTATTGACGTCCACACCATGCTCACGCGCCAGCCGACGAGTGGCCGGCGTGGCGAGAACATTTGAAGCGGCGGCTGGAGGATAGAAGTCCATACCCGAGGCTTGGCTCGATACTCGAGTGCCGGCTGTGGGCGCGGTCGACGTCGACGTCGACGGGGCCGCAGGCTTCATACTCAGCGCCGCGGGACCGGCGGGCTTGGCGCTGCCGCCGTGACCGCCATTCGTGGCCGCCTTCGGAGCTTCCCCCTTCGGCGCGGCTTTCGCGGCGCCTCCGCCCTCACCGTCGAGAATTAGAATCACGGTTTCGATCGGAACGACGTCACCCTCTTTGAATTTCAACTCTTTAACCACGCCCGCATAAGGACTCGGCACTTCCACGGTCGCTTTGTCGGTCATAAATTCAGCCACCGGCTGATCGGGCTTCACGGTGTCGCCCGGCTTAACCAGCCATTTCACCAATTCGCCTTCGGTTACGCCTTCACCGACATCGGGAAGTTTTACGTTTTGAGCCATCCGAGTTGCCTCCTAGATTTCCGCGACGGCTTCTTGCGCCGCCTGTTTACGTTTTTCAATGACACCTTTCATAAAGAACTCGCCGGCGCGATATGAGCTGCGCACGAGCGGTCCGCTGGCCACATACAAAAAGCCCATGCCTTCGGCTTCCGACTGCCACTCTTTAAACTTTTCGGGGGTCACGAACGCTTCCACCGGCAAGTGCCGCTTCTGCGGTTGCAGATACTGGCCGAAGGTGACGACGTCGCAACCGACCGCGCGCAGATCGCGCAAAGTGTGACGGATTTCCTCGTCGGTTTCGCCTAAGCCCAGCATCAACGAAGTCTTAGTGAAGCGCGTGTGATCGCGTTCCTTCACGTACTCGAGCACGCGCAATGACTGCGCGTACCCCGCGCGCGGATCGCGCACGCGTTTCTGCAGACGCTCCACCGTTTCCACGTTGTGGGCGAACACGTCCGGTTCGGCGTCGACGATATTGCCGATAAACTCTTCGTTGCCTTTAAAGTCGGGAGTCAAAACTTCAATAATCAAATCGGGCGCCGAAACTTTCAGGTTGCGCACGGTTTTGGCGAAGTGCATGGAGCCCTCGTCCGGAAGATCGTCGCGGTCGACTGAGGTCAGCACCACATAATCGAGCTTCATTTGGGCCACGGCAAAGGCGACCTTCTCGGGCTCTTGCAAATCGAGCTTGCCCTTCGGGTTCCCAGTTTTCACATTGCAAAAGCGGCAGCCGCGCGTGCACACTTCGCCCATCAGCATGATCGTGGCCGTGCCGCCGCCCCAGCACTCCCCAATATTCGGGCATTGGGCTTCTTGGCAAACGGTGGCGAGATTGAGGCCTTTGAGCATCTCTTTGAGTTGCAAGTACCGCTCGCCCGCGGGCGCGCGCATTTTGATCCAGCTCGGTTTGGGCTGGCGCTTACGAGGGGCTTTGGCCGCTTTTTCTGCTTCTGACATGCACCCCCAGTTCTAGCCATCGGCCCTAAAAAAGTCTATGAAGCTGAGGTTTGCGCTCTGCAACAAGAGGATAAGAAACCGATGCAATTCGAAGAACCGATCCGCCGAGGAGAATTTCTCAAGCGCTACAAGCGATTTTTTGCCGATGTCCGTCTCGGTGATGAAGTGATTGTGGCTCATGTTCCCAATACGGGAAGCCTCAAAACCTGTCTGTTTGAGAACTGCCCTGCGGTGTGGACCGAGAGTTCCAATCCAGCGCGAAAGCTGAAGGCGACCTTGCAGTTTTTGCAGACGCCGACTGGTTGGGTGGGCGTGAACACCGCGCTGACCAACGATTTGGTGTTTGAGGCCTGGCGGGAGGGAATCGTGGCCGACTGGGCGCCGCTCAAGGGTTCGCGCCGTGAATTTAAGATTTCAAAAGAATCGCGGATCGATTTGGTTCTCGCCCCGACCGATGCCCACCTCGAGCAGAGAAGAGACCTGGTTTTTATAGAAGTCAAAAATGTATCGTTAAATGACGGCGGCATCGCCAAATTTCCCGACGCGGTCACTGAGCGCGGACAAAAGCATCTGCGAGAACTCATGCAGCTTAAAAAAGAAGGTCACGGCGCCGAAATCGTCTTTGTGATCCAACGCCAAGATTGCCAGAGTTTTGCCCCGGCTGATGACATCGACCCCGAATACGGGCGCCTTCTCCGCGAAGCCATTGCGACCGGCGTGCGCGCCCGCGCCTTCGCTTGCGATATCGACCCGGCGAGCGGCGTGCGGCTGAATCCGCGCGAACTGCCGATTCGGGTTTGAGTCATAGACATAAAAAAGCCAGGCTCATAACCTGGCTTCTTCAGCTTCTTCTCTCCTCCAACAGAGATCAGGCCGTAGCCTGATCTCTCACGGAGTGGTCGGCGGGCCTGGGTACAGGCCGCGCGAATTACTTCTTCTCTAAATGACGATCGATGATCTTCTTAAATTCCGGGAACGGATAAGCGCCTTTCAGCGACACGCCGTTGATCAGGAAGCCGGGAGTTCCCGAGAAGTCGAACTTCTTCGCCTCTTCCATATCGGCCGCAACGCGAGCGGTGACCGCTTCCGAGGTGATGTCCTTCTCAACTTTCGCCAGATTGGCGCCGACTTTCTTGGCGGTGTCTTTTAAGAACTTTTCGCCGTCCTGGTTCAGCTTCGGCTGATTTTGGAAAATCAGGTCGTGGAACTTCTCAGCCTTAGAGTGATCCTGAAGAGCGATCGCTTCGAAATACTTAGCGGCGGGCAATGCCATCGGGTGGAAGTCGAGCGGCAAGTGTTTAAAGACCACGCGGACTTTGTCTGGATACTGCTTCAGCACTTCTTTGACGGTGGCATATCCACGGCTGCAGTAGGGGCACTGGAAGTCGGAGTACTCAATGATGGTGATCGGCGCATCTTTTTTGCCGAAAATCACACGGCCGTCTTCAACTTTGGCCGCCTTTGGATTTTTAAACTCTTCATCCATGCGCGACGCTTCTTCCTTGGCCTCGTCTTCGCGCGCGGTCTCTTGTGCTGTGCGCACGGCCTCGTTCACCACTTCCACGAATTTCTTGGGATTGGCTTTGATGGCGTTGAATACGATGTCGGGGTTATCGACGAGGGTCTTTTCGATTTGCTGTTTGGAGGTGCAACCGGCGGTCACAAACAAAGCCAATACACCCACCACTAATGATGTCTTTTTCAAGGGGGTTCTCCTTTATGATTGATACGTACGGTCACCATTGTGGCATAGAGCCCCAGCCGAGAGAAGCCATGTTGCGGAAATTTATGGCCTTAACCCGAATTTAAACATTGTGCGGCATAGACAAACGTCCCTTCCCACGCCACAATTTCCCAATGAAACACATAATTTTGTCCCTCAGCTCGGTTATTTTTCTTTCATCTTGCGCCTCTAAAGGCTCAAGCGAAGGCTCCTTCTCCGGCGGTGGGTCGGTCGGACCCAACTTCAAGTACAACGAGTTGATGATCAAAGATTACGACGAAATGTATGAAATGGTGCAGAGCTACCTGAATAAAGCAAAGGACTTAGCCGGCGAAGATGGTACCGCCAATGAAGACGAAGCGATCTCACAGCTTCGCCAGGGTCTCAAATTGATTTTCTCGCGGCCGAATAGTGACAATATGGTCGCGAAACTCGTGCCGGAAATTCGCCGCGTGCTGGTGGGCTTCAACGGTTTTGAGAGCAGCGTTAGCGCCATTGCCAACGAGGCCATCGGTTATGTGAAAAACGACGAAGCTCCAGTCAGTGTGCAGTCCACATCGCTCTTCATTCTCGATAACATCCTGGCCGAAATCCGCCCCGAGGTGGAAAACAACGCGCAAATGCGCGGCATCGTCGAACGCGTCCGCGATGCCCGAATCAGCTTGAGCAAAGATGTCGCTACAGAGCGCAAAGTGCGGGGTATGTTCAGCACGAAGAGTCCGTCCGATGTCGCTCGCGACCTGCTGAAACGAGTCGACGAAAAGACCAAAGCAAATAAAAAGAAAAAGTAACTCCTAATCCTTAAGCGTTTCTCGGATCCCCTTCGTGAATAGCGAGTGCTGGTCCTCAATCTCGTCTATCGGCAGGATATCGTTGTCGCGCTCTTGAATTTTAAGTTCGTGACGGCCGAAAAATCGATCGGGCGGGCTGATGGGAGCGCCTTCGCGGGCTTCGAATTGCCCGGACAGCGAATCATAGGTGAGAAGTTCAATGGTGCCATCGTCGTACACGAACGCGAAGGAATTGGTCCAAGAGCTATATCCGCCGTCATTATAGCCGATTTTCTTTGGCGTCGAGGTGCCGACACTCACCCAGCGGCCGAGCATGGCCGCCACATGACTGTCACCGGTGATGGCCGAAAAGCTTCCGGCGGCGTGGGAGTTGGGCGACGATTTGGCGCCATTCGAACCCTGGTGACCGTGAAAATTCAGATGGACAGGCCTGTAATCGGGGCCGATCACGAACGGTTGACCGAACGAAAGCACCTTAACTTTCTCCGGCTGCGACACAAAAATACTCGAAGCTTCGATGGCATCGCGCTTATCGGGGGGAAGCCCTCCCATCATCTTTCGCCGGTAGACAAGAAAGTATTCGAGAGGGTCCATGTGCAGCACCCGCTTCGCGAACGTCAGTTCGGCAAGAAGCTCGCCGTTCATGATTTGCTGGGCGATGGGCTGATTGTCGATCAGTTTATTAAGCCAGTATCCGTGATTGTCGTCGGGCAGAACAAAAAGAAGATTGGGGTTTATATCGTGGCCCGCGTTCACGAACTGCACTTGACCCATCAGTTCCCTGTGCAAATCAAGACCGCCCGAGCGGTATTTGTCGATCAGGACCTGGGTCATCGCCTTGTCAAACTCGTGTCGGTTGTGGGTAAACCCGTCTAGTTTGTCGTGCGGAATCACGAATTTCAGACCCGGAAAGCGCTCAAGCACCGAGCGGTATAAGCGCATCATGCGCTGGTCCGCCACCCACTCATGCAGGTCGCCTTGCACGATCGCGACCGGATCGATACGGCTCACGCTCACGGCACCATCCTTGTTCACGGTGTAGCGGCGGCCCATGGTTGTCACTCCCGCTTGTCCCCCCTTGTCGCGGTCGTCGACGTATTTTATCGGCTTCACGTGCCATACATTCTGCACGCCTTGGCCCGTGTCCCCCGAGCGGGCATCGGCTTTTTGCGCGATTAAGAAGCCATTGGTATGAAAGTTTTTGGCTAAGTTCGAAGTTCGATCCTGAATGGGCAGTTTGAAAGGATAAAGATCTCGGCTGAGCGAGCCGGTCGCCCAAATCATCGCCTGGCGGAGATGGTTGGAACCGGTGGGAATCACTCTAAGCGCCTGCTGGGAGTGGCCCACAAAGACGGTCTGGCCCGGCAAAAACTGCTTGAACTTGTCGAGCGACGCCAGAGGATTTTGGTTTTTGGGCGGTATGCGGATGCTCCACAGTTTAAAGAAATCGTTTTCGATCGTGTGGGTCAGCACGAAAACCCGCGGATTGCTGAGCAACTCCTCCGGTAGATGCGTGAGGCGTCCTGCGGTGAGCAGAACCACGATCGGGTAATCGAATTCCTCGGCCATTTTTTCCATGACCGCCATCTGTTCTTTTACGATCGGCACACCGGGAGTCGCACTGGTCAACAAGGCGCCGCCCTTTCGCTCCAACCAGGTCTTCAACTCGGCCATGCGACCGGCGTTCTCGATCAGCTCGGGAAGGTAGGCGTTGAATTGGGCCGGAAACTGCGTCTTGGCCCGAGCCTCCACGTCCGCCAAACCTTCGAAAAGCTTCGGCGTGTACCCTTGCCAAGTCGGAGGAGGTCCGGTCTTTACTCCCAACACGAGCTCCATATCCTCGAGCGAGAAACGTTCCTGCGCATAGTCGATCAAAAGCACTTTGTTACTTTGATTGCGGGTGAGTGCCATCAGGACTTCCTGCGGCTTGGGCCGGGTCGGCTCCACCACAAGATGCTGGGGTCGGTCGCGTTGGTGCATGGCCCTTAGAAATCCGCGTAGAATTTTCGTTTCTACATCGAGCTGGACCGTCGGGTGCTGGTCCCGCGCAAACTGGTAGAATTCGTCGGGGGAGCCTAAAATCCCAGACAAGAATCGCTCCGCCCGCTCCGGGGCATCCAGCAGTTTCAATTCCGCCACAAGCCACTGTACGCTCGGCGCCCGCAGATGCTGTTTCAAGTAATTCATAAACAGCTGCGCCGCCTTTTCGCGAAGTGGCTGATAGCGAAAGCCGAGTTCACGCGCGCTGACGGCCAGAGCGTCCTCAATCGAGGGAATGACCCCCGGCCGGCCGAACAATTCGGATAGTTGATCCATCGCCTCGATTTCTCCCGCGGCCCAGAGAGCCTTCATGATGTCGTTCTTTTTGAGTTTTGCGAAAATCTCATCTTCAAAGGGGACTCGTTTTTTGCGCAGAAAAAATTCGGTCGTTTCCAACACGAGGGCCGAGTTCACGCGCGCCGTGGCCGAGGCCGTCGCCGTGTCTTCACCTTCCCATACTTTGTGCAGCTCAAAACCGGGGATTAGCTTGTCTTCGCAAGTCGAATCTTTTGCCCAGCCCGAAAAAATCAGCAGTCCGATCGATAAAAGCCAACTCATTGTAAAGCTCCTTCGCAGTCCGACGCCGTCCAACCTCGGATTTCAGACTCCGTGGCGGGTCGCCCGAAGCCATGATGAAATACGGTCCATCGGTAGGGCCAACGGGACGATTGAATCACCTCTTCTCGGCCGGTATTAAGAAGCACGAACTTCATTCGCGACTGGAACCCAAGTTCGCTCGACAAAGATTCAACGGCTTTGCGGATCGCCTCAATATTGGCTGGCGTATCCTCAGCCACAATTACGGTATGGACCGGCCGATGTTCACCGCGAGCCGCCGCGCTCGGATCGGCGGAAAGCTCCAGATGTTCCGACCCGTCATTGGTCTCGAGAAAATGGCGAACGAGTTCGATCACGGCCTGCGCCTTGCGGACGGCCACATTTCCACGCCCATAGGCGAGCGCTTCGGGCGCATGCATCGACACTAAGCGCGGTTCATCGCGCGCGCCCGCGCGCTTAGGACCCACAATATGGGCGACTTCCCCGTCGGCCTGTAGCGCCGCCAAAAACTCGCGAAGCTCGCGCCGCAAGTGGTGGCGAGCAGTGAGTATCACGAGGTCGCCCACAGTTTCAGGTGCGCTGAGGGCTTTTTTTAGAAGCGGAAAAGCCGGCCCCCAGTAGCCGTCTGAATCGGGCAAAAGTTCATGGCGCTTTTTGGCGTCTTGATAATCTTTGAGGAGATAGTTTTTTCCTTTGCGACCAGGACGGTAAAATTTAAAAGAGTGATGGGGATCGATGTAGAAATAACCAGGAACGATCGTTTTGGGATGGTTTTTCCAAACCGGGTCTTCATCGAGAGGTTGCGGGCGCAAATCGCCAAGGACCGCCTCACCTTTCGCCAAATAGGGTCTCAGGCGCACGTACTCGCCGTACGAAATGTCGATGGTTTCGGGAATTTCGAGTTCCTCGGGCGTACGCTGTAATAGCGAGCGCAAATCACGCACTCGAAAGAGGATCCACTTCGTCCGCCACGCGGGGCGATCCGAATGGTCGTTGTTCACTGAGCCGTCAAAATCCAATATATATAAAGTTTTGGCATCAGCCGAAATCCCACCCCAAAGTGCACACACGAGCACCAGCGCGAACAAACCCCTCATTAACCCCCCAAGGTTCAACCTCTGTACGTGTATGCAGAGCTACTCGAACTGAAGGAGTTGTGAAAAGTTAGGAATTGATTGGGAATCGGTCTGCACCTGAATCGCAATAAATCCGGACTCGCGATCGGGTTTTGATAATATCTTCCATTTTCGCCGAGAATCAGCGCAAATCTTTCTTAAGGTGTCACGGTCGGTCGAACAAATGTAAATCGGTTTTCGAAGGCCACGCCCGCTCCCTGCCCGAGGCGCAATAGAATTTCGTTGCGTCCCTCCTGCAGCGGAATGAAATCGGTGGTGAAAGTGTCGGTACCGAAAACGGTGCCGACGTAACCGTTGGTCAGATTGCGGATCTCGATGTCATGCACACCCGGATCGCTCTGGCAGGGTTTGCCTGTCAGGCGAATCCAGCGCGCCTCGATCGTTTGCGGCTCGACGTCGCCGAGATCCCAGCAACCAAGTTTGACGATATCCATTTTGATTGGCGCCATGGCCCGCGTTTGCGGGCCGAACGCCACCGGCAGCTGCGCCGGAATACTGGCCGGGAGCCGGGCTAGCACTTGCAGTGCGTCTTCGGGCCCGGGCGAAACACTGTTCTCCATATTTAATGCAACAGCCGTGACCTCAGGTCGCGTCTCAAGAATAAAGCTCGTAAAAATCCAGCTACTCACCGCCAACGAGACGAATGAAATTTTAAGAAGCGCCCAGCGCACCTGCGACTGATCCATTGACAAACTTTTCGGATTTTTCGCGCCGATTTTTCAGGGCTTGTATCAAAGCGGGACGCTTAATCCCACCAGGAGAAACCAACCAGATAAAGTTCCTGCTTAGACGAGAGCCCGGCGTCGGACCGGTCGACCAACGCCGTAATGGAGGCCGAAATATGGCTGGTCATACGCCGCGACAGGACCACCTGCGAAATTCCATCCACCTGTTTCTCGATCCACGTGCCGTGGACGCGCGGGCTGAACTGGTAGCCAAATTGGTACATGTACTCTTTGGGATCCGAAACCAGTCCCGTCATTTCAAGACGGACTTTGAAGTCTATATCGTACGGATTTTTAAGTTTCGCTTCCATATTCGGGCCGGCCAGATTGTATTTCCATTCGAATTTATAACCCTTGTTTAGTTGCACGTTCACGCTGCTGACGCGATCCTTGATTTCGTAAACCGGGCGCATATCCGGATCGTTCTTCACCCAGTCGTCGATATGGTACTCGGTCAAGCGCCGGGTCATGTACTCAGCAAAATCCTGTTGGTCC
Source organism: Bdellovibrionales bacterium (assembly GCA_022842925.1). Taxonomy (GTDB): domain Bacteria; phylum Bdellovibrionota; class Bdellovibrionia; order Bdellovibrionales; family UBA1609; genus JALHOQ01. The sequence goes on from JALHOQ010000013.1 coordinate 29,174, forward strand.
TTTTGATATTGCTTAAGCGTAACGGTTCGACCGGTGAAGTACGTATAGTCATCTTGCCGCCCGACCGTGTTCAAAGTCTGCTCGGCTTGCGACTCACCAAAACGGTATTTGTATTGTTGCTGAAATTCTTTCGACAGCTTCTCGTTGAAAATGACCTCTTGCAGCGGCTGAGGTTCTTTTGGCCGCTCCAACATCACCATTTCAATGTCGCGCTTGTTGCGCTCTTCGCGCACATCAAAGACATAGCCATAATGCGCCCCATAGGATTCGGGCCGCTGCTCATCATTGGCGGCCAGAGCCGGAAGACTCAAAAACAGGGCCCATGCGAGGGACAGAAGACGCATAGCCAATGATAGCATAAATATATGATATCATTTGACTTGATCCCGCAATGAGACAATGTAAAGCATGCCTTTTAAGCAAAGAGATGACATCCACCTGGCGCGGCGCCTGTGGCACTTTTTCGGTGTCCTCTTTATTTTCACTTTGTACTGGATTGTGACGCCCAATCAGGCCATTGGGCTGGCCTTGGGATTTAGCGCTTTCATGATCACTTTCGATTGGGCTCGTTTGCGCAATCCGCGGATGGGCCGACTTTTCATGTGGATCTTCGGTCCCGTTTTGCGCGAGGACGAGCGCCAGCGCTACGCCGCCAGCACCGGCATGATGGCGGGAGTGACTGTTATTATTCTGTTCTTTCCTAAAACGGTCGTTCTTCTTTCGCTGCTCTTTCTAGCGATTGCCGATCCGGCCGCCGCTTTTATCGGTGTCCGTTACGGTAAAGACAAATTGATCGGAAACAAGAGTTTACAGGGAACATTGGCCGCGTTCGCCGCCTGCTTTCTGATCTCGCTCGGGTTCTTTTCCTACATGGACCTTATGACGGAACGTCTCTTTATCGCCTGTCTTTTGGCTGGTTTAATTGGAGCGTTTTCCGAGCTTGTGCCGATAGGAAAATTGGATGATAACTTCGTCTTCCCCGTACTGAGCGCACTGCTGTTGACGGGACTCTACTACGTGTTCGGCGCGCTGGGAGGCGCATGATGGCACCAAGCAATCCACAAAGCGACGTTCCTCGCAAGGTCGGCGTCCACATTTACATTTTGCCGAACCTGCTCACCATCATGAACATGTTCTTCGGCTTCTTCGCGATCATTTACTCGATCAACGGAAATTTTATTTGGGCCGCTTACGCGATCGTGATTGCCGCGGTCTTTGACCAACTCGACGGCCGCGTGGCCCGAATGGCCAACGCCACCAGCAAGTTTGGCGCCGAGCTGGATTCGCTCTGCGATCTCGTGAGCTTCGGGATGGCGCCCGCACTTATGCTTTTTTTATGGTCGCTCGAACCGTTCGGGCGCTTGGGTTGGTTGGCCAGCTTCTTTTTTGTCGCCTGCGGAGCCCTGAGGCTCGCGCGCTTTAACGTGCAAAGCGGATCGGTGGAGAAGGCCTATTTTCAAGGTCTCCCGATCCCCATGGCCGCCGGTATCGTCGCGTCGAGCGTTTTGGCTTTTGAGGACTTGGAGTTGGATGCCGCTCGTCACTGGGGCTTGCTGGCGATGACGTTCTTGCTTGGCTTTGTGATGGTGTCGACGTTTCGTTACAGAAGTTTTAAAGACATCGATTTTCGCCACCGCTTGCCGTTTCGCTATCTCGTAGTCGGAGTGTTTATCTTCGCGATGGTGGCGATTCGTCCGGAGACGACCTTATTTGTTTTATTCCTGAGTTATGCTACCCTCGGCGCCATCTTCGGGATTTGGCGTTTGGGCGGCCGTCATCCGCGCAACACCAAACCTTTCGCGCCAGATGCGAATGAGGACCTGCTCGAAGAAGAAGTGGATGAGCATGAGTCGAACAATTGAGGCGGAGGAGGCTGGCTCGCGCCGACCTCTTAATGTCGGCGTCGTCGGCGCGACCGGTCTGGTCGGCGAACTCTTTCTCCGCCTGCTCGAGGAGCGGAGCTTTCCCCTAGGGCGCCTTAAACTTTTCGCATCCGATCGTTCCAAGGGTCAAACTCGCACCTGCCAGGGCAAAACGGTGCCGGTCGAAGTGCAAACGCCCGATGGATTCGACGGTCTGGATGTGGTTTTCTTTTCATCTGGCGATGATATTTCAAAAGAGTGGGCGCCGGTCGCCGCTCGTGCGGGCGCGGTCGTGATCGACAATTCGGCCGCATTCCGAATGGACTCCGATAAACTGCTCTGTGTCCCCGAGGTCAACGGTCACCTCCTGCCGAAAGGCCGAGGGGGCGTGATCATCGCCAATCCCAATTGCTCGACCATTCAGCTGGTGTGCGCGCTGCAACCGTTGCAAAAGGACTTTGGTCTGGAGTCGGTTCATGTGGCGACCTACCAAGCCGTGAGCGGCGGCGGTAAGGAGGCACAGAACGAACTGGCGGTTCAGCTCAAAGCGTGGGCCGCCGGCGAAAGCCTTCCGAGTCCACAGATTTTTCCTCATCCGATCGCGATGAACTGCATTCCGCAGATCGGGTCCTTTCAGGACAATGGCTTTTGCTCGGAAGAAATTAAAATTATGCGCGAGACTAAGAAAATCATGGGCGACTCGAGTTTTCGCGTCAGCGCCTTTACCGTGCGCATTCCCGCATGGAACGCCCATTCTGAAGTGGCTTGGGTTCGCCTGAAAAAGCAGGTCGAGCCCGAGGCGGTTCTCGCGGCGATAAAAAAGCAGAGCGGTTTAATCTTGGAAGACGAACCTAAAAAAGGAATTTATCCCACGGCTCACAAATACAGCGACAAGGATGGTGTGGCCGTAGGTCGGATCCACCGCGATTTAGACGATCCAAACACCTGGATTCTATGGATTGTTTCAGACAACTTGCGCAAGGGCGCCGCCTTAAACGGCATTCAAATCGCCGAGAGGATTTTTGACTTAAAGAGCGGCTCGTGATGACATAAAGGGATGTTGAAGTCCCCGCTGTTTTTAATTCTTCTGACCTATTCTTTTCCTGCCTTAGCCGTTGGCCCCACCGTTACGGGGGTGGCTGGCGCTTCCAACTACACTTTGCCGTCGACGTCGGGTACGACCACCACCGGCTCCACGGTGATTTACGGCGGACTGGCCGGCAATAACTGCAGTGCGGACGGCGGCACCACGACCTGCAATAGCTGCACAGTGGCCCATATGACGGCCAACGCCTGCGTAACCGCGGCGCAAGCGCTTTGCGCCTGCAACACAGTCCGAATTCATACCAACTCCAGCATGTCGATCACAATTCGCCGTGGCGACACCACGACGGGAAATATCCGCGTGGCGGTGGCAAATGGAACCGCTTACAACACGGTCGGGAGTGGGACAGGTGACGCCGTGACCGTGACTTGGGATGCGGTTTGCGGTGCCTCCGATCTGGGCGGGAACTGTGAAACCGTGGTCAGCAATAAAACAATCAATGCTAAAATCTTTGTCGATAAAGACAACGGCAACGACTACGACGCCACGGAAGAGTCCAGCGTCGCGACCGATTTTTCGTTCCGCCTCTTAAAACCAAGCGATGTCGACTACAGCATTTTTGCGAATCCCACTTCGGAAGGGATTGGCGGCGGACAAGGCTTTAAGCCCTATCCGGGCGACG
>JALHOQ010000014.1:0-24872 GCA_022842925.1 Bdellovibrionales bacterium
CCGATGCCAGCTTGATCGACATTGCGGCTTTGTACCGCGTCGTCGGCGATCTTCGTGTTTGTGACTACATTTATATTCAAAGTCGGATTCGGATACGATCCGGTTAAATCTCCACCAGCTACGCCACTCGCGCCAAAGCCGATGTACCCAGCACCGTTCCAAACGCGAACCGCGTCCATCTCGGTGTTGTAGAACATACGGCCCTCATCGCCGGCCGCAAGGCCAAGCGCGCCCTCTTGTGCGTTCGTGTAGCGACCGAGCATAAACAAAGTCTGGTTGTTCATTGTGATATGGCCGGTGTTGATATTCTGAAAAGTGGCCGGACCCGTCATCGTGCCGCCAGCAAGCGGCAGTTTGGAACTATCAATCGCGCTCGGCACTCCCGTCGTCCAACGGTTATTCCCAGCATCCCAAACCAAAGTGTGACCGTTGTTGGTGCCGGCGCCCACGCCGCTTAAGTCCGCGGCCTTGTCGCCAACATGGCCATCGACCCATGTGCGGTTGACCGCATCAGTACCGGCCGTCGGTGCGGCGACATCGGTGATGCGTTGGCTGTTGAAGCCGTAGGATCCAGCGAATGTATTATTTAAAAGCTGCAAGAGCTTGGCGTAGTTGGTCGCCGAGAAAACGGTTTCGACGTTGGACTGATTCAGATCCGTGCCGACATCATCGTTAACCTGGATCAACCCGCTGAGTGGCACACCCTGAACTGTGTCGGCCACCATCGCGTAGGCCGAAGACTCAATCGGCACATCGGGTGTCATGGCCGTCATGCCACTGCCCAAATCATAATAAACGCGGATCAAGCGCTCATCGCCCTCAGCAAAGATCACGCCCGCACCGCAACCGCCAAACACCGTCGCGGGTGCACCCGGGTTGGCGAAGACGAGCCAGCTTAAAGAAGTGGGATTGCCGCCGTCGCGATAGTTGGTGACCGCAGTACCGAGTCCCAACGGAAGTGCAAAGCCGCCCTTGGTTTGCGAAAGATTTTGCGCGAGGTGAGTCTCTTCAAATAGTTTACAGGTCGCGTTCTTATCCCAAATCTCCAGCCGAAAATCGACCGATGAATTCGTAACCGGCAGACCGCTTGGTAGATACAACCCGCCGCTGATATTCAAACTTTTAGGGGCATATTGAGCATGGGCAAAGAGGGGCAGCGCGATCAATAATGCCGCCATCCGGATCACGGTTGATTTATAGCGTGTTGCAATCCGCACTTACGTACCTCTTCATTAGTCTTTTCGGCAGTTTGATATGAAAGCTAGACCCCGGACCGGGTCATTTTGAGACGCTGAGATAGCGTTAGTTTGAAAAGCGAAAATTTATGTCTGTTCGCCTCAGGCCGAGGCGAACCGTGTTGCATTAACACTATAATATGCATAATATAATATGTATGAATATTGGCTCTCAGATCCGCTCGGCGCGAAGGAAGCGCGGCCTGTCCCAACACGAACTGGCATCCCGTTCCGGCATCGGCGTGGCGACGGTGCAGAATATTGAACGAAACCGGGCCAATCCCGCGCTGCAAACATTGTTGGCCCTTTGCAAAGTTTTAAAAATCCGCATTCGTTTGGAGCGAGATCCTGTAAAGGTGGAGTGGGACGAGCTCGGGGCGTACGGCTGCCCTCTGATGGCCGAGCAACCAGTCGCCATCCAAAACCGATCCAAGACACGATTGCTCGAAATTCTGGAGGAGATCGATCTCGAGGAATTAAAGGGTCGCCAAGTGTCCGCTTGTGCGGCCTGGCTCCACGCGATTCGCGATCATTATCCGAGCGTATGGCATAGAATTCCTGCCGCGCATCGGGCCTGGGCATCGAACCGAGCTGTGGTACCCAAACTGAGGCGACTCGCACTCGCGACCCTCGGGAGCTATCTATGAGTGCGGTCCTCAATTCTCAGCTTCTCAGCAAATTCCTAAAAGCCGCGGGAGACCGTCTCACCGGTGAGTGGCTTCTGGTCGGGGGAACGCTTTTGCCTGCCGTCGGCCTAGATATTCGTGCCACCGTCGACATCGATATTTTAAGTTTAAGTGAAAGGGGGAATGACCAGCAGCTCGAATTGATGGAATTGGCGCAGAGCCTTGGACTTCCCGTCGAATCCGTGAATTCAGCCGCCGGATTCTTCCTGCGCAAAGTGCCTTACACCAAAGACGAGCTCATCGTTCTTCAGAAGGGAAAGTCCGCCGTTCTGTACCGACCATCGGTGCGGCTTTTTTGGGCGTTAAAGGTGGAGCGCCTAAGTGAATCGGACCTAGAAGACTGCCTGCACTATTTTAAATTTTGCAAGAAAGTGGGCGACCCCATCGACTACGCCGGGCTGTCCCAAATCGTGCAGAAGCGCGGGCAGGGTGAAAAGGCGTTCCGGATTTCGACACTGGCCAAAATCCTCCGCGAACGCACTGCTTAATCTATAGACGCAGGGCTTCGGAAAAAAGAACCTGGTACCTCTAATGGATCATCCATTGATTGCGAACAATTTTATTTCGACGATGCTGCGTGAACACGGGAGTGTTGAGGCGGTGTTGGCGGACATGGAAAAGCGGAAAGCTTTGGATCCGGTCAATGCGCGGTTGGACCTTCAGGTATTTTTAAATGCGGTTGGACGTGAGCCGGATTCTTTTGCCGTGAGCGACGAGTTGATACGGCTTGCGGCCGATGACGCGCGAGTGCGCTTCAATCGCGGGTGGCATCTTATAAAGCGGAACCGCTTGCTCGAAGGCCTGGAGTTTTTAGAGGCCGGCCGATTTTTGAGCACCTATGGCCACTCTCGACTGCCGACTCGAATGCCGATTTGGCATCGCGATCAGGGCCGCGGGCAGCGTGTGCATCTGGTGCTCGAGGGTGGCCTGGGCGATGAAATCATTCACTTTCGTTTCGGTCGCGACCTGACTGAGAAATGGGATTGCAAGGTTACGGTTGTTTGCAACACGAACCTGGCTGAACTTTTTAAGAATGAGAAATGGGTCGCCGCGGTTCTGCAACGAGAAGCGGCCCTCGGGGTCTATCATGACAGCTGGGTGCCGGGAATGTCGGCGGCCCATGTACTGGGCTACGAGCATAGGCACTTGGACCCGAGCCCTTATTTATCGGTGAATGCGCAGTCGCAAGAAAAATGGCGCAACAAAATCCGCAGTTTTACCCGTGCGCCCCTGAAAGTCGGGATCCGCTGGGCGGGGAACCCGCAATTTGAACATCAACAGCTGCGCCTGTTTCCGCCCGAGATGTTGATCGACCTCAAGCATCCGAAGGTTCAGACCTTTAGTTTTCAGCGCGATGACCATCTCGTGCCCTTGCCCGGGCATGTGATCGACTTGGCCTCGGACCTGGCGACCTGGAACGATACGGCGGCGGCGCTGAATGAAATGGATTTGGTGATCACCAGCTGCACGAGTGTGGCCCATTGTAGCGCGGCTCTTGGCAAGCCGACTTGGATTGTCGTTCCTGCATTGCCGTATTTTATTTGGGCGCTGCCCGGCGACCGCTCACCTTGGTATAAAACGGCCCGGGTGGTGCGCCAGCGCGAGTTCGGCCGGTGGGACGATGTTCGCGAGATTATTCACGGCAGTTTTCGCGATTGGGCCTCTGGGCTAAAGGATGACAATGAACTTGAATTTTGATCCCGAGGTGCGAATTCAAAGTGGCGGCCTGGATTTCACCATGCGGGTTCACTCCGACAACGAACTCTTGTCGAATATTATTCGCGGCAAAGGCCGGTACTCGACGGCCGACCAACAGGTGTTTCATCAGCTGCTTAAACCGGGCGGTGTTTTTGTCGATATCGGCGCCAATATCGGCTGGTATTCGCTCGTCGCGGGAACCGTTCTCGGTCCGAACGGATTGATCTACGCGATTGAACCCGAACCCAAGAACCTAGAACTTCTCGAAATCAATTTGCACCGAGCCTGCTCCACTCCGTTTAAAATTTTACCATTCGCGATCGGCGAGGAGAGCTCGTCGGCCGAGCTCTTTCTGTCGGCGGATAATTTCGGCGATCATAGCCTGCTGCAAAAGGGCTACAAAACTTCGACCCGAGAAAAAGTGGAAATCGAAATTCGGCGACTCGACGAACTGCTTTCCACTGAGGAATTTCTCCAGGTGCAACTCTTAAAAATGGACACACAAGGGTATGAGCCGCGCATCCTTTCCAGTCTCACTTCGCTCTTGAAAACCCATCGTCCGCCCATGATGGTGGAGTTTTCGCCGAGCCACATCTATGAATGTGGTTCGTCGCCGTTTGAAATTTTCGCTTTTCTCGAAAATCACCATTATCTTCCGCTGCACATCCATGATGACGCCCCGGCCGGGCAGTCGGCGGTGACGCCGCTGTCGATCGAGGGTCTTTTTCAGCACACCAAAAATCTTCGCGGGGCGAATTACGGCATCGATCTACTTTTAATGCCGGTGGAGCACCCTCTTGTTTCCCGCTGAGATGTTAGCCACTGTTCAGTGGTTGCAGTCGCGGCAGGAGTTGGCCACGGCCCGCGCCGTTCTCACCAGTTTTGGGAAGGCGGTGGATCACCAAGCTCAGCCGCCCACGCCCGAACTCGTACGCCTGGCGCTAGAGGTAAAAGCTTGGGACCTGGCGGCCGCATGGCTCAAACCCCTGGTCGCGGGGGAATACAACAGCGAGGCCACGCAATTGCGGGCGTTCGCCCTCTCCCAAGCCGGCCGCTTCGCCGAGTCTGCTGCACTCTACGACCGGGTGATTCGCGCCGAACCGCTTCTCCATTCCGCAAAAATCGACAAAGCTATTTGCTTGCAAGCCTGGGGCGCATGGGAACAGGCCACTCGGCTTTTGCGCCAAGTTTTAGTGGATCCCTCGGCACCGGCGCGGCAAAGGGCGATGGCTCAATACAAGCTGGGTTGGCATTTGGTGCGCGAGGGAGAATTCAAAAAAGGCATGGCCTGGAACAAAATCGGGCGCCGATTACGCCACTGGGGTGCGTACAGCGGCCGCTACGAAGCGCCCATGCTCGCCGATGGCGAAGATGTGCAGGGTAAAACGATTCTGGTCGCGGGCGAAGCGGGCCGCGGCGATGAAATTTTAAATTTTCGCTTCGGGCGGCACCTGCGCGAGCGAGGCGCGCGCGTGATTTACCTCTTGTGCCATAAGGACCTTGGCGAGCTCTTGCGCCGGCACCCGGAATTTTTCGACGTGCTTCTCACCGCGGGAGAAGAAGCGACACCCCGGTACGACCGCTGGGTGGCCGCGCAAGATCTACCGGTGACGCTGGATTTAAACGCTCACCAAATCGGAAATCAACCCTATCTAACGGTTTCGCCCTCCTCCTCGCGTAAGTGGGGCACTCTTCTCGCGGAAAAACGGCGGCCGCGTGTAGGTCTTCGCTGGCGCGGCGACGCCGAAGTCGATCGCGAGCAGGGGCGGGCGTTGCCGGAGTCCGAAATCGGCCATCTGGTAGAGCGATTCCCGCACGTAGATTTTTATTCGTTCGAAGTGGATCCCCACACCTTACCTCATCCCCGCATTCACCGGTTGCAATCGAATCTCGAGTCCTGGAACGACACGGCGGCCGCGCTCGCCCAAATGGATCTGCTGATTTCTTCGTGCACGGCCGTTGTGCATCTGGCCGGTGCCCTCGGGGTTCCGACCTGGGTTCTCGCGCAAACGATTCCGTACTACATTTGGGCCGAAGAATCAGGACCTTCGTCGTGGTACGCCTCGGTCACGCCAATTAAAAAGCAGAAGACCGAGTGGTCAGGGTCTTTCGCGCAATTGCAGCAACTACTTTCGGGCGCCCTGCACTCTCCGTTGACTCGCGCGAGTGATATTGGTGCGATTGAGGAATGCCGAATTTAAAAGCTTTCACTCGTCGCGGATTTATAAAATCCATCACTGCCACTTTGGCCCTCCTCTTTAGCCGCAAATCTTTCGCTAAGCTGGGCGACATCGCTTTTTGGAAATCGGGCAAGGTTGGCGCAGGCAAACTCTTTTTATGGAATGACAACTGGGACGGCGTGATGGGGCTCGGCATATCCGCGCGGTCTTGGACCCAACTCGCGCCATCGGTGTCTTCGTTAGCGGCGGGGGCGAGCACGGAATACGCTCATACGGGACATATCAAAACTGACGGCACTCTGTGGATGGTCGGTCGCAACTATCACGGTCAACTAGGAGACGGTTCAACGACCTATCGCAGCTCGCCTGTGCAAGTCACCGGAAGTTGGAACCAAGTGGCGATTGGTGATCAAGCAACCCTTGCCATTCGCACGAACGGAACATTGTGGGCCTGGGGCGGTGGGTGGAACGGTCAATTGGGGCAGGGGAATGGCGACAGCAATAGCTATAGCTCGCCGGTGCAGGTTCCTGGGTCCTGGTCCATGGCGTCGGCGCATCAGTCGTCTGCTGCGATTCGAACCGATGGAACGCTGTTTACGTGGGGAATCAATGGTTACGGGCAGTTGGGCACCGGGAATACATCTAATAACTACAGCCCTATACAGGTGCCCGGAAGTTGGTCGCAAGTCGCAGCTGGCCTTTGGCATATGGCCGCCGTTCGCACCGATGGCTCGCTCTACGCATGGGGGCGCAATAATCGCGGTCAGCTTGGCCAAGGCAATACCACCAATCGGTCTTCGCCAGTCGTGATTGCGGGTACGTGGACAAAAGTTCGAGTGGGCCATGAATCCACATATGGCTTCAAAGCGGGCGATCAACTCTTCTCGTGGGGCGCCAATGACGATGGTGGATTGCTAGGTCAGGGAACACACAATACGCACACCTCTTCTCCAGTTCAGGTTCCGGGTGCTTGGCTGGACGTTTGCGATTTTGGCCGCTGGGGTGCAGGTATGGCCGGGCTCAAGACGGCCGGCACGGTGTGGACTTGGGGGTACGGGGCCAATGATTTGATTCGGAATGGCCTCAATTACCCCCCGATCAGTCCGCACCAGGTTCCGGGCACCGGATTTAACGCAATTACTGGCGGGCACGGTCACCTCAAAGCCAAAAAGGCCGACGGAACGCTTTGGGTCGCGGGGTACAACACCGATGGCAATCAGGGATTGGGTTACAACTTTTATTCACCGGTCCAGGTGCCTGGAAGCTGGGTGATGGTGGGCTCGAACTTCGGTTGGCGCGGTTGGGGTCACGCGGCGGGGATCAAAGCGCCGGATTCGCTGTGGGTCTGGGGCAATGACTTTTATGCCGAAGGCGTTATGGGTCAAGGCAATGGGAATAGTTACTACTCCCCTGTGCAGATCACAGGTCAGTGGCGTGATTTCGCCTTGGCTGAAGATGCCACCCTTGGTTTGCGAACGAACGGAACGTTGTGGTCGTGGGGATATAATTACAGCGGCATTTTAGGTATAAACAACAACTCTCCGCAAAACTCACCTGTTCAGGTTGTAGGCTCCTGGATCGCCGTCTCGGCTTCCGGATGGCGATGGAACCAAGCCGCTGCTGGAATAAAAACCGATTTTACTCTATGGACCTGGGGCACAAATTATCACGGCATTCTTGGCATCAACCTGGCTCCCGGCGGCGGTCGATCCTCGCCGACGCAAGTGCCGGGTTCATGGACGCAAGTGGCCGTCGGCTATGAATCCATGTGCGCCATTCGAACAGATGGTTCCCTCTATTGCTGGGGCTTGAACGACGATGGCCAGCTCGGAAACGGCAACACCACTCGGCAGTCCTCGCCGGTGCAGGTGCCGGGGACTTGGAGCTTCGTAAACGTAGGAGAACATCGCGCCTTTGGTATAAAGAGTGATGGCACACTTTGGGGGTGGGGGAGTAATAATGCGGGCACCCTTGGTGTAGGGAACACAACCAACCGATCCTCTCCCACTCAAATTCCGGGCAGCCAATGGAAAGCGGTGTCAGCTTCAACGTCAGGGTCAGGAGCTTATATGCTCCGCGGGGACGGCACAATGTGGATCACCGGTCAAAACTACGCTCACTTGGGTAATGGGGTATGGGACTCGAACAGTTTTTCTTCGCCATTTCAAGTCCCCGGCACGTGGAAAGCTCTAGGCAAACATGGCTTCGGTGCTTTAAAAGACAGCTAGATGCAGCCGTCGCCTCGTCCGCAACATTTCTTTTTTCTGTCCAGTATCCCGCGCAGCGGTTCGACGCTGCTCGGGGCGATTCTCAATCAGAATCCCGCGCTTTTCGTGACACCAACCTCGCCGTTGCTGGATTTGCTGAATCATACTGAGGAGTCGTTTAAAAAAATCACGCAGGTCCATGCTTGGTCGGACCCCATGCAGAAGATCAATGTTTGTCGCGGTATGTTCCATTCGATCTATCAGCATATTCCACGACCGATCGTGATCGATAAGCATCGCGGTTGGATTAAAAACGTGCCTACGTTAAATATGATTCTCGGTTATCCCCCTAAATTTATCTATCCCGTGCGCGACTTGGCCGAAGTAGTGGCGTCTTTTTTGATTTTGGTACAGCGGGCGCGTGAGAAGGAACAAGCTAATTTTGTTGATAGGGAACTTGCGGAACGCCGGCTCCCGCACACGCTGGCCAACTCGTGTCAGGTGATTGTCGACAACGTGAAAGAACATTTTGAAAGTTTTCGCTTTGCGCTTGAGCGCTGCCCTGAATTGATTCATGTGGTGGAGTACAATGATCTGATGCGCGAGCCCGATCGGGTGATCGACGGCATCTACGGATTTTTGGGTCTCGCGCCCTACTTTCACGAGTTCGACAACATTCAGCCGATGATTGAAGAAGACGACCAGTTCTGGGGCCTCGAGGGCCTGCACACGATCCGCCCCCAGCTTAAGCGCACGTCGCCTCACCCCGCCGAAGTCATCGGCGAGCAGTCCTACGAATCGATCCGCGCCATGCGCGCCGAGTTCTGGCGGGATCAAACTATTTGAATCAGCTCCAGCCCCAATTTTAGCATAGGCTAATCGCATTTTGGATAGACAACCATCATAAAACGCCGTAATTTGATGTCGATATGAACACTCCACTTTACCCTCGATTTCTACGCCCTCCAAAATCTTCCTTCTTCTTATTTGGGCCGCGTGGATGCGGCAAGAGTACCTGGCTAAAGGAGAACTTTGGTGCAGTGAAACAACTCTCTTTGCTGGATGAATCTCTTTATCAATCGTTTTTGGCCAATCCCTCGCTCTTCCATGAGATGGCCAGCACGGTTAAGTCCGGGGAGTGGCTGGTTGTAGATGAAATTCAGCGTCTGCCGCAGCTGTTAAACGAAGTCCACAGGCTGATTGAAGATAAGAAGATCAAATTCGCGCTTACGGGGTCCAGCGCTCGAAAATTGAGGCGATCGGGCGTGAACCTTTTGGCAGGGCGGGCCGTTCGACGCAATATGTACCCTTTAACCCCCATGGAAATGGGGAAGGACTTCAATCTCTCTCGTGCGCTCCAGTTCGGAACTTTGCCCCTCATTCTACAAGCCGATGATCCTAAGGACTCGCTCAACTCATATGTCCAAATGTACTTAAAAGAGGAGATTCAGGCCGAAGCACTGGTGAAGAATTTAGGGGGGTTCAGCCGGTTCTTGCCGATCGCGGCACTCTTTCATGGACAAACGCTCAATATTTCGAATGTGAGCCGAGATGCCGAGATCAAGCGTCCAACAGCTCAGGGATTTTTTGAAATTCTTGAAGACACTCTCTTGGCAAAGAGACTGCCGGCTTATGAGAGCCGCTTACGAGTGCGGGAAAAATCGAGTTCAAAGTTCTATTGGATTGATCCGGGAATTGTTCGCGCCGCCCGTAAGGACTTAAGCCCTCCGGGAGCCGAGGAGCTCGGCGCTTTGTTGGAAGGTTTCGTTTATATGCTTTTAAATTTTCAGAAAGAAATTCGGAATGAAATCGATGAAATCTATTATTGGTCTCCGGCCGAAGCGAAGCTGACCGAAGTCGACTTCTTGCTAAAGAAGGGGAAAGAGTTCTGCGCGATTGAGGTCAAGGCCGCCAAAACGTTACGCCCGGATCATTTAAAAGGACTTAAAGCGATCTCCGATTTAAAAGGGCTCAAGAGAAAGATGCTGGTTTACTTAGGTAATCAAGACCTTAAGCTGGAAGACGGTATTGAAGTTTTCACGTTTCAAAGCTTTACTAACGCTTTGAGCAAGAACTCTATTTGAATCTATCTCAGATACCCTCATATCGAGAAATAAATCAGGTGTTCGCAGTCTTCATACGCTCTAGAAGGTTGGCAAATGCATTCGCATGGGTTTCAAGAATTCGGGCCGCGACGGTAGCCGCCAAAGCCTCGCGGTAAGTATGTGTGGTCAGATTTCGATCTTCAATGATCTGACGCCATAGGGGCTCTTCTTCACGGGGAATCCATCCCATTTCGATAGCCCAGGTAAAGGCCTGTTTAGGGCTGTGAATCGACACGCCCTCGTGGCCGCCTTTTTTTTTGTAGGGCCTTCCAAGATTGCTCAAAGGTAACTACGAAACCTTGAATCAATCCCACTGCATCAAGGTCGTCCTTAATGCCTTGTTCTATAAAGCTTTGGAGGCGGGTTAGCGCGATTTCGAAATTCCTATAAATCTCATCTTTCAAAAAGAGTATTCCCATCGGTTCGATAATTTTCCCTGTGATCGCCGCGAGCGCGAGAGCCAAGATAGGGTGCCAGCACGCAAAGTTCAAGCCGAGCACTGTGTTTTGGCTAATTCGGAGTGCTCTCCAAAAAAGCTATCCCCTATTAGAAGCCCAACTCGTTAGGGTTTAAGAATGGCCTCACAATCGGCGAAGAAATCGCGCGCCGCCAAAAGGTGGATGTTTCCATACATTCGGCTCTCATTCCCACCAAACACAAGATGCAGCTTGGCTTGGGGGTAATCTTGGCCGAATAAACGTAGGGTTTCAAAATCGGCCTCACGAAGGCGGGAACTGGATTTGAATTCGAAGGCTAAAAATCCGTTTTCTCCGTACATGACGAGGTCCACTTCCTGGTGCTTGCGCGTTCGCCAATGAAAAAACTCGTATCCTCGGTCCTGATAGTGGTTCAGCGCCAGGAGTTCTTGCAGGCACAAGGTTTCGAATGCGGCCCCATTTAGTTCGGCGTCCGAATCGAGCGGACCTTTCGGACGGAGGGTTTTGAATAGGCCTACGTCGAAAAAAAAGAACTTTCTCTTTGTCATAAGTTCTCGCTTTGCCCGCTTCGAGAACACGGGCAACTCATATGAGAGAAGAAGATCGCGCAAAATCGAAAAGTAATCTTCCACGACCTTTCTATGGACTTGTGAGTCGGTCGCGATTTGAGCAACGGATAAGACGCTGGCTTGCGAAAAACTGGCTACCTCCAGAAAACGCGCGAAGGATCCGAGTTGGCGGGTTAAGCCCTCCTGTTCGATCTCCTCTTTAAGGTAAGTTTTGACGTAAGCCTCAAGATACTTTTTCGGGTTCTCCGAAGTGACGGCCATCGGCAGTAAGCCGAACTTGAGGGCGCGCGGCAAGTTAAAGTCGGAGCCCAGTTCCCTAGCGGTGAGGGGAAAAAGAGAATGGGTTAGGGCCCGCCCGGCAAGTAGATTGACTCCTTGTTTGCGCAGCTTTCTTGCGCTTGAACCAGTTAAAATAAACTGGATTTTTTTTCGTTCGATAAGTCGATGAACTTCATTAAGAATTGCTGGCACCTTTTGAACTTCATCTAAAATTACGGTTGAGGGCGTGTTGGGCAAGAAATCGATTAAAGATTCGGGGCGGGCTAGGAGGCGGCGATAAGTGTCGTCTCCCAAAAGATCAATATAGGTCGCCTTTGGATAAGCGCTTCGGACCCAGCTGGACTTCCCAGTTCCACGAGGCCCCAGCAGAAAGAAGCTTTGTTTGGCGGGTGGGCTTAAAATTCTGTCGTACATAAGTCCATTTTTAGCTAAAAAATGGACTTAATCAATAAATTTCTTAGAAGCCCGTGATCCACGAGACGTAAACCGTCGTGCCGATGCGCTGGATCGAATACACCGTATGCGATGTCGTGGCGCGGGCGGCGTTGGTCGGATTAAAGCGATAGTTGACCGTGGCGGCATCGGCGCCCGTGGTGGTGGTGCTGAAGTTACACTGAGCGGTGCCGCCATCGGTGACGACGAGAGTGTAGGAGCCGCCATCGACCAGATTGGCAAACGTGATATTGGTGCCACAGTTAAAGCTGGTCGTTTGCGCAGGCGCGCTCGACCAGTCAATGGCGCCGCTCGCGGTGCTGAGCGACTTGGCGCGAACCATTGGGCCCCAGCCGTTAGCGGCAAAGCCTTCGAACTGATTGGTATTGCTGTTGTAGCGGAGCATACCGTTCACTCCCGCAGCCGCGCGCTGAGCGGTTGTGCCGCGCGGAACCAGGACCGAGCTGAGGTTGCCGGTGCCGTTCAGGTCCAGGATCGAGCCGACATTCGGAGTCGCGGTTCCAATCCCAACGCGGCCGCCAAAATAGCTGGGCGCGGTAGTGTCGGACGCGAAAATGCTGTACTTGTTCGTGGCCTGAATATTCCCCACATAAAGACCATAGCCATTTGTCACTGTGCCCGATGGATTTCGGACTTCCACCATCGCGGCGCGAGCCTCGCCGACGGTGCCGGCGCCGTTGTTGTTCACATATGAGTACGATCCTACTGCATTGGAAATGGTTCCACCGGCGTTGTTGTAAACTTGGGCGTTAAACGCGGTCATCGAGTTAACTGTAGCCGTAGAAATATTAGAAGTGACATACTCGGCACCGCGAATGGCGGCCGTATTATTCTGTGCCGAGAGGTGCTCGGCCTCAACTCTCATACCCCAAAAATCGGCGGCCGAGCTGCTGGCGGGGTTTAATACGTATTTTACATTGGTTCCACGATTATCACCGGCGCCAGTGGCCGTTGATGTTGGGTGCACGTCTAAGATGGATCCTGGTGTTGCGGTGCCGATCCCGACGTTTCCGAGCGTATCGATATGCATGCGGCCGGTGCCCCCGGTCGAGAGGGCGAGGCGATTGGCGCCGTTGCTCCACATACCAGTGTCGACATCGCCGACAAAGGCTAGGCCAGGAGTGGCAGCGGTACCAACAGTCGAGAGAATTTGTTGAGTGGCGGTGTGGTTACCGAGATTGTCTCCACTGCTCGACGTGGCCAGAGTTTGCCAGCTGTTGCTCTGATAAACTTCAAAGGCTGAGAGGTTCGTGTTGTAGCGAATCATACCGTTGGCGGCGGTGACCGGGCGTTGAGCGGTGGTTGCGCGCGGAACGATCATGGCGCTGAGGTTGCCAGTGCCGTTCACGTCGAGGATGGCGGCGGCGTTGGGCGTGGTAGTTCCTATACCGACAGAACCGCCAAGGGGTGCCAGTTGAATATTGCCAGACCCGATTCGCAAGGCATCTCGAGATCGTGCAGCATCATATAAAAAGAACGAATTGTCGCTCTGCTTTCCAAACGACCATGATAAGGAGCCTGCATTGAGGAATTCGACCGTTGATTGCTGACCTCCGGCCTCATTATCGATCAAAATAGCAGCTCTGTTGGCGCCAGTGCTTGCCAATTTTGCCTGTGTATCGGATGCCGAAGTCACGTGCAGTGCATAGGATGGATCATAAGTGCCGATACCAACAAGGCCTGAGGAGTTCACGCGCAGGCGCTCAACACCGTTGGTAGAGAAGGCCAGCTGATCGGCGCCCGCGCTCCACATACCGGTGTTTGGATCGCCAGTGAAGCTGTAGCCGGGAGCGTTTGCGGTACCGAGCGTGGCGAGAATCTGTTGAGTGGCGGTGTGGTTACCGAGGTTGTCCCCACTGCTCGACGTGGCCAGAGTTTGCCAGCTGTTGCTCTGATAAACTTCGAATGCGGCGAGGTTCGTATTATAGCGGATCATCCCGTTGGCGGCGGTGACCGGGCGCTCGGCCGTGGTGGCGCGCGGAACGATCATGGCGCTGAGGTTGCCGGTGCCGTTCACGTCGAGGATGGCCGCAGTGTTTGGGGTTGCGGTGCCTATACCGATGTTGCCCACAGCCGAAACGGTCATGCGAGTGGCATTATTGGTTTGAATATTGAAACTGCTGTTGGTGGAAGGTCCAAAGAACGCGAAGTTTCCGGTGCTGTTGACACCCATGTTTAAAGTTATGAGGGTCGGACTAAGAGATTCAATCAGAGCCTGACACCATCCCGAAGCGCAGGCGAATTTGCCCGGATAGGAGTCAGCGCCACCCAAGACCTCAAGGCGGTGGCTTGGAATCTGAGTGCCGATCCCGACGTTTCCGAGCGTATCGATATGCATGCGGCCGGTGCCCCCGGTCGAGAGGGCGAGGCGATTGGCGCCGTTGCTCCACATGCCGGTGTCGGCATCGCCGACAAAGGCTAGGCCAGGAGTGGCGGCGGTGCCGACGGTCGAGAGAATTTGTTGAGTGGCGGTGTGGTTGCCGAGATTGTCACCACTGCTCGAGGTGGCCAGAGTTTGCCAGCTGTTGCTCTGATAGACTTCAAAGGCTGAGATGTTGGTGTTATAGCGGATCATACCGTTTACGCCCACGCCAGCGCGAGCAGCAGTTGTGTCGCGCGGAACGATTAACGCCGACGCAGTGCCTGTGCCGACGACGTCTAAAATCGCTTGCGGAGCGTTTGAGGCGATACCGATGCGACCGCCGGAGATCGTCGTACCCGTTCCGGTGCTGATTCCCGTACCAAAAATCATATTGCCGATCGACATTTGATTGCTGCCTGTAGCAGAAGGCGCGTCGATGTCATAGCCGATCAGAATGTTATTGTCTCCGGTTGTTACGGCATCGCCCGTGTTGTATCCAATCATAATGTTGTTGTCGGCTGTCGATACATTCGTACCCGCACCTGAACCGATAAACACGTTGTTGCTACGATTTGCACTGGCGGTACCGGCGCCAGCATCCGAGCCGATGGCAACGTTGTTCCAACCGGTTTGGTTGTGTTGAAGTGCGCGGCTGCCTAAGCCTGTATTTGCCAGTCCGGTCGTTCCTGAACGAAGAGCCGAGTATCCAACCGCGGTGTTTGAATCACCCGTCGCGTTTTCAAGGGCGACAGCTCCAACAGCCGTGTTAAAGCTGCCGGTCGTGACGGCGTGCAAGGCAAAGTTACCGAACGCCGAGTTGCTGTCCCCAGTTGTCAAGATAGGCAAGGCTTCGTAACCCACCCCTGTGTTGAAATCGCCGCCCGTAGTATTTGCAGCGCCCGAGTTCGTGCCCAGAAAGACTACTTCGGCGCCGCCTGTTGTCTTGCCATCGCTCAGTCCGTCGATGTTAGTTGCGCCCGCGCCCGCTCCGGTGACCAGCGAAGCCCACTGGTTGTTGGAGTACACTTCAAAAGCTGAGATGTTCGTATTGTAACGGATCATACCGTTGGCGGCGGTGACCGGGCGCTGAGCAGTTGTCGCGCGCGGAACGATCATGGCGCTAAGGTTGCCGGTGCCGTTGACGTCGAGGACGGCGGCTGTGTTGGGGGTTGCGGTGCCTATACCCAAGCGACCAACGGAATCAAATCGCGCTTGTTCGACGTTGTTGGTGCCGAATCGTAAGTAGGCTGAACCGCGTGTGCCGACGGTCATTCCCACTGCCATCGGACTAGCCATGACACTAGTGGTGTTAGGTGCGGCTAGGCCTGAAGGCGTGAGGCCCGAGGAGTAAGCGGTGAGATCTGTATAGACCACATCGGCCTGGGCCACGATTGTGGAGCTGGCGCTAGTGCCATTGTTTACGTTACGGATCAAGCTTTCGAGAGCTCCGTTGGTGTTGCCGTAGATATCCAACCTTTGCGAAGGGGTGGCTGTGCCGAGACCGACGAGTCCGTTATTGTCGACGAACACACCTTCGTTGTTTCCGTCGCCGCTGATCCAATTTCCGCCTGTGCGGAAATTCCCGGTCATGGCAAGTGTGCCGTCACGTAGGAAATCACCGGTGCCCACGCCGCCGGTGGCGACGCTTGTCCACTGCCCGGCTTCGTAAACTTCGAACTTCGAGATGTTCGTGTTGTAGCGGATCATCCCGTTGGCGGCGGCAGCCGCGCGCTCGGCCGTTGAGCCCCGCGGGATAAGTAAGTTCGTCAAATTGCCAGTTCCGGCGATGTCTAAAATGCTACCGGCGTTAGGATTAGTTGTGCCGATGCCGATCCGGCCGGAGTTTTGAACCCGCATTACTTCGCCGCCGGTTACCGTTATAAAGCGAATCGGACCGCCACCATTTGAGAAAATAGCCATGCCGTTTGCGGCACCCGACGTCCAGTAAGCTTCGCCAGTGTCGATATAGGAGAAATTTGTGCTCTGGTTTTTAACTCCGAACTCTGTGGTTCTAGTGCCGGCGGTAAATTGCATGTAAGCTTCGCCTCCGGCTCCTCCGTTCGGATTGTTAATGTGCACCGACGTCGAGGTGGCCTGATCTCTGTGCACGTGAATAAGGTGTGAGCCTGGTGTTCCTGTTCCGATTCCTACGTTGCCGTTGGTATCGATATGCATGCGGCCGGTGCCCCCGGTCGAGAGCGCCAGACGATTTGCGCCGTTGCTCCAGATTCCAGTATCGGTGTCACCGGAGAAGGCCATGCCGGGAGCGTTCGCGGTGCCCACGATCGACAGGAACTGACCTGTCATCGGGAGTGATCCGTTTCTTAAGAAGTCGCCGGCACTCGCGCTGGTCGAGAGCTGGGCCCAAGCATTGTTGGCGTAAACTTCGAAGGCTGAGATGTTCGTGTTGTAGCGAATCATGCCGTTGGCTGCGGTGACGGGACGTTGTGCCGTGGTGGCGCGCGGAACGATCATGGCGCTGAGGTTGCCGGTGCCGTTCACGTCGAGGATGGCGGCGGGGTTGGGGGAGTTGGTGCCGATGCCGACACTACCGCCTGAAAGAATCGTCATTTTGCTCGAACCACCCGGGCTCAAGTTGAGTTGATTCCAGCCTCCATCGTTACCGACAATAAGATTAGTTCCGCCTGAGTCAGTGAGGGCGGAGTTGCCGCCAAGAAGGTAGTTCTGTCCTGAAGTTACCATCAAAGGACCGTTTACGTGTAAGGTTGAAGCCGGATTATTCGTACCGATACCTATGTTACCGGTCGCGCCGACTCGGAACCTTTCTACTCCGTTGGTAGAAATGGCCATTTGGTTAGGACCGGCGTTCCATATTCCAGTGTCGGCGTCACCGTTAAACGAGATTGAAGGAGTCGCGGCCGTTCCGGTCGTGGCGAGGAATGCGCCCGTCATCGGCACAGAGCCGTTAGCCATGAAGTCCCCAGCTGAGCCGGAGCCGGTCATAAGCTGCGTCCAGCCGGAGTTCTGATAAACTTCGAACGCCGAAATATTCGTGTTGTAACGGATCATTCCGTTGGCAGCGGCGAGCGGGCGTTGAGCCGTGGTCGCGCGCGGGACGATGAGTGAACTCATGTTGCCGGTGCCATTCAGTTCCAAGATTGATCCGACATTCGGGGTCGCGGTGCCAATACCGATCGAGCCCGTGTCGCGGATAGTGAGCGCCTCAATGCTTCCAACTTGGAAGTTCATATTGTTAGATTGGTTGCGAATGGCTGTGAGAAGAGATGCGTTCTCTAAAACGAACTCTGTATCACCCGAACCATAGACGTGTAACATTTCAGTCGGAGTTGCAGTCCCAATACCGACAAGGCCGTTACTATTGACTCGAATTCTTTCCGAGCCCGCAGTGGAGAATGCGAGCTGATCGGCGCCCGCACTCCACATTCCCGTGTTCGGATCGCCGGTGAAGCTGTATCCGGGAGCGTTGGCGGTACCGAGAGTCGAAAGAATTTGTTGAGTGGCGAGATGGTTGCCTAGGTTATCGCCGGTTGAACCGGTGGCCATACTGTACCAGTTGCCGTTCTCATAAACTTCGAACTTAGCCAAGCTGGTGTTGTAGCGAATCATGCCGTCGACACCGGTTGGGCGGCTGGCCGTTGTCGCTCTCGGGAGCATCACTGCCGAATTAAGTGCGCCGGTGCCGAAGAACTCCGCCACCACGCCTGCGGTTACGCTTGTAGTCCCAATACCTAAGAATCCGGAGGCATTGAGTTGCGGGATCTGATTGGCGCCGATCCCGACGTCTACGCCGATAGTTTTTGTGCCGACCGGTCCTGTGATCAAGATACCCACGCCGGCAGCGACGTTAAGAGTGGTGTCATCGGCCGGAGCCCAACCTGAACCGTTGTATTTGAGTACTTGATTGTTTGTCGGTGCGGTAGTTGCGACGTTTACGCCGCGGAGATTTGAGATTCCGGTGAGCTGGGAGCCATCGATAATCGGCAATCGGTCGCCGGCGGCAACTTGCACGATCTGACCGGTGGTGACACCGGTGTCAATTCCGATGGTCTTAACCGTGGCCGGTCCGCTGACAAGGGCGCCATTCGTTCCGGTCAAGGTGACGATGCCGCCATCGGCCGATTGCACAACGTCTGTCCAGCCGCCGTTTTCAAAGACTTCCATCTTGGCGGTATTGGTATTGTAACGGATCATACCGTTCACGCCGGTCGGGCGGTTGGCTTGTGTGTCGCGTGGAACGAGCAGGGCGCTGAGTGCGCCGACTCCGTTTACATCTAAGATCGCGTTGGCATTCGGCGTGTTGGTGCCGACGCCCACGTTACCGGCGGCGGGGATGAAAATACCTTCGTTATTTCCATCTCCGCTCAGCCAGAAGCCGTTGAGTTGAACGTTCTGTGCGGCGATATGCGAGCCGAGGTTATCGGCACCGGCACCGGGCGCACGTGCTTCCCAGCGTGTAGCTGCGGCGTTCCAGGTCAATACTTGATTGTCCGCAGGTGCGGCTGACGAAACATCGCGCGCTTGAATCTGCACCGCGTTCACGTTGGTGAGCAGCGAACCATTGACGTTGGGCAGCCGCGAGGAGCCGTCGAGTTGCACGATTTGATTGGCGCCCGTTCCGACATCGACACTAACTGTGCCAGTGGCCGTGATGGTGCCACCAAGCATTCCTGAACCAGCCGTAACTAATGTTACACCAGCGTTATCGACTAGGGTGAAGGCTTCCCAAGCCGAGCCATTGTAACGCAAGACTTGGTTTGGTGTCGGAGCCGTGGTCGAAACGTTTACGCCGCGAATGGTGGCCGCATTTACGAATGTGAGCAGTGATCCATCAACAGCCGGGATCTGTGAAGAGCCATTGAGCTTTAAAATCTGATTGGCGCCTACGCCGGTGTTGATTCCGATTGTGCCGGTGCTGGAGATCGGACCACCAGTCAGGTCGGTCGTTGTGGCGACGTAAGAGACGCCCACACCATCGGCCGATTGCACAACATCTGTCCAGCCGCCGTTTTCGAAAACTTCCATTTTAGCGGTATTGGTATTGTAACGGATCATACCGTTGACGCCTGTGGGGCGATTGGCTTGTGTGTCGCGCGGAACAAGCATGGCGCTCATGCTGCCTAAGCCGTTGATGTCGAGGATCGTATTGGCGTTCGGCGTATTTGTGCCGACGCCCACGTTACCGGCGGCGGGGACAAAGATTCCTTCGTTGCCGCCATCACCGCTCAACCAGAAGCCATTGAGCTGAATATTTTGAGCTGCGATATGCGTACCCAGGTTATCGGCGCCTGCACCGGGAGTGCGCGCTTCCCAACGGGCAGCGGCGTTGTTCCAGGTCAGAACTTGGTTGTCGGCGGGAAGGCCCGAGGCGATGTCGCGCGACTGGATCTGTACGGCGTTTACATTCGTGAGCTGCGAGCCGTTGACGTTAGGTAGGCGCGAGGAGCCGTCGAGTTGCACAATCTGATTGGCGCCCGTTCCAACATCCACACTAACTGTACCTGTAGCGGTGATCGTGCCGCCGAGGAGACCCGAGCCGGCTGTGACCAATGTTACGCCCGCATTGTCGACAGGAGTGAAGGCTTCCCACGCCGAACCGTTGTAACGCAAGATTTGGTTTGGAGTTGGAGCCGTGGTCGAAACATTTACGCCGCGAATGCTGGCTGCATTCACAAATGTGAGCAGTGATCCATCAACAGCCGGAATTTGCGATGAGCCGTTGAGTCTTAAAATCTGATTGGCGCCTACGCCCGTATTCACTCCCAGAGTTCCGGTTCCATTGATCGGACCGCCAGTGAGGTCGGTCGTGGTGGCGACATAAGTCACGCCAGCGTTGTCGACGAGAGTCGTCGCTTCCCAAGCCGAGCCATTATACTGAAGGACTTGGTTGGGGGTGGGCGTGGTTGTGGAAACATTCACGTCGCGGAGATTCGAGATCTGTGTGAGGTTACGACCATCAATGACCGGCAAACGATTGCTTGCGGCCACTTGCACGATTTGTCCGGTAGTTACGCCGGTGTCGATGCTGATGGTCTTAACTGTGGCTGTACCGCTGACGAGGGCGCCATTTTCGCCGGTGAGTGTGAGAATTCCGCCGTCAGGTGTTTGCACCACATCGGACCAGTTTCCGCTCTCGTACACTTCCATTTTCGCAGTCGAAGTGTTGTAGCGGATCATACCTTCGACACCCGTCGGGCGATTGCCTGCGGTGTCGCGGGGAACGAGCAGAGCGCTCATGCTGCCCAAGCCGTTGATGTCGAGGATGGCGTTGGTATTCGGCGTATTGGTGCCGACGCCCACGTTACCGGCGGCGGGGATGAAAATGCCTTCGTTGTTGCCGTCACCGCTCAACCAGAAGCCGTTGAGTTGCACGTTCTGTGCGGCGACATGTGAGCCCAAGTTATCGGCGCCAGCGCCAGGAGTGCGCGCTTCCCAACGGGCGGCCGCGTTGTTCCACGTGAGAACTTGGTTGTCCCCCGGAAGGCCAGATGCGACGTCACGGGATTGGATTTGGACCGCGTTGACGTTTGTGAGCAGCGAGCCATTTACCGCCGGAAGGCGCGATGAGCCATCGAGCTGCACGATCTGATTTGCGCCTGTTCCGACGTCGACACTGATCGTGCCTGTCGCACTGATATTTCCGGGCGTCATGCCTGTGCCCATAGCGACGAGAGTGACGCCTGCATTGTCAACGAGAGTGGCGGGTGCCCAAGCGGAACCATTATATTGTAGAACCTGACTTGGAGTCGGAGCTGTAGTCGCCACGTTTACGTTGCGGAGGTTGGAGATCTCAGTGAGGTTGCGGCCATCGATCACGGGGAGACGGTCACCCACTGCGACTTGTACGATTTGTCCAGCTGTCACGCCTGTATCAATGCTAATGGTTTTTACAGTGGCCGGTCCGCTGACCAGCGCACCGTTGTTGCCGACCATAGTGACGATGCCATTGTCCGCTAAGGTCGCGGCTTCCCAGCCCGAGCCATTGTACTGCAGAACTTGATTTGTGGTCGGGGCGGTTGTCGAGACATTCACGCCGCGAATTCGTCCGGCGTCAGTTAAGTTGGCATCAAGACCAATTGAGATCACACCCGCTGTACCACCGCCCGTAAGAGGCGATGTGGCCACAATCTCAGTCACAGCGCCGCTGATATCAGCTTCGCTGAGAACTACGTTACCAGCACGGCCAGCAACAGTAGTGACGGGAGCCGACGGAATGGGCCGCGATAACCATGTGCTGGTGAGCGCGTTCCACATCAAAACCTCATCGTCGTTCGGAGCAACGGACGACAAGTCGCGGCCGCGAAGTTTGTAAGCATCCACTTGTGTGAGATCAACCGCGAGCGTGACAACACCTTGCGTTCCGCCACCGGTCAACCCACTGCCAGCCACGATCTGTGTAATCGCGCCTGAGATATCGCCAATGCTGAGAGTGGGAATTACTGAGGGATTCAATTTTCCAGCACCATCCGTCATGGGGACTTCGTTCGCGCCGTTGCCTACATCTTCAAGAGACGCGGTGCCAAGACCGAGATCCGCACCGTTCAACACAACGACTCCGGTTTTACCGTTAACCGAGACGACCGGGAAGTTGATCGCCACATCAGTCGCGGAGGTTACGACTCCGGTTGCCGAGAGACCGATGCGTGGAACAGAAGTGCTCGAGCCATACATTCCCGCGGCAATTCCAGTAGCGGGCAAAGCCGTTCCGGGATCCACACACTGCCAACCGGTGGCTTCCCAGCGAAGGATCTGGTTCAGTCCGCAGGTCTTAAATCGGAGTGCGTTGCCGGAAACGTTGTCGGAGATTACCAAGCGATTCATGCCGATTCCGGCCTGATCGACATTGCGACTTTGTACGGCGTCGTCGGCGATTTTAGTGTTCGTGACTACATTAATATTTAAAGTCGGGTTCGGATACGATCCGGTTAAATCCCCACCGGCCACTCCTGAAGCGCCAAAGCCGATGTACCCGGCACCATCCCATACCCGAACAGCGTCCATCTCGGTGTTGTAGAACATGCGGCCTTCATCACCGGCGGCTAGGCCAAGCGCGCCTTCTTGTGCGTTGGTGTAGCGACCAAGAGTCAACATGCGCTGGTTGCCCATGGTGATATGACCGGTATTGTAGAGATCAAATCCACCCATGGTGATCGGGCCGCTCATGGTACCGCCAGCTAAGGGCAGCTTAGAGTTATCGATTGCGCTTGGCACTCCCGTCGTCCAACGATTGTTGCCGGCATCCCACACGAGAGTGTGACCGTTGTTGGTGCCGGCGCCCACGCCGCTTAAGTCCGCGACCTTATCACCAACATGACCAT
This sequence comes from Bdellovibrionales bacterium, assembly GCA_022842925.1. Classification (GTDB taxonomy): domain Bacteria; phylum Bdellovibrionota; class Bdellovibrionia; order Bdellovibrionales; family UBA1609; genus JALHOQ01. Next base: position 22,509 of record JALHOQ010000014.1, read on the forward strand.
CGACCCATGTTCGGTTCACCGCATCGGTACCGGCGGTCGGTGCGGCAACATCAGTGATGCGCTGGCTGTTAAAGCCGTAAGATCCAGCGAATGTATTATTTAAAAGCTGTAAGAGCTTGGCATAATTGGTCGCCGAGAAAACAGTCTCCACGTTCGACTGATTCAAGTCCGTGCCGACATCGTCATTCACCTGGATCAACCCGCTGAGCGGCACACCCTGAACAGTATCAGCTACCATAGCGTAGGCTGAAGCTTCGATCGGCACATCGGGTGTCATGGCGGTCATGCCACCACCGAGATTGTAATAAACGCGGATCAGGCGCTCATCGCCCTCAGCAAAGATCACGCCCGCACCGCAACCGGCAAATACGGTGGCGGGTGCGCCCGGGTTAGCAAACACGAGCCAGCTTAAAGCAGCCGGATTGCCTGCATCGCGAAAATTGGTGGCGACAGTGCCTCGGCCGAGCTGCAGCGAAAAGCCGCCTTTGGTTTGTGAAAGATTCTGAGCGCTGTGGGTTTCTTCGTACAGTTTACAGGTGGCAGTTCTGTCCCAAATTTCAAGACGGAAGTCGACGGACGCGTTAGTTACGGGGAGACCGTTCGGCAGATACAGGCCACCGCTGATGTTTAAGCTTTTCGGTACATATTGTGCATAAACATAAATAGGCGACATGAGCATAATGCCCACGAATAGATAAGCCAGATTTAGTGCACGGTTTCGCAATCTCACTAACGTCCTTTTTGCCTGTTCCGTCAAGCACTTGGGTTTCCGTTACCCTGTGGATATGTATCGGCGGATCTATGGGGAAACTAGACCTTTGGTCTCAAGATGGTTCGTTTGCGGTGTCATCAGCGCGCTTCAAAATGAGACGGCCGAGCTAGGTGGGTCACATGATCGAATTAGACTCTTTAAGCTGAATCTGTTTCTTCGCCAACGCGGGCGCGGCGGAGAGCACATCGTAAATCGGCGTAAGGGATTGTCCTTCGGGGCCAATATATAGACTAAAGTTTTTTGCATGCTCGTCCGAGGCCCCATTCATCCAAAACAGAAACTGCGCCTTCTTAGCCCTACTCCAGGTTTAGGTGCCGCAGAACCTTGTCGAGCTTACGTTCGAGCTCCTGGTTCTTCTCGCGCAGCGACTGCACTTCGCGCTTCAGGTTTTGGATTTCGATCTCATGGGCGTCCACGCGGGCCTGCAGATGCTGGGTCTGCGCTTCGGTCATGCGGCATAGGCCATAAGTGTCTTGCACGCCCTTCACGATAAGCGGAGTCAAGCGGCCGTAGTCGACCTGCCACCAGTTTGTGGACTCGTCCTCCGGCTTTGAGACCGCGTGGGGGTAGGCTTCATAGAGTTCCTGCGCGATAAAGCCGTTGGTATCCACTCCGTGGCCGATGTACTGATAATCGCGAACGCGAATCTTCATAAGGTCGGCGATGCCGTAATGGGTGTCACGGATTTGATTCTTTAAGCGGCGATCCGAGGTGAGATTGTATTGAATTCCCCCGGCGCCGTCACCGGTGATCGATCCGACATCGGTGCCACCGTTGTTGACGAACGAAACAAACTGGTTGCCCGTCGCCGGTGTGGCTCGATTCACTTTGAGTTGCAGCACTCCAGAAGAGGTTCCCGTGTCATCATTGCCAAACTCCGCAACTTCAATCGAAGCCTGCGTGTCACGCACTGTAAGGCGAGATCCGGTTGAAGTGGTGCCGATCCCGACATTGCCTGTAGAAGCGATACGCAATCTCTCAGCCCGGGCATTGTCCTGCATTGTAGACAATACCATTGCGGAATCGCGGGCCGTGGTGGCATTGGATTGGGCGCCTTCCCAAAACATGGAGATAGTCCCCACATCGACCATCGTATAATCGACGCTGCCCTCAAGCGCGAATGTCATTGAAGCTCCGAATTCAGCACCGGGTTGGGTGGCGTCATCCCGCATACGGCTCACGTACAAAGCGGGATAGACGCTGTTGTCGTTGGACCGCGCATCAAATGCGGCTGCGCCAATGCCGCCGGTGCCGACAACATGTAGTGGATACCAAGGCGCCTGAACTCCGATGCCTACATGTCCCGCAAAATACGAGGGAGCATTGACGTCTTCGGCGTACAGCGACCATTTACTGGTTCCCTGCACGGGTCCGATGTAAATGCCGCGGGCATTGGTGATCGTGCCTGAGGTATTGGTAACGGCGGCATAGACACCGGCGGCATTGCCAATAGTGGAAGATGCATGATTGCTGGTGATGGTGGACCAATTGCCTGTGGCATTGCTCACCGTCCGACCGGCCATATTGGACACATTGTTCATCATCCCGTACGCTGCGGCGATTGCGCCCGTGCCGTTGTAAACATGGACGTC
>JALHOQ010000014.1:24882-29884 GCA_022842925.1 Bdellovibrionales bacterium
AAGATTACTGGACGAAGTGTGGAGACGATTGAAGCCGGCATAGTAGGCGAGTGCCGAGGAGGCCGCTGACGGCGCCACATCTACAGTAGTATCCGAAGTGGCATAGTAGCCCGCGCCGGTTCGTGTGTCTGTGTTCCGAACAATAAACTTGGCTGTGGGGTCTGTAGTTCCGATACCCACGTTTCCATCAGATTTTACGGTAAGGAGAGATGAGCCCGCGGCTGCGTTGCCAATTCCAAAATACTCGCCACCAATTCCCCAAAGGTTCGAGCCGATTCCCCAAATATGCGAGTTGCCGCCGGCAGATGTCGGGCTTGTGCCCGTGGCTGTGGAGCTACCAATAAAGGTGATGCTGGCTTCGTCCATGGAGGGGTTGGCGATTTGCAGCTGACCAAAGACGTTGTCAGCCGATTCGATCAGAGTTTTTCCACCATTGACGTGCAAATTCTGGCTCGGGTTATTCGTACCGATACCGACGTTGGCGGTGGAGTAGTGGATCTCGTTGCCGGCGACGGTTGTCCACTGCGAAGATCCACCCGATCCGGTCGAGACGTCTGCCCAGTTACCGGCCACATAGGCTTCAAACTTCGAAGTGTTGGTGTTGTAGCGGATCATACCGTTCACACCCATAGCCGCCCGCGCGGCGGTCGTATCGCGGGGAACGATCAATGCCGAAGAAGCACCAGTCCCAACCACGTCGAGCGCGGCTTGCGGGGCATTTGACATGATTCCCACACGGCCAGCCGCGATGGTCGTTCCAGTGCCTGTGTTCGCTCCGGTTCCAAAGATGAGGTTACCGATGGTGAGCTGGTTGCTGCTGGTGGCGACCGGCGCGTCGAGGTTGTAGCCGAAGATCAAGTTTCGATCGCCAGTCGTAATATTGTCACCCGCTTGATAGCCGAATAGGACGTTGTCTTCGGCTCCCGAACCGCCACCACCGCCGGTTAGGTTTCGCCCAACGCGGTAACCGACACCTGTGTTTCTTTGCAGTTCCGCGCCGGCCACGTTATTCATGGCCTCGGTGCCGACCATCGTATTACCAGCGCCCGTCGTGTTGCTCCAGCCTGCAGATGCACCTACCACAATATTGTCCACGCCCGTAGTGCCCACATTCGCTTCGGCTCCGAGGGCGGTGTTGCCCGATCCCGTAGTCAAGGTATAAGAGGCGGCATTTCCGACAAGAGTGTTCGCGATACCCGTGGTCACACCGGTCGTGCCGATCAAAGTGTTGGCATATCCATCGGTGAGATTGCTGCCGGCGCCGATTCCGATCATCAGGTTGCGCCAAGCTGCGGCCGAGTTCAAAGAGCTATGATCGCTTGCCGTACCGATCGCGAGGTTGGAGTTTCCGAACATCGAACCAGCCATTCGCTTCATCATGGGCAAACCGCCCATGCGGAGTGTTCCCGTTTCAGTGGTGCCCGAAAAGTTAAGTTCCCCGTTTACGTCGAGCAGATAGCCCGGATTGTTGGTGCCGATACCCACGTTGGCGGTGGAATAGTGGATTTCGTTGCCAGCCACGGTTGTCCATTGCGAAGCGCCGCCGCTGCTGACCATATTGGTCCAGTTGCCGTTTTCGTAAACTTCGAATTTTGCGAGGTTGGTGTTGTAACGGATCATACCGTTGGCAGCGGTGACCGGGCGCTCGGCCGTCGTCGCGCGCGGTACGATCAAGGCGCTGAGGTTGCCTGTGCCGTTTATGTCGAGAATAGTGGCGGTGTTGGGCGATGAAGTTCCAATGCCAACAACTCCCGAAGACGTGACCCGCATGCGTTCATTGATGGCTGCATATCCGTTGGTGAAAAAGCGGATGTCGTCTCCTGAGGGAGCGAGAATAGAGATGCCATTGGTGGCGGGTCCACCAACAATGGCCATACGGTTTGCTAAACTCGGCGAGCCGTTTCCATCGTCATTGACGCCGATCCACCCACCGTTGCCTCCGGCTTGGTCAAAATAAATGCCAGCTGCGGCCCCGGAGCTTGTTGAGGGGTTGTTGATTTTTATGCCGACATCGCCATTGAAACTTTTGTAGACTTCTAGCTCTGAACTCGGTCCTGTGGTTCCGATCCCAACATTCCCAGTCGAGTAATAAATATCTGAACCGGCAGTTGTCCACTGTGAGGCTCCGCCAGCGCTAGTGGAGAGCGTCGCCCAGGCATTGTTCTGATAAACTTCAAACGCGCTCAGGTTCGTGTTGTAGCGGATCATGCCGTTGGCGGCGGTGACCGGGCGCTGAGCGGTGGTGGCGCGTGGAACGATCATGGCGCTGAGGTTACCGGTGCCGTTGACGTCCAAGACGGCGGCTGTGTTTGGAGAGTCGGTACCTATGCCAATACGGCCCGCGTCCAATTGTCCGTAGATGATGTTGGCAATATTAAGCTGGTTGTTTCCGGTCGGCGACGGCACTTCGGCATCATAACCGATGGCGATATTGTTCGATCCTGTCGTTACGGTTGTGCCTGATAGTGCGCCCAAGAACAGGTTGTTAGAGCCGGTGGTGACCGCCATACCTACATCCCGACCCAAACCGGTGTTGTTTGCGCCGGACGTAGCGGCTCTAAAAGCATGATCCCCGACCACTGTGTTTCCGGATGCTCCATTCGACAAATTTAAAGCGTTGACCCCGATGGCGATGTTGTCATCACCCGTGGCGCTCGCCATAAGGGCCGATTCACCGATGCCGATGTTCGCTACTCCGTCGCTCACCCTAGTGGCATAACCTCCGATACCGATGTTGCTCGTTCCGTCCAAAAACTCTCCGGCCTTCCATCCGACTACGACGTTTCCGGCGGCCGTGCCGTCCGAGCTCTGCATGGCCTGATGGCCTACCGCCGTGTTATTTTGCGCACCGGAGGCATAAGATAAAGCATAGCTACCAACAGCCACGTTGCTATCCGCAGTATCTGCAAAGTGCATGGAGTCGCGACCGATTGCGACGTTCTCGGTACCGTCGGTTAAGCTGTGCAGAGCTTGATAACCGTAAACTGTGTTATACAATGCCGCAGTGGTGACGCTTGCGGCGTTGGTGGTTCCACCGACCAAAGAGCCGGTCGAGGGTTCAACCACGAGTGCTGTGCTGCTGCCCGTGGCGAGATTCGCCCATGATCCGCCTTGATAGACTTCAAATCTGGAGACGTTAGTATTATAGCGGATCATACCGTTGGCGGCGGTGACCGGGCGCTCGGCCGTGGTGGCGCGCGGAACGATCATGGCGCTGAGGTTGCCGGTGCCGTTGACATCGAGTATGGCTGCTGAATTCGGACTTACAGTCCCGATGCCGATGCTGCCGGTATAATTGAGACTCATAAGCGAATGGTTCAGTACGACATTGTTCGTGTTGTCTTCGGCGCTGTTCAGGAAGTGAATTTTACCGCGTCCGTTTGTAGTAGTCCGTTCAAATGCGATTGCGGCCTTGTAAAGGGAGTCATTCATGCTTGTGCCGACTTTAAAGGCCAAGCCCGTAGCTGCTCCGTTGCTCGCATTATTGTTTTGAATGCGGACTGGCACTTCGAGCCCCGCTGAGCCCGGCGATGCCACACTGAAGCTGGCCGGCGGAGTCGCAATCCCGATTCCCACGTTGCCGCTGTCGTCGATACGAATGCCTTCACTGCCGCCATCGTTGCTCAGCCACTGGTTATTCAAACGAAAAGTACCCGTCATGGGCACCGAGCCGTCGGCTCTGAAGTCGCCGGTTCCGGCGCCGACTGCGGTCATGTTGACCCATGAGCCGCTTTCATAGGCCTCAAAGCGGGCGGTGTTGGTATTGTAACGAATCATCCCGTTGGCGGCGGCTACTGGTCGCTCAGCCGTGGTCGCGCGGGGGACGATCATGGAGCTGAGGTTGCCCGTTCCCCTCAGTTCAAGGATGGCGCCGACGTTGGGCGTTGCGGTACCTATTCCCACATTTCCACCGAAGTTCCACACTCCTGAACCCGGGAAAATGATATTGCCCGCATACGGGTTTATGTTTAGATCCGTGTTGCCGACGCCATCCGCACCGCGGCCTTGAATGGTATTGCCATTGCCATAGCCGACCAAAACACCGCCGGTCGTGTTGGAGAATAGCAATCCATGAGTGCTATCGCCCACGACGTGCATGCGGTTGGAACCACCGGGGCTAGTGCCAATGCCGACATTTCCGCTGTTATCAATGCGAATACCCTCGTTATCTCCATCATTGCTGAGCCACTGACTGCCTAACTCGAGAGACTGAGTGGCAGTATGATTGCCCAAATTGTCACCTGTCGCACCGGTGGCCATACTGTACCAGTTCCCGTTTTCATAAACTTCGAATTTAGCCAAGGTGGTGTTGTATCGAATCATGCCGTCGACACCGGTCGGGCGGCTGGCCGTTGTCGCTCTTGGGAGCATGACTGCCGAATCAAGTGCGCCCGTGCCGAAGAACTCTACAACTACGCCTGCAGTTACGCTTGTGGTTCCTATACCAAGGAAGCCGGAAGTGTTGAGTTGTGGGATCTGATTGGCGCCGATACCGACGTCTACGCCGATTGTTTTTGTACCGACCGGTCCTGTGATCAGGATGCCCACGCCGGCGGCGACGTCGAGAGTGGTGTCATCGGCCGGAGCCCAGCCTGAGCCGTTGTACTTGAGCACTTGGTTCGGTGTCGGAGCTGTAGTCGCGACATTGACGCCGCGGAGATTGGAGATCCCAGTGAGCTGGGAGCCATCGATTACGGGCAGCCGGTCGCCAGCGGCAACTTGCACGATTTGTCCGGCTGTGACACCGGTGTCAATGCTGATGGTTTTGACCGTTGCGGGTCCGCTGACAAGAGCGCCATTCGTTCCGGTCAAGGTGACGATGCCGCCGTCGGCCGCCTGCACCACATCGGCCCACTGGCCGGCCTCATAGACTTCCATTTTCGAAGACGTGGTGTTGTAGCGAATCATACCATCGATACCGGTGGGTCGGTTGGCTTGCGTATCGCGGGGCACGAGCAGGGCGCTGAGTGCGCCGACTCCGTTTATGTCGAGAATCGCGTTG
>JALHOQ010000014.1:29894-32125 GCA_022842925.1 Bdellovibrionales bacterium
TGGCATTCGGTGTATTGGTGCCGACGCCCACGTTACCGGCGGCGGGGATAAAAATACCTTCGTTATTTCCGTCACCGCTCAGCCAGAAGCCGTTGAGTTGAACATTCTGTGCCGCGATATGTGAGCCTAAGTTATCGGCGCCAGCGCCCGGTGCTCGGGCTTCCCAGCGAGTGGCCGTGGCGTTCCAGGTTAGTACCTGATTGTCGGCGGGAGCTGCGGAAGAGATATCACGCGATTGAATCTGCACGGCGTTCACGTTGGTGAGGAGAGAGCCATTTACGGCCGGCAAACGCGAAGAGCCATCTAATTGCACAATCTGATTGGCGCCCGTTCCAACATCCACGCTGACTGTGCCTGTAGCGGTGATTGTGCCGCCGAGAAGTCCTGAGCCCGCGGTGATCAAGGTTACGCCCGCGTTGTCGACCAGAGTCGCGGCTTCCCAAGCCGAGCCATTGTATTGAAGAACTTGGTTCGGAGTCGGTGTGGTGGTGGAGACATTGACATCGCGAAGATTCGAGATTTGAGTCAAGTTGCGGCCATCGATCACCGGCATGCGATCGCCAGCGACCACTTGCACGATTTGCCCGGCGGTGACGCCGGTATCAATGCTAATGGTTTTCACGGTCGCGGGTCCGCTGACTAGCGCACCGTTGTTGCCGACCAGAGTGACTACTCCGCTATCCGTATCAATATCAGTATCACAGCCCCAGCCGAGCGTGGTGTTCCACTTTAGAACTTCGCCCGCTGCACACGTATCTGCAAAAGTGATCGTGCCACCGGTTGTAGAGTCGGTGATCAAGATACGATTTACGCCGCCGCCGGTGCTCTTGATCATGGGAGTGGTGATGCGGTCGTCGCGAATCGTGGCCGTGACAGAGCCTGAGCCGCTCGCGGTGACGTCGCCACTCAGAGCGGTGATTCCAGTGTCGGCGGGCTGCACGATGTCGGCCCACTGTCCGCCTTCATAAACTTCCATTTTTGATGAAGTGGTGTTGTAGCGGATCATACCGTCCACACCCGCGGGGCGGTTGGCGGCTGTGTCTCGCGGAACGAGCAGGGCGCTCATTGTCCCCAGACCATTTATGTCTAAGATCGCATTGGCGTTCGGTGTATTGGTGCCGACGCCCACGTTTCCGGCGGCGGGGATGAAAATGCCTTCGTTGTTTCCATCGCCGCTCAACCAGAAGCCATTGAGTTGCACGTTCTGTGCGGCGACATGAGTTCCCAAGTTATCGGCGCCCGCACCAGGAGTGCGCGCTTCCCAGCGAGCGGCAGCATTGTTCCAAGTGAGAACTTGGTTGTCTGCCGGCAGGCCAGAGGCCACGTCGCGGGATTGGATTTGGACCGCATTAACGTTTGTAAGCAGCGAGCCGTTTACCGCTGGTAATCGCGATGAGCCGTCGAGCTGCACGATTTGATTTGCGCCAGTCCCTACATCCACACTGATCGTGCCTGTCGCACTGATATTTCCGGGCGTCATTCCTGTGCCCATAGCGACGAGAGTCACGCCCGCGTTATCGACCAGAGTCGCCGCTTCCCAAGCCGAGCCATTGTATTGAAGAACCTGGTTGGGTGTCGGTGCTGTGGTGGAGACATTGACATCGCGAAGATTGGAAATCTGCGTGAGGTTCCGACCATCGATTACGGGCAGGCGATCGCCAGCGGCGACTTGTACGATTTGTCCGGCAGTCACGCCAGTGTCAATACTAATAGTTTTTACAGTGGCCGGTCCGCTGACTAGTGCGCCGTTAGTTCCCACCATTGTGACAATGCCGTTGTCCGCTAAGGTTGCAGCCTCCCAACCCGAACCATTGTACTGCAGAACTTGATTCGTCGTCGGAGCTGTAGTCGAAACATTCACGCCCCGAATTCGACCGGCGTCGGTTAGATTTGCATCAAGGCCAATTGAGATCACACCGGCCGTACCGCCGCCAGTGAGAGGAGATGTAGCTACAATCTCAGTCACAGCGCCGCTGATATCAGCTTCGCTGAGAACTACGTTACCGGCACGGCCAGCAACAGTAGTGACGGGAGCCGACGGAATGGGCCGCGATAACCACGTGCTGGTGAGCGCGTTCCACATCAAAACTTCATCGTCATTCGGAGCAACGGACGACAAGTCGCGACCACGAAGCTTGTAGGCGTCGACTTGAGTGAGATCCACCGCGAGCGTGACAACACCTTGGGTGCCGCCACCGGTCAACCCACTGCCAGCCACGATCTGTGTAATC
>JALHOQ010000015.1 GCA_022842925.1 Bdellovibrionales bacterium
ACATCACGGACAAGAGCAAAAGAATAACACGCATTGGTTCCCCCCTATGTTGTTAGGAACTTCGATCCTACGGTCGGGCAAGGCCCCAAGGGCAACACCTTGCCCCCATTTGTAAGTCTTTCTTCTGACTAAGCCCATGATTTAGACACGATCATGAAGAGTTGCCATCGCCCGCCTTCGGGTCGGGGATTCAACTTTCCGCCATGCCCGCAGAAAGATCTCGGCCGCTTTAGCTTTTTCAGGATCAAAATCATAGGGAAGAGTCGGACGGCCATGACTTCCGCTCTGGCCTCGTTTGGCTAGCGGTACGGGTCCCAAGTATTTCTTGCCAGAACGATGATTGGCGTAGCGGCGCGAGCGTGTGAAACCCATCTGCAAGAACTTCCGTGTCATGTCCATTCCAGCAAAGTCTGTTTCACGCGCAAACTCGGCGAATTTCGCTAGCAAGGCGCGGGCTGACTTTCGCGCTAACTCCGGAGTTTTGATTCGCCATAGCGGCAACAGTTCAGACTTATACGGTTCGACAAGCAAAACGCCTTGCTCGCCGATGCCCACTCTATAAAGCTCAGGCTTTTGCCTAAAATCTATCTTTGAGAAGTTTTGCGAATAGTCGAACCGAGACATTGCGCGAGAATACCACGGCCGCCCAAAAGGCCACTACCTTAGCGAGCTCCAATCACGCGCTGGACATTCTTAACAATGTCCGCCATAGCCGTCCCCGGCCCAAAGACCGCGGCGACGCCCTTCTCTTTTAGAAGCTTCGCATCATCTTCGGGGATTATTCCACCCACAAACACCGGCGTAGTAACGCCACGGGTTTTAAAAAGGTCGAGAACCGCCGTGACCAGGGGCACATGAGCGCCGGAGAGGATGCTTAAACCCACGATGTCCACGTCTTCCTGCACCGCCGCTTCCACCACCATTTGCGGCGTTTGGTGAAGGCCGGTGTAGATCACCTCGAAGCCCGCATCGCGCAAGGCGCGGGCGACGACTTTGGCGCCGCGGTCATGGCCATCGAGGCCGGGCTTGGCAATGAGAACTCTTGACGGGGTTTGCATTCATCGAGAATTTAACCTAACAATGGAACGAGTCAATAGGAGCCTCTTATGAGCGATCAACGTTTTGCATTGACCACCCTGACCGATGACGAAGCGGCCTTTCGAGCCGCGATCCGCGAGTTCTCCGAAGGCGAGATCAAGCCCTTGGTGACCAAAATGGACGAAGAGGCCACCATGGACCCGGGCCTCATCAAAAAGCTCTTTGAGATGGGCGTCATGGGCATCGAGACCCCCGACAGCCTCGGCGGCGCCGGCGGCTCCTTCACCATGGCCTGTTTGGCTATTGAAGAACTAGGCCGCATCGACGCTTCGGTTAGCGTTTTGGTAGACGTGCAAAACACGCTAGTCACCAATGCTCTAATTAACTTTTCTAACGATTCAATCCAAAAAAAGTATCTACCCCAACTCGCCCGCGAAAAGATCGGCGACTACGCTCTGTCTGAAAGCGGCAGTGGGTCGGACGCCTTCGCTCTCCGCCTAAAGGCCGAAGACAAAGGCTCGCACTATGTATTGAACGGCCATAAACTGTGGATCACCAGTGCCAACGAGGCCGGCGTGTTTTTGGTCTTCGCCAACACGGATTTCGCAAAAGGATATAAGGGCATCACGGGATTCCTGGTGGAGCGGAATTTCAAAGGCTTTAAGGTCGGAAAAAAAGAAGACAAGCTCGGAATCCGCGCCTCCTCGACTTGTGAATTACTTTTCGAAAACTGCGAAGTGCCAAAAGAGAATATCGTCGGCGAGATCGGCAAAGGTTACAAGATTGCCATCGAGACATTGAACGAAGGCCGTATCGGCATTGGCGCCCAAATGGTGGGCATCTCGCAAGGCGCCTATGAGGCGTCCCTAAGTTATATTAAAACCCGCGAACAGTTCGGCAAAAGCATTTCATCATTCCAGGGCGTGCAATTTCAGCTGGCCGAAATGCGCTGCCTCCTCGAGCAGTCGCGCCTCCTCGTCTACAACGCCGCCCGGTTAAAAGACTCCAAGCAGCCCTTTGTCGAAGAAGCGGCAATCGCCAAGCTCGTCAGCTCACGCAACGCCGAAAAAATTTGCTCCATGGCCGTGGACTTATTCGGCGGCAACGGCTTCACTAAAGAGTATCCGGTGGAAAAATTCTTCCGCGATTGCAAGATCGGGCAGATTTATGAAGGCACAAGCAACATGCAACTGCAAACCATCGCCAAAATGCAACTCGGCTAAAAAGGTGCTCGTCGACTTTTTGCAGACCTCCGCGTTAAAAGCCGCGGCCCTGCTCGGCGCGCTCCTTTTGCTCGCCCCTGAGACTCACGCCTTTATCACCGACTCGCAATACCATGTCACAACCGAACCCGGCGAACTCCTGCTCGACTCCTACACCCATTGGGACTCCGAAGCTTCATCGGATTTTATCGTGTATCAGCGGCCCATTGAATGGGACGGCAGCTGGTGGCGCTCCACCCGCAGCTTCGATCTCTCGGTCGGCAGCGTATCTTCAAAACAGTTTCTGAATTATCAGCGCTTAAAACTTTACGTTCCACTCAGTGAGACCGTGGAGTTTCGCCTGCACTGGCTCCAAGAACGAGACTTTGAACAGGACCGAATCGCCACTCCGCTTGAACTGCGCTTTCGCTTGAGCGAAAAATGGTACCTGTCACTTCTCGGCGAAACCTCGCTCTATAAAAGCGAGGACGACGTCGGCATAGCCCTCGCCTTTAAGCCGACCCCCTCGCGCGAAATCCAGATCTCGGGTCTGTGGGGCGATTTTCAGCGCAACGAACGAAATCTTCTCACGGACAAGTGGTCCCAAGCGCCAGTGGCCTGGACACTCACGTCCACTTACCTGCCTACCCCCGATGATCGCCCGGGCGCGGGGCCAAGCGACTTTCGCCGCACAGAAGCTCATTACGAAGCGCCCAGCATTCGCTCTAATGGCACAGTCGACACCCGCACCCTGTCCTACCGCTCGATTTACTTCTCAGGCCTTCGCACCTTTGGCTTAGGCTCCACTTTTGGTTACCGCATCCTCGCGGACCGAGCCGAAGATGTCGACCACTCCGGCGGCACCAACCGTTCCCGCTTCCGTTCTCTCAACCAAATCGAATACGGCTACTTCGCCGGGCCAATCAAACTGCGTCCCGGACTGAACGTGTTCTATCGCGAGATCCACCTCGACAAAGACCGCGAATACTATCGCGAAGTCCTGCCCGTGTTCTGGGTCGATCTCCCCGTGAAAGCCAAATCTTGGGGTGAGCACGCCTGGTCGATCGGCTACGACGGCACGGTTTTCAACCGCGACTCTTCCCGCCGAGGCGACGACCGCGAAATCGAACACCGACTCAATCTTAAATCGAACATGAAGTTCTCCAAGGCTGGAGAGCTAGCTTTGCTGTTTACTTTCGACGTCGATCGGTTCGGCAGCGGCGAGACCTGGGAAGGCGGCGCCGGTCAATTCCGCCTCGAGTTTTAAGCATTGTATTTGCACATTCCTGCTCCTGAATACTTGAACCGTGATTCAATGGAGCTCCGCTCATGCATCCGCTTAAACTCTTCATCCTCGGTATAATAGTTACAGCCCGTGCCTTCGCTCAGTCGGAATCCCCGCCCGTGCAGGTAAACCAGGAATGGCTGACTAAGACTCTGAATGAAACGAACTGCCTAGAGTCCGAGTGGCGCCTGCGGGCCTGCTTAAGAGGTCTTAATGATGTTTTTAAGGAGATCACGGGCCGGAACGTGGAACTTCTGCATTCTGGACAAATTAACGAACTTTGGGAGCCCCGCCAGGGGCCCGACGGAAAGCCCGTATTTAAAACCGAGAATCTCGTGCTCGCCCAGCTCTCGCAAAAGGGCCAGCAGGAACTCAACGAGGCCTCACTTAAGGACTACAACCATCAGCTCGCCTTCCGCCTCTACATGAACAACCGTTTCGGCGACCTGGTCGGAGGCCCATTCACCGAAGATGATTTTAAAACGGCCTTCGATTTTGTACTGGCTCGCCCGTGGAGTGACGAAGAAGCCCGACAGCTCACCGCGCTTTTTCTCTCCGGAGAAATACGCGAGCGCACGCACGACCCCTACGCCTTTCTCTCGGTGGAGAGTCCCGCCGGAACCAGTCTGCCCAATCGCCCGCTCAGCGTGGTATGGAACAGGGAAACGTTTGTGATCGAGCGGGTGCGGCCCGGCTCCTATTACGATAAAGCCGGAATCCATGTCGGCATGAGCGTGGACAAAGTCGGCGACGAAAAACTCACGCCGCAAAATATCGACAATCTCCTCACCGCCCAGCAAAAAGATCCGTCCAAGTTAACTGTCTACCGCAATGGTCCGGACACAAAATCGATTTCCCTTCCACCGGCCGCATCCCCAGCCCTACCTGGCGTCTATCACTACTCGTTTCGGCTCGCTGGCAAACGCGTGGCCGTGATGGAGCTGCTGTCTTTTTCCGTGGCTAACATCTGTGAGACGACAAAAGAAACACTTAAGAAAATTGCGAGCGAAAAACCGAATAGCTTAATCGTCGACCTGCGCGGCAATGGCGGCGGCGCTTTAGAAGCCGTCCAGTGCATTGGCGGAGCGCTATTTGGGCCGAATCTTACGGTGGGCTGGGAGGTGCTCTTACCCGGCACTCTAGCCTACGAGATGCTGAAAAAGGACCGCCAAGAGGTGCTGGAGACTAAGACCGTTGGCCCCCGCCTGATCGACGTGCCAGTGACTTTTTTGATCAACGCCAATTCTGGTAGCTCTTCGGAAGTCATGGTCGGCTTTGCTAAATATGGTCTGAACGATGTGTTTCTTGTTGGACAAAAAACCTTTGGCAAAGGGATTGGTCAAATAACCAGTGGCGCCGTCTATCGCGAATCACCGCTCGAAGGTTTTCGCCTCACATCTACATTTATGCGCATGCATATGCCGAACGGTGAAACCTATCATCTTAAGGGCGTGGCACCCGACTTCGTGGTGGACTCACCGATTCCGCGTTTAAAAAAACACCCCTACGTCGCCCGCTTTGCCGAACAACTTGGCGAAGCCTTTCTGCCCGAACCCGACGGCCGCAAATTCACTCCCAACGGGGCCCGCAACGCGGAAATCTCCCGCCTCAACCGGTGTGCTAAGCGCCTCGACAAACGACCGATCACCGATCCCGAAACCTGGCGCTGGCTGCAAGACCAGCAACTCCGCAAAGCGGCCCTAGTCTCCGTTTGCCAGCTGGGTGGGAATTGATTTCGAAACGAATGGTTTCGTCGCTTCCCAATCACTCTGCGAGAGATCAGGCGCTGGCCTGATCTCTCGCGGAGTGACTAAAGACCCGGGCATGCAAAGCCCAAGTCAGCGCCCACCCGAACACGATGAAGTGATTCACTTCCCCGTCGAAGAAGTTGCATTCAGTTAGTCCGCCGAACTGCCAGAAAATATGAGCGAGCAACAGGCCCCACGCCCAAGGGGTTTCGTCGCGAAGTTGCCAGGCGTAGCGCAGAAACGAAAAACTTAAAATTAAGAACAGTGCGAAACCGGGCACGCCGGTCCCGGCCAACCATTGCACATAGTTGTTATGGGCATGGGATTTGAACTCTTGTTCAATACCCAGTCGCGAGTAGTACTCGGGCAAAAGCTTATCGCCCTCAAAAACCCCTATACCGAAAATCGGGTGATCCAAAAACATCTGCGAATAGGCCTTCCACAAGTCCACCCTCATGGAGGAGCTATTGTCCATTTTGCCCGTGGCCATACCGGTGATCTTCGCGCCGATGGCATCGTTGAGCTGTGAGGCGCCAAAGAGCGCAATCGCTACCACCGCCACAAAAGGCAGGAGCCACTTTCGCCAAACTAACAAAACGTAGAGTCCAACGGTCACAAGGGCTGCGAGCCACGCCCCCCGCGACATCGAGGCCGCAAGTCCTCCAATACAAAGTAAAACCGTAATCACGGCCAGACGCAGATTCGAGTGCTGAATAATGATTCGGGCAATGCCAAAGGCCGATTGGCCAAACACATAGGCAAAGCTCAACGACATCGAGAAAAATCCAACGGCTTTAAAGATGCCACCCGCCTGGGGATTCACCACGTGTTTATCGGGTCGGACCAGATCCAGCCCGAACAGCATTTGAACCACGGCATAAATCGCGAGAAGCAAAAACATCCCCGCCCAGGCCCGCGCCAAATTCCTTTCAACGCCGTCACTCCAAAATGTGTCGATCGCCAAAGTGAGCAGGGGCAGAAGCAAAGCCCAGCGCATAAAGCCCCACTGAATCAAAAATCCCTTCTCGAGTGGAGTCATCACCAGACTCAAAGCCACCCACGCCACCAGAGCGCCTAAAAGTGCCAACACACGCCGATAGCGGCCAAGAAACGCCAATGTCTCGCGTCGCATCTCCGCATCTCGCAAGCGATAAACCAAACCCGCTAAAGCCAAAAGCCAGCTCAAGATCTCCATGGCCGCGATCGACATATGCAGCGCGATCACATAGAGCACAAAGATCGCCGCCAAAACACGAGTCATGCTTGCACCCTTAAGAGCGGTGGCCGCACATCGAGCCAACGGAAGAGATTCATCTTAATTCCCAAAGCTCGTAAAACCGTGGCGGCAATCAACACCAAATCGACAAAGAAGTTTGCCCGATCCGCATAGGCTAGATTGATGCGAATTTTTTCCGGCATCACATCTTTAATATAGAACGCCTCCGGATTGGGCGCGCTGGCGAGCAGATCACTTTCGTCAAAAAAAGCGAACGAAGCCAAATCCGTAATCCCTGGTTTCAAATGTAAAACCAGAGCTTGCTGATCGGTGTACATTTCAACGTATTTTCGCACCTCGGGTCGCGGACCTACAAAACTCATATCTCCGCGAAGCACATTCCACAGCTGAGGCAATTCATCGAATTTAAATTTTCGCAAGAACCGCCCAATCGAGGTGATTCGCTGATCCCCACCGACCGTGATTGAAGCGCCCGAAACGCCAACCCGCATGGTGCGAAACTTCAGCATCCGAAAGGGCACGCCATCAAGACCGATTCGCTCCTGAACAAACAGCACGGGGCCCGGATCTAAAATCCGAATTAAAAAAGCGCAAACAAGCAAAAACGGACTGAAAAAAATCAGTCCGAACAGGCTTACGCTAAAATCAAAAAGGCGCTTCAGCATTATCTCTTAAATTTCTGAAAGATATCCTCGACCGCCTGAACCACGTCCGCGGCATCTTCAACCGTGTGACGGGAGCTGAGCGGAAGACTCAGCATGCGCTCAAAAGCCCTCGACGCCACCGGAAAGTCTTCCGCCTTCCAGCCATACTTTTTCTGATAGTAGGACATCATATGCACCGGCCGGTAATGAACGCCACTTCCGATATTGCGCTCGGTCAGTTGGACGATAAACTCGTCGCGATCGATCCGCAGTTTTTCCAGATTCAAAAAAATCGGATAAAGATGATACGACGATTGATACCCCGGTTTCACCCGCAGGGTCTCAAGCCAAGGCGAATTTTTAAAAGCCTTGTCGTAAAACTCGACTAGCTTCACACGCAAGCGGTACAGCTCATCAAGCCGCACCAGCTGCACCAATCCCAACGCCGAGGCGATATCGGTCAGGTTATATTTATAGCCCGGCTGGGGAACATCGTAATTCCAGTTGCCGCCTTTTTTAAAGCGGTCATAAGCGCCTTTGCTCATTCCGTGCAGAGCCATCATACGGCACTTATCCACGAGCTCCTGCGGTCCGCTTAACATTCCACCTTCACCCGTGGTCATGTTCTTAGTCGCATAAAAACTGAAGGCACAGAGATTGTCGCCGCTTCCGATCCAACGCTCACCGATTTTAGACGGCATACAATGGGCCGCGTCTTCCATCACTTTGGCGCCTGCCCCAGAGGCGATGGAATTAATCTTATCCATTTCGCAAGGGTGCCCGGCATAGTGAACTGGCACAATCACCTTGGTCTTCTTGGAGATTTTCTTCTCGACCTGCTTAGGGTCGATCAGAAGCGTGTCCGACTCCACATCGGCCAGCACCGTCGTACCGCCACAGTGTTCAATCACATTGGCCGTCGCGCAGAAAGTCATGGGCGTCGTCAACACTTCATCGCCGGGCTTCACGCCATGCACGACTAAGCCTAAATGCAGGCCGGCCGTACAAGAGTTCAAGGCCACCGCCGCCGCCGCGCCCACGGTCTTGGCGAACTGCTCTTCAAATTCTTTGGTCTTTGGCCCGCTCGACAGCCACTCGCTGGCCTTTAATACGCTGGCAACTGAATTGACTTCTTCGTCGCCGAGCATGGGTGGAGAGAACGATAGGAAATTGCTGCGTCCCAATACTGACCCCCAGGTTGAAACTAGAGCCAATTGTGGCACGTAACGCCTCGGGTTGCAAAAGAAGTCCCGGCGCCCTATAACTCGAGTCTATGAAGATCCATCTCTGTTGCGGAAATAAGAAGCGGCCTGACTTTATCGGTGTGGATTGGGCCCCTATGCCGGGGGTGGACAAAGTCCACAACCTAAACCAGCTGCCTTGGCCCTTTGAAACCGGTTCCGCCACCGAGATTTTCTGTGAGCACGGATTCGAACACATCGCCCTCCCGGCCGACTTTATGGGCGAGTGCCATCGCATCCTTAAACCCGGCGGCGTGGTCACGATTATCACGCCGCATTTTTCGAGCGTAAATTCCTACTCCGACCCGACTCATTTGCGCCACCTCTCCACTCAATGGTGGAAGGTGTTTTCGAAAGACGGATACTTAAAACCCAAAGACGGCGCCTTTGAGCTGGTCGATGTCGATGTCACGTTCGGCAAAAGCATTCGCGCCAAAATCGGACGACTAATCGTAAAGCTGCGGGGTTTGACGAAGTGGGAGAAGAACGCGGCCTTTCGCTACCCGGCGCTTGATCTTGTGATGACTTTAAAAACGCAGAAATGAAAATCGCATTAGACGTATCCTCCCTAAATCATCGTCAGATATCCGGGGTGGGAATCTACACCATTGAATTGCTCAGAGCCCTCCGGCAAATGCCCTCAACAGAAGTTTCGCCATTTTTTCGTCTATCGCGTTGGAAATCGAGACGCGAGATAGAACATCACGTCGGAGAGACAAAACCATGGCTTTTCGGTTTTATGTCAGATGCCGAGATAGTACATGGCCCTGATTTCCGCGTAGCTGCGGCTCCGGGAAAAAGGCGTGTTGTCTCCATTCACGACGTCGCTTTTTTTCGAGAAGGGATGACCTCCCCAACGTTCGCGGAAAAGAAACGTCTCGAACTTGAGTCGTTGCTGAAACACCATCCTCCTGACGCTATCATTACAATCTCACAAGCTACACGTCGCGATTTAATTCACCATTTCCCTAGCCTTAGTGACAGAATTCATGTTGTTTACTTGGCCGGCGACCATTTGAATAATGAACTCTCATTTGAAAAACCGGATGCTCAGTTTCTGTTCGTCGGAAATCTCGAGGCCCGAAAGAATGTGCTGGGAATCATACGGGGCTTTGAGATTCACGCTCGAAGTGCTAGAGCCGAAAAAACTCGGCTGATTCTCGCTGGAAAACCTGGATATCGAGGAGAAGAGATCCTTGCCGCGGTCGAGGCAAGTCCAGTCCGCGACCGAATCAAGATATTAGGCTATTGCTCAAATGAGGAATTGCGTTGGCATTACACGCACTCGCTGGCTCTTGTATTCCCATCGTGGGTCGAGGGCTTTGGGATCCCAGTTGTGGAGGCGATGCTTGCAGGCTGCCCCGTTATTACTTCGAGCACAACAGCTACCGCAGAAATCGTAGGTAATGAGGCCTGGCTAGTAGACCCCGCCGACAATGAGGCTATAGCGAATGCGATGGACCAGGCTTTCACACTTGCGCTCAACCCGGAAGATCGATTGACCTGGGTTAAAAAGGCACAAAAACAAGCCTTCTCCTTTACCTGGTCTGCATGCGCTGAAGGAACCCTTGATGTCTATCGCAAGGTTTTATCCAAATAGCTAAGAAAGTTGGGATCAGGTTGCCCCACAAGCCACTCAATGTCCCCAGGGCTCGGAGGACCGTGTGGAATTCGTTCGGCACTAAGCCCGTATTCGGCAAACACCTTTTCAGCCAGCTCGCGGACAGTAGTTGGTCTTCCGGAGCATATGTTTATCACCGGCGGAGCCTCCATCCACCGAGAGAGCGCCGTAAGTTGTCGAACTGCTTCATCCATAGGCAGAAAATCCCGAGCATACGACAACCCGCGAATTGGAGAAAAATCTTGCGCTTGAGCTCGTTTATGCAAGTTTGTAAAGAGGAAGCCAGGCTTCATTGCCGGCGAGAGTACAGTAAATAAACGAGCAATGGTGAGTTTTGTATCTGGGTACTGTGTAGCCAATTGCTGCAATACCTCTTCGGCTTGCATTTTTTGCCTGGCATACAGGCTGAGTGGGTTCAGCGGAGAGTTGACCGATAGAGCGTGATGACTTTGAGGATTTCCATAAACATGAGAGGTAGACGTGAAAAGAAAATGACGGACTCCCACTCGGGCGGCTGCCTCAAACCACTTTTTGGCACCAACTACATTTTTTTGATATGACCCCTCCGGATCGGATTCACATCCAGCTCTGGTTGTCACTCCCGCAAGATGTACAAAAGAACTGATGGGAGATCCCAGACCCCTCAACTCAGCTTCCATTTCGGAAACTGAACGCTCAAGACGCGTTTTCATCGGTATAAATGAAGCTGGAAAATGACGGCCGATATTTCCTGTGTGACCGGTTAAGACTTCAATAGTCATCGGACTCCGTAACCAGCACCAAACAGTCCCAGCGCGAAGGTGCCTTTTTCATATTGTCGCAGAAACTAACAGTTTGGCCGATCGAATCAAGATATTATTTCCCGGGTCGTTTAAAGGGGTTGAACGACCCCGGAAGTCCGCCCTAGACTCTTTTTTCAATGGCCGAAAATCTCGAATATAAAGTTCAAGACCACGAATTTCGCTCTCACGACGAGTATGCCAATGCCAAGTACGACATCACTTCGGAATGGTTGGCCGAGGCCTTAAAGAGCGCCCAAACCGTGGCCAATGTGGGCTGCGGCAGTGGTGAGTACAACTTGCGGCTCGCGGCTCTCTCTAATAACGCCCGGATTTTAGCCTGCGAACCCGAGGACCAGGCCTTTCAAGCGGCGCGCCGCCAGGCCACCGATAGAATCACGGTTGAAAAAATGGGCCTAGAGACCTTCACCGCCCAGCACGCGCCGGTCGATGTGCTCGTCATGCACGATGTTTTGGAGCATATCGAGAACGAGATGGAAGCGGTTCAAAATGTCAGCCGATTGGTTCGCACCGGGGGCGAAGCCGTGATCAGTGTTCCCGCGTTCAACTGGCTCTTTGGCTATCATGATGTGCAGCTCGGCCATTACCGCCGCTACACCAAAAAACGAATGATTGAAATTTTCCAGAATGATTTCGAAATTCTGAATTCTCGCTACTACGGCTCACTTTTTATTCCGGTCACTTTGATGTTTTCAAAATGGATGCAGAAACCCTACCCGACGGGGGCTGTGGCAGCTAAGCCGTGGAAGCGCGGACTATTTCGCGCCGCCTGCCAATTGCAAAAGAGTGTGCATGAGCCCGTCGGGACCTCGGTGCTGCTGCACCTCCGCCGCACTTAAGCCTTTGTGCCGCCGTCTTCGCGGACAACGCGCTTATAAGTGTACAAATCCGACTGACTGATCTGGGGATTCAGTTTTTCGTAGTCATCCCAAACGGCACTTAACGTGCGACCGTAAATCCCTTCCGAGCGCTCCGACAAAAGATACTGCACGAGCTTCGCCGCCTTAACCGGCGATTCCCCGCCCGAATCTTTTTGCTTTAAGCTTCGCTCGTAGATTTCTTTGCCGACTTTTTCGGGCCCCGCAGCCAAAAGATCATCTAAAAACTTCGTATTGACGGCTCCGGGGGCCAGCGCATTGAGATAGATCTTATGCGCCGCCAACTCTCGTCCCACCGTCTCGGTAAAGCGCCAGAGCGCCCCTTTCGCGGTTACGTAGGGCGCAAAGTTCGGCATGGCGGCCTGGCCGCCCCCAGAAAACAAAACGATGCGACCACCCCGGCCTTTCATTCGCCGTGCGAAGGTGTGCACGGTGCGAATCACGCCGAGAACATTGATATCAATGGACTCTTCCCACTTGGCGAGAGAGCTCTCTAAAAACGGACTGATCTCTCCGTAAACACCAGCTGCCGCCACGACTCCGGATATAGATCCGAGCCGGCCCTCTACAAGATCGGCAAAATTCTCTACGGCGTCGCTGTCCCGCACATCACAAACATAAGAGAGGTGCGGACCAGGCCCCTTGGCCTTGAGCGAGGCCAGCGCTTTTTGCAATTCACTTTCGGTGCGAGCGCTGATGGCGACCCGAGCGCCCATTTCAGCCAAAGTTTCGGCGATGGTAAGACCAATTCCGCGGCCCCCGCCCGTAATGGCGACGACTTTATCCTTAAAGTGCATTTTGTTTCTCCCACAGCTGAGACCCAAGATCGAAGGTCTTAAGGCCACCCCAGTTCAAATCTTTAAAAGCCGCCCGAGGAGTGACAATCACCGCAAGCCGGCAATCGGAAGGAACCGCCTGCAGCGATTCGCAATGAGTCAGTGACTCGGTCAAGGTTTCAAGCGGCCGACCATTCATCATCGGATCAAAACCATAAACGTCAAAGCCCCTGGCCTTAAGCCGCCTGGCCAAGCGTTCAGCCGGCGAACGGCGAACCGTATCCACATCGGCCTTATAGCTATAGCCTGCGAGCAAAACTTTTTTCTTCGGCAGATTCATGTCCTCGATCCGCTCCACAATCACATCGTCGACACTTTCATTAATTTTTAAAACAGCGTCGACTAATGGAACCGGAATATCCAGCTCTCGCCCCAGCCCCTGCAATACGCGCAAATCCCGCGGCAGAGTGCCACCCGCAAAGCCGAGGCCGGGCTTCACGTAGGCCGATGGTCCGATTCGTTTATCGGCCTTCAAAGCCGCGGTGACAAAGGCGTGATCGACGCCAAATTTTTGTCCGATCCGGGCGATTTCATTGGCGTACGAGATGCTCATAGCCAAAAACGTATTGGTCGCATGCTTGACCATTTCGGCCGAGGCCAGATTGGTCTGCAAAAAGGTCGTGGTAAACCCATTCATCAAAGATCGAATACGCTCCCCTGCCTCGCGATCATCCGAACCGATAACGGTCCGATCCGCTTTTAGAAACGTATCGATGCCTTGGCCAAGACGAAGATTCTCAGGAACGTAGACCACGGGCACACCGAACTGTTCTTGAATCTTACGGCAAAAACCGAGCGGCACCTGACTGCTTACGGCCAAAATCTCGGGCTTCACGCCCTTCTTGAACCCTTCGCTTAAAGTTTCGATTAACACGGCCGTTTGTGGCCGATCTTCGTCGTCGACCGGTGTGTCGACGGCGAGCCACCAAGTAGGGGCCTGCCAACCCGACCACCCGCCGCTTGTAAAAAGAGTTTCTCCCCGACGCCCTTCTGCGATCAGATCGTCAAACCCGGGCTCTTGAATCGGACAAGGCGGTAGACCCGCTGTCACGTCACTCGGCCCCTTCGCCTGCTTAAGCAGAGTTCTCACGCCCGACTTGCTAAAGCTTGCGGCCGTACAAAACGCCAAATGCCAATCGCCGATCACGGCCAGCTGCAATTTAGTCACGCAAAACCACCTGTGTCCCGAGTCGATCAAACTTAAACGGCACGTCGGTCAAACCAGCTTCGCGCATAGTCTTACGCAAGCGCCGTTTATCGTCGGCCAAAAACATCAAAAACCCGCCGCCACCGGCGCCGATCAGCTTACCGCCGAGTGCCCCGTTCTTCATGGCGAGGTCATACCACTCGTTGATGCGCTCATTGCTCATCGACTTCGAGCGCTTGCGCTTATGCTCCCAGTGCGTGTTCATCAAGCGCCCAAATTCATCGATGCGCCCGCTTTCGAGAGCTTTGCCAATCTCAAGCCCCAGCTCCTTGGTAAAGTGCAAGTTCTCGATCATGGCCGGATCGACTTGCTTGGTGGCGTCGTTCTGCTCTTTTAAAATATCCGAAGCGGACCTCGAGTAGCCGGTAAAAAACAAAAGAAGATGCTCTTCGAGATCGGTAAAATCATGTTCCGACATGCGGAGCGGATCCGCCGTGACGCGGCCGTCTTGCGCGATATGAAAGCGCGTGAGCCCACCCACCGCCGAAATATATTGATCCTGCTTGCCGATCGGAGAGCCGAGCTTGTGAATCTCGATATCGCAGGCCTTCTCGGCCAAGCTCATCGCGTCGTGATGCAGCCCTTTGAAGGTATAAAGAGCCTTCAGTAAAGCCACCGTAAATGTTCCCGAAGAGCCAAGCCCCGTCCCGGCCGGGATATCAGCAAAGCTCGAAATTTCAATCGAGGGCCCGATATCCACTTCCTTCAGGCACTCGCGCACCAGGGGATGTTTGATATCGTCCACATTGAGCACGCGCTCCATTTCCGAATACTTGATAATGTAATCGGGGATAAAAATCTTATGTAACGAAATGTAAATATACTTATTGATCGCGGCGCTAATGAACGTGGCGCCATGATTCTCGTAGTAAGAGGGAAGATCGGTGCCGCCACCGCCGATTGAAATTCTTAGAGGCGCTTTCACAATTAGCATTTGATCTCCTGTCCGGACTGCCGGTAGGTCTCGTAAACCACTTCCATGGCCGCCAAAGCGTCGGCCAAATTCGCGTCGGGTTGGCGCTTCAGCGCCACATCTTTTTTAAACTCGAGCCATTCCTGATTCCACGAATCATCCGGCCCCGGATACTCAAAGACCTGCGTTTCGGGCGGCCCCATCTGGGGCAGCATTTTAAAATACTTCAGAGTCTCCACTCCGTAGCTTCCGCCGAGACCGCTGACGTCGATTTTCACATCGCGAAAATAAATCTCGAAACTAAAGAGATTCTTCCACTCCGTGCAACTCACCTGAATAAACGCGGCATTCTGCGCGCGGTTTTTTAAAAGCAAGAAGCCATTGTCCTCAACCGGCATTTTCCAAAAGTAATTATGCGACCAGCCCTGCACTTCAGTAATATCGCCCAAGAACTGGCGTGAGAGATCAATCATATGCACGCCCTGATCAATCAACTCGCCGCCGCCCGAAATCTCGGGGCGCGCCCGCCACTCTTTTTCCATCCCGAGGCGACCGCCATGCCCATAGCGACCGCGCAGAAACATCAAGGGCCCAAATTTTTCAGTCGCCTGAAGTTCGCGAATTTTACGAAACGCGGGGTGATAGCGGTGATTGAATCCCACCCGCACGATCGCGCCGCGCTTCTCCGCCACAGCCATTACTTCGCGAATTTCACCGGGATTGCGCGCGGCCGGTTTCTCAACCAAAACCGCAAGGCCTTTTTCAATCGCCGCAGCCGTTACGACCGGCAACATATGGTGGGGCGTCGCCACAACGACACAATCTAAACCCGGCACGGCCACAAGCTCATTCCAATCCGAACAAACCCGAGCCGCAGTTCCGCACTCTTGATTCAAAACCTCAGCGCGCGCTCGATCGCTGTCGCAAATCGCAACCAGCTGATCATCCGCCGCAAGAGCCTTAGCCCTCTTCTTACCAATCAATCCACACCCAACGATTCCAACCTTCATTCCAGCATCCACTCGTTGGCGATAAGGAATTTGACCGTATCGACCACACTCGCCAAAATCCCATGCTCAGGCCTATGGCCTAAGCCTTCAATCTTCTTCACATCCAGATGAATCATCGGCGAATCTCCAATCCAACCACGCTTTCCGCCGGTGAATCGCAACTCAGGCTTGACCCCAAGAGTTTCGCAAATCCAGCCGATCGATTCACGAACGGTGCAAGATCCGTCCACGCCCAGGTTAAAAACATTCACTCGCTCCGTCGCCCGCTCCAGTCCGAGCAGAACTCCATTCACGCAATCCATCACGTGCATATACGACTTGCGCTGATTGCCATCCCCTAACACATCCAAATACTCCGGATGCTTCTTCAGCTGGCGAACGAAATCAATCACATGGCCGTGTGAATAGCGCGGGCCCAAACACGACACGAAACGATAGATACACGAGCGCATTTCAAACCCGTGGCAGTAAGCCGAGATCATGCCTTCGGCCGCGAGCTTAGAAGCACCATAAAGCGAAGTCTGCGTAGGAAACGGCGCATTTTCGGGCGTGGGAAAAACTTCGGGCTCGCCATAAATCGAACCAGTCGAAGCGAACGCGATCTGTTTGACGCCGTTCAAACGCATGGCCTCGAGAATCTGCCAAGTGACGATCGTGTTCTGCTCCAAATCCCGGCGTGGATGATCGGTGCCAAAGCGCACATCGGCGTTGGCGGCCATATGAATCACGACGTCGACGCCCTTAAAGTGAGGAATGCAGGCCTCGCCCTCGCTATAAAGGTCCTTTTTAAAAAACTCGAATTTGGGGTTTTTAAGCGCGGCCTTTAAATTGGGCTCAAGACCCGTTGAGAGATTGTCGATCGCCCGCACCGAATGACCCTTGGCCAGCAAAGCATCGACGATATGGCTGCCAATAAACCCGGCTCCGCCGGTAACCAAATATTGCATTTTAAGACTCCAGTCGGCGCATGGTAAGAAGGGCCGAGTTTCAAGTCAATTTCGCTAAGCGTTATGAGAGGGCTCATGACTCCCGCGGCAAGTTCGCTTAATGTCTCGAGCAAATGTTTTTATCGATCGTTATTCCCGTCTACAAAGAGGCGCGAAACATAGAGGAATATTTACGTCGAATGGTGCCGCTTTTGCAGCCCGCCGTCGATGATTTTGAGCTGATCTTCGCCATGGACCCCTCACCCGACGAAACCGAGCTGGTTCTGCAAAGGGCTCATGCAGCTGACAAACGCGTCAAATATCTTAAGTTCTCCAAGCGCGTGGGCCAGCCCATGGCTACAATTGGCGGGATGGAAGCGGCCAAGGGCGATGCGGTCGTGGTGATGGACGTCGATCTTCAAGACCCGCCCGAGCTGGTTCTTGAGATGCTGAAAAAATTCAAAGAGGGCTTTGACGTCGTTTACGCCCAACGCGCCAACCGGGCCGGCGAGACTCTAATCAAACGGGTCGTGTCGTACTTCGGCTATAAGGTGATCAACCGGGTCGCCGAAGTCGAAATCCCGCGCAACACCGGCGACTTCCGCCTGATGTCTCGCCGAGTGGTCGACCAAGTAGTCGCCCTTAAAGAGAGCCACGGATTTTTACGCGGCCTTGTGGCGCTGGTGGGTTTTAATCAGACCGCGATTGTATTTGAGCGCCCCGCCCGTTTTGCCGGTCAGGGCAATTACAATCGCTTTCTCGGCTCGCTTCGGATCGGCATGAACGGCGTCGTTTGTTTCTCGAACTTTTTGCTGCGACTCTCGACCACGTTCGGTTTTATCGTCGCGCTTTGCTCGTTTGTTATGGCGATTGTTTACTTCGTGCTTAAAGTTCGGGGCGTGCCGTTCCCCATGGGCAATCCGACCATTGTGATTTTGGTTTTGTTCCTCGGCGGCGTGCAGCTGATGAGCGTCGGAATTCTCGGCGAGTATGTGGGCCGGATTTATGATGAAGTGAAACAGCGGCCCAAATACATTCTCGATAAAAAAGTGGGATTTTCCTAAATGCTCCAATGCGTGATTCTCGCCGGAGGGCTCGGCACCCGCATGAAGGAATGGACTCAAGATCGGCCAAAGGCGCTGATTCCGATCCATGGCCGCCCGTTTGTGCAGTATCAAATGGAATGGCTTAAGAACACCGGCGTCACCGAGATCACGTTTTCCATTGGGCACCTGGGTGAGCAGATTGAAAGCTACGTTCGCGCCCACCCCATTCCTGGTCTAGACGTGAACTTCGTCTATGAGCGCGGCGAACTGCTCGGAACCGGCGGCGCGCTCAGGCACCTTCTTGATCAGGGCGCCTTAAAGTCGACGTTCACTCTTCTCTACGGCGACTCCTATCTGCCGCTTCACGTGGGCGAGGTCTACGACACTTTTCTAAAACAGAACCGCCCGGCACTGATGACGGTTTTTAAAAACAACGAGCGCTTCGATAAGAGCAATGCTTGCTACCAAAACGGCCAGGTCACGTTTTACAGCAAAACGCGCCGTAAAGAGCCAATGGACTACATCGACTACGGCCTCAGTGTTCTAAGTTCGAAGCTGATCGCCGAAAATTTTGAAAAGGGTCAAAAGGCCGACCTCGCCTCTCTTTTTGAACGCTTAAGCGAAGCCGGACAGCTCGCGGGTCTTGAAGTCTTTGACCGCTTTTATGAGATCGGTTCGCCACAGGGTTTGCACGAATTTTCCGACTATGCTAAGTCGCTGACAACCAAGGAGATTTAAGTGAAACAGTACACCTCCCGCCTCCGCGTCGCGCTTTTTGCCGATGGCGCTGATATTAAAGAAATGCTTCAGTGCTACGAACAGGGCTGGGTGAAGGGTTTCACCACCAATCCCACGCTCATGGCCAAAGCCGGAATTCGCGATTACGCCGGTTTCGCTAAAGAAGTTTTGCGCAATATCAAAGACCTGCCGGTTTCCTTCGAAGTTTTCTCCGACGAGTTTGACGAGATGGAAAAGCAGGCCGATAAAATCGTTGCGCTCGGGCCGAACGCCAACGTTAAGATCCCGATCACCAATACTCGGGGCGAATCGAGCTTGCCGCTGATTCAACGCCTGCTCGATCGCGGTATTATGGTGAATGTCACCGCTCTTCTCGCCGATTCACAGATCCGCGGGCTTCGCGAAATCGTAAAACCCCAACACAATGTGATCGTATCGATCTTTGCCGGACGGTTGGCAGACACGGGAGTCGACCCCATCCCGGTTATGCGCCAGGCGGTCGAAATGTACAAAGACGCGACCGGCGCCAAAATTCTTTGGGCTTCACCGCGCGAAGTTTTAAATATCTATCAGGCCGATCAAACCGGGACGCATATCATCACCGCGCCGGCGTCGCTCCTCAGCAAGCTGCCGCTTATGGGTAAGGATCAGGAGCAGTACTCGCTCGAAACGGTCAAAATGTTTTACGACGATGCCGTTAAGTCGGGATTTACGCTTTGATTATTTTAGACCGTGACGGAGTGATCAATCGCCTCGTAGTCGACCCCGAACAGGGCACGGTCAACTCGCCTCTTCATCCCTCACAAGTTCAACTGGTGCCGGGCGCGGGAGAGGCGATCACCATTTTAAATCAGGCCGGACATCGTGTGAGCATCGCCACCAATCAGCCGGCGGCGGCCAAAGGCACGACCACCATGGCCAACTTAGAAGCCGTGCATGCGCGGGTTTTAGAACTGGTGCGTGCGCAAGGTGGACTGGTTACCTCGTCCCATATTTGCTTTCATAAAAGCGAAGACGGCTGCAGCTGCCGTAAGCCCGCCACTGGACTGCTTGAACAAGCCCTAGGCGGGGTTTCAGACCGAGAGCGCCGCGAAAGCTGGATGGTGGGCGACGGAATTACAGACGTTGAGGCCGGAGCCAAGCTCGGGCTCAATACGGTTTACATCGGACCCCGGCGCTCCGATCATCTGCATATGCTGCAAGAGCGGGAATTAAATCCGACTCAGTTCTTTTCGAGCTTAATGGATTTTGCCAAATGGATTTCAGAAAGGTGAAAGAGATGTTGTTCACAGAGAAGTTCTTAAACGAGAGCGTGGAAGTGATTCAATCGCTCCCCGTGCAAGAAATCGAAACCATGGCCACAGGCCTGGGCCGAGTGCGAGACGCTGGTGGACGGCTGTTTATTTTGGGTGTGGGCGGTTCAGCCGGTCATGCCAGCCATGCGGTCAACGACTTCCGAAAAATCTGTGGCTTTGAAGCTTATACTCCGACCGACAACGTGTCGGAACTCACAGCCCGCGTGAATGACGAAGGTTGGGACACCTCATTTGTCGAATGGCTCAAAGTCTCGCGCATCAGCGAGCGCGACGCCGTTTTGGTGTTTAGTGTGGGCGGCGGGAATCAGGTTAAAAATATTTCGGTAAATCTCGTTCGAGCTCTCGAGCTCGCAAAAGAACGTAAATCTGCGATTTTCGGCATCGTCGGCAAAGATGGCGGCTACACCCGTGAAGTCGCCACCGCATGCGCCGTGATCCCGCCCTTGTTTGGCGACCATATCACGCCCCACACCGAGGGCTTATGCGCCGTCGTTTGGCATCTTTTAGTCAGCCATCCGGCTCTTAAAACCAAAGCCACCAAGTGGGAATCCACGGTTGCCCCAGCTTAAGAGTTACTTTAAAGAAAATCGCAAACGGCTGGCCGAAATTTTTCTCGGCCTGCTTTTGCTTTTTCAATTCTCAGGCTTTGTCTCGGTGTTCAGCGAGCACATCGACCCGCGCTCGCTTCTCTCCTCACGCGACGCCGACGCCTCCCACGTTGTCGGCACGGCCAATAAAACCCGCTGGTACAAAGACAATGGCGAGAGCGCGTACGGCGCATTTTTCTACCGAACCATTCATACGTTTGGGTCCATTGCCGGCCGGGATTTTAACAATCCCGATTCGAAAGTCGAAAATCACGAGCGAGCTCACCATCTGGCCGTGATGGTTTTGTCCCTCCTATCGGTATTTGGAATCAGTTACCTGCTCAGCCGTTTGATTTTTAATGAACTCTGGCAACACCTGCTTTTTACAGCATCTCTAACCGGCCTACTCTTATCGAATCCGGTTTGGGCCACTTTCGTGTTTCGCGCCCACCCCGATATGATGTTCGCCTTTTTCGTTCTGGCGGCATTTCTGGCCACGAATCGCGCCGTCAAAGAAGGCGAAAATTCCGTCTGGTTTAAGCTCTCCGCTCTGCTCTGGGGCGCCTCAGGAATGATCAAGCTGAGCTTTGTGCTGTTCTTGCCGGTGATGTGGCTTTTGTGGATGCCACCGTTTAACAAACAGCGGGCGATGGTCGCGCTCAAATTCTACCTCTGGATGCTGCCAAGCTATTTGCTTTTAGGTTTCCCGCAGAGCTTTAACATCCCCCGCTCGCTCAAATTTCTCGCCTATCAAAGCCAGTTTTCCATTCCGCCGACCTCTGAATCCTTTTTCGCTTGGCTAAGTCATCTTAAGACTCAAGGACTATGGCCGTTAGTGGCCATCCTGGTTTTGGCCCCGTTCGCGACTGAAAAAACGCGCCCCTCACTCCGCGTTCTGCCGTTAATTTTATTTCCGCTATTTATGCTGCTTCGCCAGAACTCCGAATATCAAACCGATTATTATCTGTTTCCCGTACTGGCCATCGCTCTCGCCTGGATGGCCTTGGCAGTAAAAGGCCGCCTTCCGACTAAGAAGTATATTCAATCAACGTCCCTTGCCGGGGTCGCCGCTGGAGTGTTCTTCTCCGTGGGATTGGAGCCCAAAAGCATGGAAGCCGAACTACAGAAAACATTAAATTGCCGACCGGAATCACAAACCATCTACCGCAGCATTCATAAATTAGTGGATGAAGGTCGAATCTTTGCCATAGATCCCTACACACCCTACGACCGCACCCGCGCCGGTGACCGCGCCAAAGCCAGTTGGGAAAACAGCTGGGATCGCATTCGTGAAATTGGAGCAACAGCTCTAGCCGTCAACACCTCGTACGCGATCCGCTTCGCCTCAGGCGAGGCGCCCAGCGCCGCCGTTCAGTCCTACGCCCCGGGCTGGCAAACGATTCGGACCTATTACCAATCCCTGCTCGGCCAAGAAAAAGTCGAGGACCCAAACGGGGGCACTTGGACAAAAGTGGAGCGCGCCTGCGACTGGGAAATTTGGCTTAAGCAGTGAACCATTAACTCTTCGCGTTACCATAGCCAAATTCATTGCTTGAACCCTAGGCCAATCCCATATTTAGCTACTTAATATGCGAGTTATAGAACACCTCCTGGGCGCCAAAGGCCCCGCTTTCTCCGCTGAAATTATTCCCCCAGCTCGTGGCCGCAGTATTCGCGACCTGATTGAGGTCGTCGATTGCTTGGCTCCAATCAAACCGCGATGGATTGACGTAACCGCCCACTCGTCGAGCGCGCACCTGCACGAAAACAAAGATGGTTCTCTCAGACGTAAGATTTTTAAAAAACGACCCGGCACCATCGGTATTTGCGGCGTCATTCAAAACCGGTTTAGGATTGATACGGTCGCGCATATTCTTTGCCTCGGCTTTACCCGCGAAGAAACCGAAGACGCTTTGATCGAACTCAGCTACTTGGGCGTAGAAAATATTCTAGCGCTCCGAGGCGACGAGCCCGACCACGCCAAGACCGTAATGAAACATCAATCGGTGAATAAATTCGCGATCGACCTGGTCCGCCAGGTGGTGGACTTGCGCAACGGCAATTTTCTCGAGGACCTTAGCGGTGCCACTCCACTCGATTTTTGTGTCGGCGTGGCCGGCTACCCCGAAAAGCATTTTGAGGCGCCAAATCGTCGCATCGATATCGCAAACTTGAAAGCAAAAGTCGACGCGGGCGCCGAATACGTCGTTACACAAATGTTTTACGACAACCGACATTTTTATGAATTCTTTAAAGAGTGTCGTGAAGCGGGCATCAAAGTGCCGATCGTGCCGGGTTTAAAAATACTTAAGAGCGCGAGTCAGCTGCGCAGCATTCCCAAAACTTTCCACGTCGACTTGCCCGATGAATTGGTCGATGAAGTCACGGCCACACCCGAACATGCACCCGAGATCGGCAAACGCTGGTGTCAAAAGCAGCTGCACGACCTCATAAACAACGGACATAACAATATCCACTTCTACGTGATGCAGGATGCGACGCAAGTTTCGGATATCGTGAAAACGGTGACATAAGTGGTCGTTACAAAAGACACCCTGAAAGAGCTTGAAGGCCGACTGGCCAACGAGATCCTGATCCTCGACGGCGCCATGGGAACCCTGTTCCAGCAGATGAAGTTCGCCGAACCGGATTTTCGCGGTGAGCGCTTCAAGGACCACGGCAAACTTCTAAAAGGCAATTTCGATCTCCTCAACCTCACCCAACCGGGTGCGGTAAAGCAGATCTATAACGCCTACCTCGAAGCCGGCGCCGATATCCTCGAGACCAACAGCTTTAATGCCAACAGCGTTTCGCAAGGTGAATTCGATATGCCGGAGGTGGCGGTCGAGATGAGCTTTGAGTCCGCGCGAATCGCGCGCGAGGCGTGCGATGAGTTTACCAAACGCACGGGCCGCAAAACTTATGTTGCAGGCTCTCTCGGCCCCACAAATCGCACGGCTTCACTCAGCCCCGACGTCAATCGGCCCGGATTCCGCAATATCGACTTCGATCTGCTTGAAGCCGCTTACTTTGAACAGGCAAAAGCCCTGATCGAAGGTGGCGCCGATATTCTGTTGCCCGAGACCACATTTGATACTTTGAATTTGAAAGCCGCTCTTTTCGCCATTCAACGGCTCGAAGAAGAGCTCGGTTTTAAGCTCCCCGTAATCGCCAGCCTCACTGTCTCCGACAAATCGGGTCGCGTGCTCTCGGGCCAAACTCTCGAGGCCGCTTATGTCTCCATTCGTCATGCAAAACCCTTAGCGGTCGGCCTCAACTGCGCGCTTGGTGGTCAGGAGATGAGGGGTTTAATCGCCGAACTCTCCCGCTATGTGGAATGCCATATCAGCTGTTATCCCAACGCCGGTTTGCCCAATCCTCTCGCGCCCACCGGATACGATGAAACACCAGAATCCTTCGCCGCTGTGTTATCAGAGATGGCGTCCGCGGGGCAAATCAATATCGCCGGCGGCTGCTGTGGCACCACTCCTGCGCATATCAAAGAGATGGCCGAAAGGGTTCGCCCTTTAAAGCCGCGTAAAATTCCACAAGCCCAGCACACGCTTTGGCTGTCCGGCTTGGAGCCGATCCGCATGTCGGCCGATCAGGGCTCAGCCGCCTTTTGGATGGTGGGTGAACGAACCAATGTGACCGGCTCTCCCCGCTTCTCTAAAGCGGTCAAAGAAGACAATTGGGAAAAGGCGCTCGAGATCGCCCGCCAGCAAGTCGCGGCCGGCGCCAATATGATTGATGTGAACTTTGATGAAGCCATGCTCGACGGCGTGAAGAGCATGAAGCATTTCTTGAACCTCGTCGCCTCTGAGCCCGATATCTCTAAAGTGCCGGTTATGATCGATAGCTCCCGTTGGGAGATTATCGAACAAGGCCTGAAGTGCGTGCAGGGCAAGTGCGTGGTGAATTCGATTTCGCTCAAAGACGGTGAAGAGCTGTTTTTGGAACGCGCCCGCAAAATTCAGCGCTACGGCGCCTCCGCCGTGGTTATGGCCTTTGACGAACTCGGCCAAGCGGTCACCTTAGACGACCGGCTGCGAATTTGTGAGCGAGCCTATAAGCTTCTCACCGAGAAAGCGGGCTTCGAACCCGAGGATATTATTTTCGACCCCAACGTTCTCGCAGTGGCCACCGGAATGTCGGAGCACAACGATTACGCGCGCGGTTTTATCGAAGCCGTAAGTGAAATCAAAAAGCGCTGCCCGGGAGTTCGGATTTCAGGCGGGATTTCGAATCTGTCCTTCAGCTTCCGCGGGCAAAACACCGTGCGCGAAGCCATGCACACCGTATTCCTTTATCACTCGATTAAAAACGGCCTCGATATGGCCATCGTCAATGCCGGGATGATTCAGGTTTACGAGCAACTCGACCCCGACTTGCGAAACCTCTGTGAGCGCGTGATTTGGAACAAAGACGCGGATGCCACCGAAGAATTGATTACGTATTCCCTTAAGCATAAAGACGACAAAAAAGCCGCCGCCGGACCGAACGAAGCTGATGCTTGGCGCCAGGGCACGGTTTCCGAACGACTTTCCCACTCGATGGTGAACGGCATCGACAAGTTTGTCGACATCGACACTCTCGAAGCTCTTAAAGAATTGCAAAATCCGATTAAGGTCATTGAAGGCCCGCTGATGGATGGCATGCGCATCGTCGGCGATCTCTTTGGTGACGGCAAAATGTTCCTGCCCCAGGTCGTAAAGAGCGCGCGGGTGATGAAAAAAGCGGTGGCGGTTCTTGAACCCTACATGCTTAAGAACAATTCGAAAGCGACCACAAAAGGAAAATTCCTGATCGCCACGGTAAAGGGCGATGTTCACGATATCGGCAAAAACATTGTCGGTGTGGTGCTCACATGCAACGGCTATGAGGTGATCGACCTCGGCGTGATGGTTCCAGCTGAGAAAATTCTAGAGACCGCTTTAAAAGAAGATGTCCAGTTCGTGGGCTTAAGCGGCTTGATCACACCCTCTCTCGAAGAAATGTGCTTTGTCGCGCAACAGTTCGACAAAAAGGGCAGCGACATCCCAATTCTGATCGGCGGCGCCACAACATCGCAGCTGCATACGGCGGTTAAGATCGCGCCCCATTACCGCGGCCCCATCTCTCATGTGAAAGATGCCTCGCTGGTGGTGCAAACTTGCTCCGGCCTAAGTGGTTTTGAAAAAGACACTTATGTGAACGAGCTGCGCGACCTGCAAAAGAAGATGAGCGACAGCTTCGCCAAACAGGTCAGCAATAAAAATCTTCTATCTCTGGCCGACGCCCGCCGACGCAAGCTGATCACCGATTGGCCGAACACGTTCGTACCAAACCCGTCGCGCACAGGTGTTTTTGATCTAAAAGTCTCGACCGAAGAACTCGCCAAGCTTCTCGACTGGTCGCCGCTGTTTTGGGCGTGGGAGATCAAGGGCAAATTCCCCTCGATTTTGAAGCACCCCAAATACGGCGTCGAAGCGACTAAGCTCTATAACGATGCCCAGGTTTTGCTGGGCCGAATGATTCGCGAAAACTGGCTCACACCGCGAGCGAGAATTGGAATCTTCCGCGCCGGCTCGTTCGATGAATCGGTGCGCCTGTTCAATACCCCGGCTCCGACTGACAGCCCGGCCGAGAACCTACAATCTCTATGCGACGTTCACTTCACGCGCCAACAGATGACGGAAACGACCTCAAGCCTCTGCCTCTCCGACTATATCGCGCCGTTAAACTCTGGTATTCCCGACTATATGGGCGTGTTCGCCGTGACATCCGGCGATGACTTGCAAAAACGCGCACGAGAGTTCGAACTCCAACACGACGACTACACTTCGATTATGATCAAAGCCATGGGCGACCGCCTAGCCGAAGCTCTGGCCGAATACGCGCATCTCG
This sequence comes from Bdellovibrionales bacterium, assembly GCA_022842925.1. Lineage (GTDB taxonomy): Bacteria > Bdellovibrionota > Bdellovibrionia > Bdellovibrionales > UBA1609 > JALHOQ01. The sequence goes on from JALHOQ010000015.1 coordinate 26,160, forward strand.
AATTCCGCCGCATCTGCGGCATTCGCGAAAACTATTCTTTAGAAGATCTTTTAGAAGAAAAATACCAAGGCATCCGCCCCGCCCCCGGCTACCCAGCCTGCCCCGATCACGCTCTGAAGGTAGACATCTGGAATCTCCTCGGCGGCCCCGACGCCATCGGCGCCCGCCTCACCGATTCGTACGCGATGGACCCCGCCGGCACAGTCTCCGGCTTTATGTTCACCCACCCCGAAGCCAAATACTTCCGCTCCGGCGCCATAGGCGACGACCAACTCAATGAGCTCGCCCGCCTCCGCTCGAAAACCCCCGAAGAAGTCCGCCGCTATCTCGCCTTCGTCGATTTCTAATTCGCCGGCCGTCAACCATCAGCTCAGCCACTTTTTAACATTCGAATTTCGGATTTCAAATTTTCGCCGCCGGACGCGGCTGCTCACTCAATAGTCGCTCGATCGTTGGCCCTCTCTTGCATTGGCACTCTTCCGCCGGGCCAGCGGGCCAAAAAACAAGAACCCCCTTACTTTGACTAAGAAAGGGGGTCGTATGGAACATTTCATCGAACAAGATGATGTTCTATATCGGCGTTGGTGGACTTTGTTCAAAGTCCAGCTATGGGTGATACTTTTCGCCCATAAGCTGCTCCTGATCTGGAGCTACCTATCGCTCTTCGTCTAAGGGCTTAAGTCTAGGGATGTCTGTGGGCATGCGCTCCGCAAGGGGTTCTTGTTACAAATTCTGAACCGCTGGTTCCGGCACTCTTCTGATACGGAAAAATAGAAACTTGTATTTTATTACAATTATAGCTAGGATATAAATGAATCGCAGGCAGTATCACGTTGAAGTAATGATAAACGGCCGCCACCTAAGCCTGCTGGTAATAGATCCACATTATCTGGTGAAACACAGCTCATCTGTGACAGATCAGATAATCATCAATCTGGTCCAAATGCTCACTGGGCGTTGGTTTTTACCCGAAGATATTGACTCGAACGGTTTTGAGTATTTTGTGGAAGACGGAATGAAACTAGCTGGTAAGACTTATAAACTGATCTGGCTAATTAAAGCAGACGAGGCCTTCATTGGGGTCTTGAATTGCTATAGGAGAGATTAATTGCGAAAGGTGAAATGGCCATCTAGAAAAAAGCTAGATGCGATGATCAAGAAACTCGACAATACTGAGGGGACAGTACACCTGAGTGAAGATGCGACGCCGCTGGAACATTTTCGCTGGGAACTTTGTCAACGACTTGTGGCTTACATGTATAAGCATGGCCTAAAACAAAAAGAAATGGCGAAGAAGCTGGGAGTCGATGAGCCTCAGATGAGCCGTATCTTGCATCACCGAATTGACAAGGTAAGTACGGACAAATTGCTTCGAATGGTACAAATACTTGATCCCCATATTAAGCTGAGGGTGGGGTAAGGCCAATTGCTCCCAGGTTCACTCCGCGAGAAAACGTCTTGCCTCAGTTATCCACATGCGCGCCGTGCCGACGGTCGCTAGCGTGGATGGGGTGGGGCCGATCTCTCGCGCACTAGCCACTCACCATCTCAGTGGCGCGAAAAATAAAACCCAGGAGCACGTCACGAGAGCTTGAGTCACCAACCAGGCCAACCCGCGAATCTGCAGCGAGGCCATCTTCAACTTCTCCTCCAAGCCGAAGAACCGCTCAAGGCAAAGCAGCGCGCCTTGCAATGCGCCCCAGCCGAGAAAGCTGGGAGTTAGGCCGTGCCAAGCGCCAGAGATCACCATGGCCAGCATAAGGTTAAAATAAATACGGCCAGAACTGACGCGGCTGCCGCCGAAGGGAATGTAAACGAAGTTCTTAATCCAACTGCTCAATGTAATATGCCAGCGCTTCCAAAACTCGGTGATGCTGCACGAGAGATAGGGTTTTGCAAAATTCAACGGACAATCGAGACCCAAGCTCCAAAAAGTAGCGGTGACCATATCGCAGGCGCCGGAGAATTCGAGATAGAGATGGATATAGTTCCATAGACCGAACCAGAGGTAGTCCGCCACGGACACCAGCGAGCCCCAATCAGGTGCGGGAAAATACTCCCGAAACAGACTGGTCAGCAACAAGGCCTTTACCGCCCCGCCAAGACCTAAAAATGCGATTTCACTCGCCCCCCGCACCCGCGGCGAATGACTCTCAATACCCGCAATCGGACCGACCACGACCTTAGGAAAGAGAACCAGATTCAACAAAGCATCTCGGGCCCAGAAACTTTCCGGCCGCCGCACTCGAGCCCAGAGGTCGAGACTCGCGGCCAAGACGATATAAGAAACCCCTGTGATTCGCTCTCCACCCAAGTGATGAACCACGATAAAAAACGTCGCAAACGCCAGCGGTAGATAAGCGCTCTGCCACTTCCACCGCCGAGCGGCCCAAACCACAATCTGCTGGCCAAGAAACACAACCAAAATGGCCCAAAGCGTTTTTTGCGCCAGCTGACCAAAAGCCAAAAGCGACACTAAAACCAAAAATAAAAAAGCCCGGCCCCGCACAAGCCCGCGCAACAAATAGGTCGCGACAAAAATCGTAAAAATAGAAATGATCATGGCGCCAACACCCTCTGGCCGCAGGGAGAGGCCAAAATACGCTCCATCACTTTCCACTTACCGAATTCCGTTAAATGCATGGGATCCAAAAATAAAAACGAATCCTCGTTCATATCTTGGAGATCGAGGCGCATCTCCTCGGGCAGCTGAGCCATCAGCGCCGACATTTGCGCCGTTAACACTTCCGCATCGCGGCCAAAGTGACGAAAGTTACGCGTGTTGGTGGGCAGCATAACGAAACACACTCGCGCCCCGGGATGCGCGCGCGCAAACTCCACCACCCGGTCAAACATATAGCGCGAAGGCTCCACGCGATCATGAAACGGACTGGTGAAAGTTTTAAAATTCTCCACCTTCTCGACCCGCATATTGCGCCCTAAATCAAACTCGCCCTCAACGGGCTCCGTCGGCGCGCCCAAATCCCGAACAATCGAGCGAACAGGTGGCCGCCCGAATCCCTGAAGTTCCTCCAAGTACGCCTTTGCACCGATAAAAAACGAATCCAGTAAAAACTCATCCCAGCGCTGTTTAAACACGGGCATTCGGGCCATAAAAGAGAGATTGGAAAGGCTGCTGAGCCGAATACTCGCCGCATCGGTACGGGCAGCGAAACTAAAATACACCGGATTGATTAGCCCAATCAGCCGCAAATTTTCCACCCGCTCAGAATGGATCTCATTCGTTAAAAGATAGGCAATCGTCTTTAGCCCCCGATGAGCGCCGGTGATTTCGTGAGCTAAGACCTGCTTCTGCGCAAATAAAACATCGGGAAAAGACGGCGCGCCCGTACCCTCGGACGCCGAGATCAAAAGGGGCAACGAAGCTGCATCACAAAGCGTGCTCCAGTAGAGCGAGGAGATCCGGCTATACGCCATCGGCTCCGTCCGCGCGCGGGCCCATTCCCGCTCCGCACTCACACATCCCAAACGCGGATGCACCCAATCCACAACAAACGCCCCTACCCAAATCAAGAGCGATGCCGCCAAAAAAGAGGCCAGAACCACGGCCCAGTTAAACTTAAAACTGTTCATAAATCAGCGGCGGCGGGGTGGCCGATACGAAGTAAAAGAAGAGAACGGCCAACACAACACCGAGGAGGATTGAGGGCCAGTATTTCACGACTTTAAAAACCCAGGGTTACGGGCCAGCCACACGAGAGTGTTGAGCTTGGTGAAGTGCTCAGGGATAGCAAAATTCCGTGGATCACGAATCAGATCTCTCATCGCCGGGCTTAAAACCGGCTCCAGCACAGAACGATTCTCATCGATTGTCTGACGCATAACCGCGGTTAGGCCGCTATCGAACCACCAGCTCGGCTTTAAAGAAAACGCCCGCTTGTTCCGCGTCCACACGATCGACCGAGGCAGCCGCTTCTCGGCCACCCGGCGCAGCAGCCACTTGCCATAGCCCCCGCGAACCTTCATCTCAGAAGGCAGAGCCAATCCGAATTCAATCACGCGATAATCCAAAAAGGGCATCCGGCTTTCGATCGAGTAATGCATGGAGTTTGAATCTTCATAGCGCAGCAAGGTTGGCAGACTGGTCACGCTCACGTCCAACAATTGGCGCGAATGCAAAGCCACCGACGCCGAGGCCGGAACACTCGGCACGCGGTCTCGCCCCTCACCGCCCAGGTAAAACTCACCCCGCCCGCTCGAGCTCATGCGCTTAAAATAATAAAAGTAGTTCTGCGGCGAGAACAATTCTTGAGCCACCGTACAACCAACTCCAAGGCCTTCTTTCAATGCCTTAAAGCCCGCACCTGAAGCGCGAAGCTCCTTCAAGTACTGCAGCAAGAACTTGCGATAGCCGGCAAAGGCCTCATCCGCCCCCTGGCCACCGATGGAAACCTTAAATCCGCGCGAATGGATCTCTTGAAACACCCGGTTCTGCGCCATCACGGTCGGATGCCCAAAGGGCACCAGCTGGGCGTCAAGCGTACTCTCGTAAATCGCCCGAACGTCTCCCGCATTCAGCCCCGTCGAAACCAAACCCACGCCCACATGATCGGCGGTCTCTTTGGCTAAGGCCGCTTCGCTCCCACTCACGCGACCTTCGCCAAAAGTGAGGGCATCAAAGTGACGCCCCAAAATCTCACGCATAAACGAAGCACAAATCCCAGAATCCAACCCACCCGATAGCGAAAGCGTCACGGGCACGTCCGACCGCAGTCGCAACCTCACCGCATCAAACAAAAGCTCCTCAAGCGAGCGCACCAGCTGATCTTCATCCAAACCAAGCAAATTCTCGCGCAAATCTAAGTAGCGCGACTCAAGGCGGTAATAGGGCGCAGTCTCTAAAGCGGCCGCCGAATCCTTAAAAACCAAAACATGCCCCGGCGGCAGCGCACGAACGCCAGAAAAACAGCTCTCAAGGCTCACACCCTCATAGAGGTCGTAACGAAGTCCGGTGTTGATATAATCCCAGTTCAGCCCAAGCCCGTGACTTAAAGCCAAAGCCTTGGCATTCGAAGCAAAGTGCAGCGCACCTTTTTGAACCGTATAGTAGAGCGGCTTCACCCCAAAGCGATCGCGCACAAGCAAGAGCTGCTTCTTGCGGCCATCAAAAAGCCCAAACGCGAACATGCCGTTGAACTTCGAAAACGCCTCGACACCCCACTCCGAATAGGCTTTCAAAATCACTTCGGTGTCACTGGTGGTTCGAAAGCTATGACCCAAGCGGGTCAGCTCGTCGCGCAGCTCGACAAAGTTATAGATCTCACCGTTATAGCTCAGCAGGCTATCGAAGGACTGATCGGCAAAGGGCTGATTGGAACGCTCATCGAGATCAAGAATTGCGAGGCGATTATGGCCAAAAACCAAGTGCAGCCCATCGGCAAAATGCTCGATCGACTGGCGATGATCGGGCCCACGGCGGTCCTGCCGCGCCAAGATCGAATCAACGGCCTCGACGGCCAGGGTTTTACCCCCACTGAATTGGATGGAACCGGCGATCCCGCACATGATCTAAGGATTTAACTTCTTTGGCTTTTACTTGTCCAAGGGTAGTTCGAATGACGTAAAGAATCATCGTGGACAGCGCGGAACT